>JBMFOM010000104.1:0-5483 GCA_049969615.1 Caldifarciminota bacterium
AATAAATTCGGGGTTCTTGCTCCGCTCATGAGGCTCCCCGCAATAAATTGCGGGGTATCAAAGGGGAGACTCAGGAGTTCACCAGAACGCCGAACTTGTTCGGCGAAAACCTTCCATTGCGGGGTATCAAAGGGGAGACTCAGGAGTTCACCAGAACGCCAAAGCCCGGATGCCCCAGGATTTATCCTGGGGAGACTCAGGAGCTCACCAGAACGCCGAACTTGTTCGGCGAAAACCTTCCATAAAAACAAAAACGTTCTCACGTACGCTACGGCGCGGTGAAATAGAAAGGCCCCGGGGTGATATGACCCCCCTAGAGCCTCTCCAACTGATCCATGAGCCTCTCCAGCTTTGCCTCCATGTCAGCGAAACGGAGCCTCTGTTCCCGGATGACCTCCATGGGCGCCTTCTGGAGGAAATTAGCATCAGAGAGCCGGGCACTCATCCTTTCAACCTGACGGGATAGCTCGGCTATCTCCTTTTCAATCCTGGATTTCTCTTTACCAATATCAATTATGCCGGACAAGGGAACATAAGCCTCAAAGGACTTTGAGGGGATGATGGCGGAACCACGAGGCGGGCTATCCGATTCCGTGAGCTCATCTATGCCCGCGAGAAACCGTAGGATGGCGAGGTTTTCCTTTGCCAGGGTCAGGGTCTCCGGCGAATCCTTTAGAACCAAGCCCAGCTTGGCTTCCCTGGGAACACCGAAAGTCCCCCTGATTTCCCTTGTGCCCGAGATGATCTCCATCACCACACGAAAATCAGCCTCCGCGCCCTCGTCAACCTTGCCCATGATCTTGGGCCAGGGCGCGATCATAATTGATTCTTCGGTTTTGTTCGGCAAGGACTGCCAGAGCTCCTCGGTTATGAAGGGCATGAAGGGGTGCAGGAGCCGCAAATAGTTTTCCAGAACACAAAGCGCGACATCAACCCCTGACCTGTCCCCAGTCTGTGTTCTGGGCTTTATTGCCTCCAGGAACCAGTCGCAGAACTCTGACCAGAGAAAATCATACAAGGTCTTTATGGCGGTATTGAGCTCGTATGATCCCAGGAGCTCTGTGGTCCGGAGAATGGCCTTGTCAAGACGGGAGAGAATCCACCTGTCCTCAAGTGCCAGTTCCTCGGGCAGGCCCCGGAATTCGCCCCCGGCATTTGATAGGACGAACCGCGCCGCGTTCCAGAGCTTGTTGGAAAAGTTGCGCCCTATCTCACAGGATTTGAGCGAAAAGAGCACATCCCTTCCCTCAGGGGTTATGAACAGGATGCCCATCCTTACTCCGTCAACCGAGTATTGTTTGAAGAGGTCAAGGGGGTCCGGGGAATTGCCCAGTGATTTCTCCATCTTGCGCCCGCGCTCGTCCCTAACTATCCCGTGCAGATACACGGTGTGGAAGGGCATCTCTCCCATGAACCTCGCGCCGGCCATCATCATGCGGGCAACCCAGAGAAAGAGTATTTCCCAGCCAGTGACCAGGACATCCCCTGGATAATACTTTTCCAATCGTTCGCTTCGCTCGGGCCAACCCAGAGTCGCAAAGGGCCATAGCCACGAGGAGGCCCAGGTGTCCAGGACATCCTCATCCTGCCTGATGTTTGCCGAATTGCACTCTTGACAACCAGTTGGCCTGTCCACGCTCGCGAATGTCTCCCCGCAGTCATCGCAATAGTACACCGGGACCCTGTGGCCCCACCATATCTGCCTTGACACGCACCAGTCCCTTATGTTCTCCATCCAATTGAAGAATATCTTCTCGCCGTAGGAGGGAATTATCCTCACTCTGCCGGTTCTGACTGCCTCAGTAGCGGGTCCGGCGAGCTTTCTCATCCTCACGAACCACTGCTCAGAAAGGGCAGGCTCTATTGGGGTATTGCACCTGTAGCACTTGCCGAGGGGAACGGTATAACCCTCAACCTTTTCAAGGAATCCTCCCTTTTCTAGCTCGGCTATGACGCGCTCGCGAGCCTCCTCCCTCGTGAGTCCGGCAAGGGGACCCGCGTTCTCAGTCATAACCCCGGCCTGGTCTATAACCTGGACCATGGGGATGCCCGTTTCCTCTGCTATCTCGTAGTCCGCTTGGTCGTGGGCTGGGGTGACCTTCACAGCGCCTGTTCCGAACTCCGGGTCAACTGCCCTGTGGGCTATGACGGGAATCTCCGGCGGGACCGGATTACCCTCCGTATCTCTTCTCTCCCATTTCACCAGGGGTAGCCTTACCTTTTTGCCTATGATGCCTGAGAACCTGTCATCATTCGGGTTGACCGCAACCGCTGTGTCCCCCAGGTATGTCTCAGGCCTGGTCGTGGCAACTACCAAATAACCCCCTCCCTCGGCCAGGGGGTATCTTATATACCAGAGGTGAGAAACCGTGTCCTCGTGCTCAACCTCGTCGTCCGAGAGTGCTGTTTTGCAACGAGGGCACCAATTTATCAGCCTCTTTCCCCTGTATATCAAGCCAGCGTTGAAGAGATCAACGAAGGCGGTGAGCACTGCCCTTGAATATCCTGGGTCCATTGTGAAGACGAGGTTTTCCCAGTCCGCTGAGCACCCCAACCTTCGCAACTGCTTGATTATTGTGCCGCCGTAGCGCTCTTTCCACGCCCATGTTCTCTTGATGAACTCATCTCTTCCGACATCAAACCTGGTTTTGCCTTCCCTCGCTATCTCCTGCTCAACCTTGTTCATGGTGGCTATGCCAGCGTGGTCAATGCCTGGTTGCCAGAGGGTTTCCTCGCCCCTCATCCTGTGCCACCGGACCAGGACATCCTGAATGGTGTTGTTGAGCACGTGGCCCATGTGCAGGATCCCCGTGACATTGGGCGGCGGCATCATCAGGACGAACCTTCCTTTGCCAGGCCTGGGCCTGAAAAGCCCCTTCTTTTCCCAGAATTCATACCACCTCGCCTCCGACGATGCGAAGTCATGCCTGGGCGGGAGGGGATCGTTCATTGGGTCTACCTCAGTCTGCTAGTTTGGGTTTTATGCCCATCTTCCACCGGCCCTTTGCGGAGCATGTTGGGGAGCAGAATGTCCTTATTGTCCCTTTCTTCGTGACCAGATCTCTCTTGTATATCCTGAAGGTCTTTCCACAAACAGGGCAAACAAGCTCAATCCACTTTGATGGCCTCGGTCCCCTCGGCCCCCTCATGCTGATGTGAAAGCACTCGCGAGAACAGTATTTCGTTCTGGCATTCCGTATCTTCTTTCCGCAGACCGGACATTCCCTTTCTATTGACTGCGCCTGCAACTGCGCTTGACGATATGCCGAATAACAGGGGGCGGAGCAGAACCGACTGCTTTTTTTCTTGGGGGTGAACTCCTTGCCACACCAAAGGCATTTCTTTATGCTGGATTCAATCCCAAGAGCCTTCTTCGCACAGGCATGGGAACAGAACCTCGTTCCGGCTATGGGATACCTCTTCACCCAAGAGGGATATGTTCGGAACTCCTTTCCGCAGAGTTCACATTTGTATCTCATGCCCGTTCTCTCCTATGACCCACAGCAGGTCAGAGATCTTTTCAAGGATATAATCCACCCCGTAGGGTGGCTCCTGATTTGAGCCGTATTTCGCGAACGCGGTCCTCATCCCGACGCGCCTCGCTCCTTCCATATCCCTCTCCACCCAATCGCCGACCATTATGGCCTCATGGGGTTGAGCACGGAGTCTGTCCAGGATCAACCGGAATGGTTCTGGATCGGGTTTCCTCTTGCCGGTATCATCAAGCGTAACCACAGCGCCGAAGTAGTGATGAAGGCCCAGCTCCGCCAGCCTCGTCCAGGCCTGCAGAGCAGGCGCGTCCGAGAGTATGCCCAGCCTTATCCCGCGCCTGAGCAGTTCAATTATGGTATAACGCGCGCCCGGAAACAGGTTCATGGAGCCAGCCTTCGCCCTCCTGTATGCCACGACGCCAGCCGCGAGGATCTTGTACTCCACCCTGCCGAGTTTTTCGTCCAGATAACAATTCAAGACATCCTGGGCCTCTATGCCTTTGCGCTCATAAACCTCATAAATGCCCCTCATTATCTCCTCACGGGTACCGCCAAGCCCGGCATCAATCATTGCCTCTGCGGCTGATGAGACCGCGGCCTCCTTCATCCTGTTGAAATCCAGAAGGGTGTTGTCCAGATCAAAAACCACCGCACCAATCACGCTGATATTATAAATTCAAGATGTGAAACAGATCAAGGGTTTGAGGTTGGGGAAGACCTCAATAACCCTATTATGGGACAGGCTCAATCTGGGTCATAACCTGCCCAGCCTCTCCTTTAGCACATCAATCCGCGGTATGGCAAACGGATCTTCCTTGTAAACCAGGGCCAGGTAATAGCTCACGATGTCTCCGAACAGCAGGGTCCAGAGGACCCTGTGCAATGTGCAGGTTCCCTCTGGCCTGAGGTGGGTTATGCCCATCACGGAGTCCCTAATCAGGTCAGCTGTTATGTCGGCCCTCGCGGATGTCCTCTCATAATCCTCCGGAAACCGGAGGAACACGGCCCAGACATGCTCGACAAAATTCTTCGGGTTGACTATGCCGGAGACCTCATTGTGATCCATTTCGGGCAGTGCGGCCGGATGGGCAAGCGATTTCGCGTTCTCGTTGATCTGTGCGCACCATCGGAACGCCACCGGATAAAACCTCGCTGACGCGTAGATGAAAGGCAATCTGCTGCGGAACTTATTCGCTAGGTCAAGGGTTGGCGAGTCCGGGCCCTCAAGGGAAGGCATCCGGTTTCTCAGGAAATCAGGCGCTGTTCTCAGTTCCTCCTCCAGCTCCGCGGGGATCATTCCCACCCTGGCCAGGGCGAGCAGAAGGGGAGACATCAGCCAGCCAAGCGCGCACCGAGGCGGCAGACCACCCGGTATGACTATGTGAGGAACCCCGTCCCTTCTCGCAAAGTCCAGGAGCTTTCCGCCAGAGGCTATGACGAGCGTCGCGGTTCCCCTTTCAATTGCCTGTGCATATGCTGAGAGGGTTTCCTCTGTGTTGCCGGAGTAGCTTATTGCCACCACGGCGTCTTCCTGGCACATAAAATCGGGCAAATGATAATCCCGAATCACCTCAATCGGCCTTCCGGGCGCCAGTGTCCTCAGGATGTCCCCGGACGCGGCCGACCCTCCCATGCCGCATATGTAGATTCTGCCCTTTCTGGGTTCAACTCGCGGTATCTCCAGGCTGAAAGCGCCCTCAACCTGATCTGGAATCTGCTTGATAATCTCTATCATGTTGATATTTTAACCCAACGGCCTTCTGGCCCGCAAGCTCGCGCGCTCACCCGACACACCTTTAATCCCTCCTAAGTCTTTGACCGTCAATGGGTTCGGCGAAAGCGCCGATGGCTCTAGGACTTAGCTTAGCAGGATCGGCAAATTTCCTGATTTTATGAGCAGGATCGTCAAGGCCGGGGGGATTATCTTACGACTGCCTTGCCCCTGTATTGCCCTGCCTTCCAGAGGTAGACTCCTGGGCCGAGGCTTATCCG
>JBMFOM010000105.1:0-5466 GCA_049969615.1 Caldifarciminota bacterium
ACGCGGGTTTCCAAGGACAGACCCCTAAAATGAGGGTTTTGGTGTCAGGGTTGAGTTTATGTTTCCTAGGGACACCAGATTTTGCGGCGGCCGAGTTCCGAAGGTAGACTGAGCAATCTTGAGCAACCTTAGGTAGGCTGATCCATTGGTAATTCAAGGCCTACAGCCTGCCGCAGAATCTGGGTTGAAAAAAGGAGGCGTGGATGCCAGCCATTGTTGATGAATGATTGAACCCCCCTGTGCTCGCCCCTTAAGATTTGTCGTTAAACGAGTTGGGAAATCTCGCTGTCATCTTAACCATCACGGCCGGGGGCCTCTCCCAGCCGCTGGCACTGGATTCTTTCAGGATAACCTCGTCATTCGGGGAATACAGGCACCTGCACTTCCACGCTGGCCTGGATTACAGCACATTCGGACAGACGGGGATTCCGGTTCTCGCCCTTGACGACGGCGTTCTCTTCAGGGCCTCGTTCTCGCCGTGGGGATACGGAAAGAACCTTTGGCTCATGACCGAACGTGGACTCATCATCCGGTATGTTCACCTTGACAGGTTCACGCCCAGGACGGATTCGCTGGTTTATCTGTTCAGGAAGGAAAACCGCACGGATACGGGCACAATAGAGATGGCAATCAAGGTAAGAAAGGGACAGGTGGTCGCGTATTCGGGAGAGACGGGCGCGGGTCCCCCGCACCTCCACCTTGAAATATATGACTCCGCGGGGAGGCTCATCAACCCGTGGGAGCTTGGGTTTCGTTATCCGGATACAATCCCGCCCACAATAAGGGGGATCTCCGCCGTGCCCATAGGAGGCATGGTAGAAGGACTGCCATTTGAGAGGTTTTATCCGGCAGGAGGAAACTCTATCCCTGAAACCATTAGGGTTTCAGGGCGTTTTGGACTTCTTCTCTGGGCGCAGGATGTGTGGGGCGTGGGAGTGGGGATAAGGGGAGCGAGGATAAGCATCGGCGATAGCCTAATCTTCTCGCTGGATTTTTCTAGTATGGACCCAAAGGACAACGGGTGGGCAGACGCTCTCTACGCGTTCAACGGTGGAACGAACTCCGCATCGCCCATAAGGACTTGGTTTCTCTCACCAAGAGAGGAGATGATACCCGCAAGGGCATTGCCATACCTTGAGCTCCCGGAGGGAACTCACTGTGGAAGGGCAGAGGTTTGGGACTGCGCGGGGAACAGGACTTTCCTGAAATTCACCCTAAAGGTTGGGGCATCGTCACCAGCTTATAGGCCACCGACTTCATGGGACATAAGAGAAAAGGGGTTCTCGCTCAGGGCGTTCGGATATGGAACACTGATAGTATCAAGGAATGAACTGAAGGACCTAGCACCCCTGATGGAGACGGATTCGGGTTATCTATACTGGATAAACCGCGACACCTCCATTGACGAGATGGGATTCCGTTTGGTCACCAAAACCATCGGACCCGACGGAGGCGAGGCCTCGGCCTTTGGTTGGGGTATCAGGGCGCCAGCCACAGGGCTGGCGTGTTCAACGCAATTGGTTTTTTACAAGGACAGCCAGAGGGTTGCCATCCTGCCTAAGTACCCGCCGGTCACCGCGCGTTGCACGCTCTTCCTGCAGGAGCCAGATTCGCTAGGCATATACATCTCTGACGCGAACGGAAAGGGCTTCAGGTACGCTGGCAAGGCAACGGACGCGCCTGCCGGTAGGTTCGGTTTTCTACACGCGTTGAAAGACACTAAACCCCCAGAGATCACGAAGATCTCGGAAGGCCCGCGCGCGATTGAGTTCAAGCTCAGAGACGATGGCACAGGGGTGAAGGATGTATACCTTCTCGTTGACGGGGAATGGGTACCAGGGGATTTTGACCCAGAAGAAGGCAAATACTCCTACAGGCCCCTGTTTCCCCTGATGCCAGGGGATCACCCGTGGCACATAACCGCGAGGGATGACTGGGGAAACGAGGTAAGCCTTGAGGGAACGCTGAGGGTGAGATGAAGGGAATAAAGGGCTTCATAGCGGGGACGCTTGTTTCAAGGGTCCTGGGCCTGGTCAGGGAGGCCACCATAGCCTATCTCCTGGGCGCGCGCGATGCCGCGGACGCCTTCTACGCGGCCATGCGAATCCCCATGCTCCTTCGGGACATGGTCGCGGAGAATGTCGTTCAGACAGCATTTATTCCATCGTTCATAGAGGCGAGGGACAGGTTCAGGAATCAAGAGAGCTTTCTGTCTACCATAGTGCTCCTTTTGGGCACGGTCGTCTCAGCCCTAACCCTTATAGGCATAATTCTGGCGCCATGGTTGGTCAAACTGATAACCTGGGGCTTTCCGCCGGAGAAAATGGCCCTCACAATTGATCTCACGAGACTCATATTCCCTCTGATAATACTGGTATCGGCTTCAGCAATAGCCTCCGGCCTGCTCAACACCAAAAGGAATTTCTTTGTCCCAGCACTGTCTCCCGCTCTCCTGAACCTCGGAACAGTGGCTCTGGCCGCGGGCGCGGCCTTATGGTGCAGGGACATGACCAGCAGGGCCATAGTCCTGACGCTCGGAACGCTCGTAGGCGGAGCGCTCCAGGTCGTATTCCAGTTCCCGTTCCTCAGGGGATTCAGGATGAAGAGGCCGGATTTCAGACACCCATCCATCAAAAGCTTTGGCAGGCTCCTTGTGCCAGTGCTGGTCTCAACGGGATTCTCCAGGCTAACTCTCTTGGTCAATACCTTAATAGCCTCGTTCCTAGGGACGGGCGCTGTCGCTTACCTGAACTACGCGTTCAGGATAATGCAGTTGCCTCTGGGGCTTTTCGGTGTTGGTGTGGCGACCGTTGTCCTGCCGGCTATGGCAGAGAGGGCCGCGAGGGATACCCAGCCAAATGAAGACCTTTCCTCTGGCGAGGTCGCCAGTTTCTTCTTCATAGCCCCGGCAACCGTATTCATCATTATGGTTGCCCAGCCAATAATTCACATCCTCTTCGGCAGGGGCAATTTTGGCATCCTGGACAGCTTTTACTCGGCCCAGGCCCTCATCCTTTACACCCTCGGGGTTCCGGGCATATCATTGTCCAGGGTCTATTTGAACTACATGTTCGCGCTCAAGAAGACCAGGGACCCGAACACCTCGTTCTTCCTGAGCGCGGGCACGAACATCGCGCTCTCCTTGGCCCTCGCTCCGTTGATGGGTTTCGCTGGCCTCGCGCTGGCAACAGGGATATCCGGGTGGGTCCAAGCAGCCTATCTCAGGTGGAGAACACCACTAGGCTCAGAGTGGACCGGGAAGCTTTTGATGATCCTGGGCATAGCTGGAGTCTCTTATATTCCGGTGTGGTTCCTGGTGACGCGGATGAACCCATGGCTCTCGGTCTCAATTGAGCTGGTGGTTGGAACGGGAATATATCTTGGATTGACCCACCTCGCTGGCCTTGAGTTCACCAGGAAGCTATTCAGGAGGGGATAGTTCCTATTTCACAACCACCTTCGCCGTTGCTGTCCTCTCCGAGCTCCTGAACACGGCCATGTAGATTCCTGAGGGGACATCCGGCTTGAACTCAAAGACACCTGGGCCTATCTGACCCTCGTGGAGGACCCGGGCAAGCCTGCCCGTGGCGTCGTAGAGCGCGAGCCTAGCTGATGTGGGGCCTGGTAGCTGGAGCACTAGCGCATCGCCCATCTGGGCCATCCTGAACACAGAGGGCATGGGAGGGGTGTCCTCTTTGACATCCTCGCTGAGAGGACAGGATGTGTATTTGATCCACAGCCCGCCCTGGGTGGCTATCTCGTTGTTGATGTTATCGCCACGAAGCTCTATCCTATATTGGAAATACTTCTTGCAGGGGGTACCGAGGAATACAGAGTCAGCTCCATGACCAGGGGGTAGGAATATGGGGCCTATCCACGGGGCCGCGAGTATCTCGGCCACGGTGTTGCCCATGCGCCAGAACACAGAGGCCGCGGAATCGTTGGGAATACAGGAGGCATAGCCCCATCCAAGGTATGATATGGCGCCGCCGGAGTCACCAACAGCGTGCAGTTGGAGGATTGATGACTCAAGCCAACCCCGTGGGGCGAACGATGAGTTGACCCTGTTCTCGTAGATGGCGTGCTGGCCCTCCCTGGTGGCAAATATGTCTATGTCAGGGGTGCAGGATACCTGATCCGCGTCGTCGGGATATATCCAGTGGGAGTTGTAGAATGAGGTAATGAAATACTCGGTGAAGGTCGGGAAAGGAAGGCTCTGCCTGAAGTAACCGAGACTTGACCAGCCCGCGGATATATCCGCCAAGCCGTCCAGATCCATGTCCCTGGCTATTGAGCCGTCGGTGTAAGCGCTTGCGTTCCCGGTGAGGGCAACCCATGTCCAGCCGAGGCCGGTCCCATCGTTCAGCAAGGCTTCAAATCTATATTGCCCGGCGGCATTGGGATATGTGGCCACGGTTATGTCCAGATCGCCATCACGGTCAAGGTCATTCAGCCACATGCCGTCTACACAGTTGAAGTTGTAGGGGACTTGGAACCTGGTGAATACGCCGGAACCGTTGTTCAGGAAAACCTCGGCCCTCATCGTCCCGCAACAGCCGGTCGCTACAAAGTCCGGGTCAAGGTCTCCATCAAGGTCGCCTATGGCCAGTCGCCACACATCCGTGCCCGGAAGCCAGATCACTTCTTCCGTGAAGTTCCCGAGGCCATCGTTCCTGTAGAGCCAGATGCCGGGGACATCATACCAGCTACGGTTGGAAACCAGCATATCCTTGTCCCCATCGCCGTCAAAATCAGCGGAGAAAACCCTGGAGCGTGAGCTGTTGGTCAGGGTGGTCGCGGCCCAGACCCCTCCGCTGTTCCTGAAGAAGACGAGGCGCCCATTCGGATTACCGGAACCCATATCCGCGACCACAACATCACCGTCTCCGTCGCCGTCAAAGTCGTCGGCCCAAACAGCCGCGTAGCCCTCACTAGTCAGGGTCCCGAGGTTGGCTATGTCGTGGGGAATATATGTCCAGTTAGCGATGAACTCATACCACCGAACTATCTCGCCGGATAAGAGGATGAGGTCTCTGTCCCCGTCACCGTCTATGTCAAAAGCGGAAAAACCCTGGTAGTGGTGCTTTCCGCCGGGGTCTGTGAAGCGAAGGGTCCAGTTCCCGGGGGTCACCAGGATAGCGACAAGGGAAAGAATCCCAGGGTTGGCGTAGTTGATGTTCTGAGATTGCCAGAACCTGTTTCCCCACGCCATTACCGGCCCCTGAACGCCGGGCCCGCCTGACCAGTCATTCTGGAACGCATAGACCTGACCTATAAGCAAAAAGGCTAAGGTGCTCATACTTACACCTCCATATCTCTCATCTAGATCGATATTATAATGGATCAGGGAGGAATAATCAAGGGGGTAATTTCCCTCACCCGACCCACCTTCAACCCCTACTAAGTCCTTGTCCATCAAGGAGTTCGGCGAAAGTGCCGATGGCTCTAAGACTTAGCTTAGCAGGA
>JBMFOM010000106.1:0-5306 GCA_049969615.1 Caldifarciminota bacterium
CCGCTAAGTATATAATATTCGCCATGACCAAGGACGAAGCCCTCGCGCTTATCAAGAGCAGTGTTCCGAACAGGAACCTCGTGAAACACATGATCGCGTGTGCCGCTTGTATGAGAGCCGTGGCGCAGAAGCTCGGCAGGGACGCTGAGAGGTGGGAGATCGCGGGCCTCCTTCACGACCTTGATGTCCACGAGACATCGGAGGATTTCTCCAAGCACGGCATTGTCACGGTTGAGAGGCTGATGGCTATGGGTTTTAACGACACGGGTGTCCTGAACGCTATCCTCGCGCACGCGGAGAAGAAACCCCTTGAAACCGAGATTGAGCGCGTCCTTTATGCTGTTGATCCGACAACGGGTTTTATCGTCGCGTGCGCGCTCATGCACCCGACGAAAACCCTTGCGGGCCTTGACCTGGAATTCCTAAAGAAGCGGTTTAAGGAGCGTCGTTTCGCGGCCGGCGCGTCCAGAGAGCAGATGGCCTCTTGCGAATCCTTTGGTCTTGGCCTGGATGAATTTCTCGTTCTCTGCCTTTCCGCCATGCAGGGTGTGGCTGGCGAGCTTGGTCTATGAAAGCTGATGTCCTCATAACCCAGGCAATAGCGTCCGCGCTCCTGGGCGTCTATGTCTGGCTATCGCACAGGAGGGGATGGGGCAGGGGAATAAACCCATCGTGGAGGGCCGCGTCTATAGCCGTATCAACAGCCTCAGTCATATATTTCGTTCTCTTCTGTGTCCTGACCTGCCTGCGCTACATGTCAATGACCCCCGCGGCAATGGACCTCGGGGTGTTTGAGAATGCCCTGTGGCGAATATCCCACGGGGAATGGCTCAGGCTCCTTGAGAGCTACACCCACACCATGCCCATAATGGTTTTCCCGGCAATCGTTTACCGGATAATCCCTCACCCCTTCAGTATGCTCATCGTGCAGTCTGCCACGCTTGCCATGGCTGGTTATCTGGCCTTCCGGCTGGCAAGGATTTACCTGAACCCTTTTCCGGCAATGGTCGTCGGCCTCACTTTTCTCTTGCATCCCGGCACATCCTGGCTCAATTTGTTTGATTTTCACCCAGAATGCCTTTGGCCAGCCTTGTTTTTTGGCGCGACCATAGCCCTGGAGAGGGGCAAAAAATGGCTCTTTCTCATCCTTGGGGTTCTCCTGATCTTGATAAAGGAACCGCTCGCGCTCTCCGGGGCCGCGCTGGGCCTATATACCCTCTGGAAGGGCAAGGCGAGGTGGCAGGGAACGATTATAGCCTTGGCTGGAATCGCGTGGTTCTGTCTCTCTGTTTTCTGGCTAATACCCTCCATTATGGACAAGGCATACCCGTATTACGCCGCTTATCAGGGGTTCAATCCGCATTATATTCCGGCGAAATTGGTTTACATAATAAACATTCTCGGGCCATTTACATTCGTGCCCCTGGCAAGCCCCCTTGAATTGCTCCCGGCATTGCCACACGCCATAGCCTCCCTCGCTTCAAGCAACCCAACCAACTTCTCCATCCGATACCAGTATTCCGCGTCCCTGGTCGCGCCAGCCATATATGCGCTGATCTTTGTTCTGAGGGGGGCAAAAAAGCCCTCTTCCTTGGCCTTGGGGCTCCTCGTCTCCGCCGCGTTCTTCCACATGTTCGTCTCGGCCTCGCCGCTTAGCTATGAGTTCTGGGCAAAACCGAAGAGCGCCTATCATTTCTCCCGCTACATTCCTGATCAGAGAGATAAGGAGGTCAGGGAATTCCTGGAGAAAACGGTTCCAAAAGACCCCGATGTATCGGTCTGCGTCTCTGACCAGGCTGGGGTCTATTCCTCGGTGATAGGCAGGAGGTGGAGGATGAGCATATTCCCGCACGGCATAGGTGAATGCGAGATAATAGTCGTTGACACTTCGGGAGAGCCAGTCCTTTGGAGGGATTTCTATCCGGTCTCAGACGCGGTGGCGTTCCGGGCTGAGCTGGCTAGGGTTGCTGAGCTATATGAACCCGCGGGAACCTGCCGAGGGATCGTGATTTATAAGCTACTTCCTGCGCAGGATCAAATATTTTAGTATCTGTGAAAACCGGACAGATTCTGGGGCAATGGTTCTAAGTCTTGAAACCCCGAAGATCCCAGTTTGTCCTTATCCGGGAGCCTCATCATATCTAGAACCCTGAGGAAATGCCCTCGTGGCGGGATTTTGTAGGTGGCCCCTCTTAGAACCTGTTCCCTTGGACAAAACGTTCCTGGTTCAAACCAGTGAGTTATCACTGTTTTATCAGAGGTCTCTGATCGATCTTATGTAGGCTGATCCATCGGTAATTCAAGGCTTACGGCCTGCCGCAAAATCTGGGATATGAGCGTCGCTGAATTGCTCGGATTTGCTTGAGATTGAGCCTGCTCCGGACCGGGAAAACCCACGCCCTCCAGATTATCTAGTTTTGATGACCCTCGCGAAGAGCGCGGGCCTGGAATCCAGGCTGGCCTTCAGGAAATACACGCCTACTGGGAAGGCGCTTATATCAAGAGCCATTTCCGAGCCATCGGATACTGAACCCGAAAGCGTGAGCTTTCCGGCAGGGTCATATATCTCCACACAGAGCATCCCGGCGGGAGGCCTTGAGAGGACAATGAACCCCCAGGTCGGGTTGGGCGAGAGAAGTTTCACTGGCCCCTCTGAGCGCGAGGCCTCATCTACCCCCGATATGTATGTCAATGACCTGGACTCGTAGGTCTCGTCTAGCATGGGATTGCCCAGAACATATGCGGTCGCTATGGTGGCAGTTGTGTCCTTAACCACGCAGTTTCCCGGAGACCACCACATATAGGTGATCCGCTGGGCCAGTACGGAGTCTAGGACAGGGTTGGAACACTGTTTTATGCAGACGCGCGTGTCCTTCTTTAGCCTCCAGGTGAAGAATGTTCCAGCAGGGACACTCACGATCTCAGAGTCCTCAACCGTGACTATCTCGCTCCTTATCTCCATGAGGTCAAGGCCGGGATACCCGTCAAAATTGTCCCTGTAGTTTCCCTCTATGCCGGTTGACCAGCTATCCCCCTTGGTGAATGGGGTCCTCATGTGAAAAACATCGCGGGATATGGTGTCAGAAACCCTGCCACGCGCCATGAGCCACGGAGGGTCGTTCCACGCGGAGTCCGTAAACGCGGTGTCTATGTTAGTGCCAGCAGTCGTGTGCCTAACATTGAATATTCTGAATGCCTCGTGGCCGTTGTATGTGAAGGTCTCGGTTACCCTCATGGTGTCCATCATCCGCGCTGTGTCCGTTCCTCCAGTGTAGCTGTTGTGTTTATAGCGTCCGCTATAAACAGCGGTTTTGCCGACTGTTATTCCCAAGTATTGGCTTGGGGTTTGGACAAAAAGTATCCCTATCAGGCTCGTGAACATAAAAATTCTCCTTTACGACTGAAGACTATGTAGCAAAACAATATCCGATTTCAAATGCTAATACCGGTTCACCCACCCCATTTTGGTTTGGGCCGGGAGCGCTCTGTCCAAGGGAACAGGGTTCAATATCAGCTTCCTCCAATCTTTGCAAGGGAATTGCCGGTTCTGTTTCAGTTCCGTTTCAGTTAATTCCTTAAATAAGCCCCACGCATATGGAGGTGTTAGGATGATTGAAATTATATTGCTGCTATCCCAGGCCTGGATACCAGGATGGTGGCCCATGTATGGCGGGGATGCCCAGCACACGAGGGTTCAGACCCTGCGCGGGGCGATGAGCACCACCCCAACGGTCACACGCATTGATCTGGATGGCGGCACGGAATCAGAGGGCCCGGCCATAGCCGTGATAGGGGGCATCTCCTACATATTCCTGGCCAATACATACGGAGACCCTGATTGCATATGGGCCTTGAGGTATCTCAGCGGCACATATCAGACTGCCTGGATATGGCCCCTGGCGAACACGCGCTCCCAGGGAACCGCTCTTGCGGTCTGGGACATAGACAACGACGGGACCGTGGAGGTGCTCCACTCTAATATATATACCACCACCGATGTTGGAGCTGTTTGGTGCCGGGTAGCCACCACCGGAGCAACTGACTGGCCCGGTCTCTATGGCCCCTATGACGGCCCAATCCCAACCTCGCCAACCCTATACGATGTCAACGGTGACGGGACCACGGAGATAATCTTCGGGGACGAGAGGCTGGATTCCCTCTGGTGTCTGAGACCCACCGATGGGCAAAAGCTCTGGTCTGCTCGCGCGCTTAACGGTGACTACGCGCCCGCTGTGGGTCAGGTCATACCCGGCGGTGACCCTGAGGTCATCTCAAACTCTGGAGACACCCTGATAATGTGGAACGCGGCCACGGGGGTCCGGCTCGCGAGCCTTTATATGGAAGCCGGAACCATCAAATCCGCCCCTGCCATCGCGGATGTGGACAAGGACGGGATCATGGAGGTGTTCCTATCCAGGGTGAGCCCGGATTCGCTCTGGTGCCTGAAGCCCTCCGGCACAAGCTTTAGCATCCTCTGGCGCCAGAGGGTTCCCTCTGGAAGCGGATCTTACAAGCAGGGCATGGGCATAGCCGATCTGAACGGCGATGGCTGGCTTGATGTGGTCATAGGATCGGGCGGCAGTTCCTCAGGCGCTCCGGGGCTTTACGATCGCGTTCACTGCTTCAGAGGCTACGATGGATCCGTGGTTTGGAGGTCAGACACCCTGGCCGGGGATGTCCACAGGGGCGTCGCCATAGCCGACATTGACGGCGATGGGGCCTGGGAGGTCATAGTCCAGACCTATCCGGGCTGGATATACTGCCTGGCCGGCGAAAGCGGGGCAAAGCAGTGGAAGGTTGAGGCCACCGGTGGTTCCGATGTGCACGATGTGACAATAGGTGATACCGACGGGGATGGGTGCTCGGAGATAACCATGGCCGGCTCAGGGACATATAACCTCTGGATAATAGACTCCCCGGGCGCGGGTTGCGGGCCTGTGTATGAGGATATAGCCGAGAACCCATCCGAGGAAACCCGGATAAAGGCCTGGTTCTCCGGGAATACCCTCTGGATTGTGTCCCCTCATGGTGGCAATGCGACAGTAAGGATATATGACCCAGTGGGGCGCCCTGTCCTGTCGTTGAACACAGAGCTCTCGCGCGGAGAAAACCCCATTGGGCTTGATCTGAGAGAAGGGCTTTACATCGCCCTGGTCGGGCACGAGAACAGAACAACGAGGCTCGCCTTTATTCTCAGGTGAACCAATGCGCGAAAGAGAGGTTTAATCATGTGATCCTTTCCCCGGATGTGCTCATTTTTGATTCTCAGCATACCCCCCTGGTTTGAGAAAGCCCGGATGGGTCAG
>JBMFOM010000107.1:0-5235 GCA_049969615.1 Caldifarciminota bacterium
AGAGATTCTGTTCAGTTGATTCAACCCCCGAGCGGGTGTGGGTAAGGGGGGAACAGGTCAGTTAGACCAGAAGGTAGGAGGAACACTATAATTTCAGCCTATGGAAATAAGAACCCTTAAATGCCAGAATTGTGGCGCGCCGCTCAGGGTGGACGAGGGCCAGGAACATATAACATGCCCTTACTGCGGGATCACCAACATAGTTTTTGAGGAGCATTTGGTGAAGGATATACCCGGCGCACCCAGGATCACTAAGTCAAGGAGAGCGGCTGTTTTGCTCTTGGTGGGCTTGGGTTTACTGATCCTGATTTCATTCTTCGGTTTCGTTATAATGGACTTCTTCCGTTGAATTGGCCAGCCTGGTAGCTCTCACGCTTTTTCCGGTTCCTGTCTTCTTCTCGTGATTTCTTTCTCCTATGCTCTTATCACTGTCCGCCTGGAGAGGCAACCCATGCATTTTCTCCCCATCCGCCCGCCGGTAGAGCACCTCCGCGGCATAGAGCGCTCCCCCGACAGGAGCCCTGAAGACAGCACCGAGTCCCCCACCCGCGCCGCAAACCGTTAGTATGGAACGCTCTTTTTCCGATAGCCGAAGCAGTTTTGCCAGCCAGCTCCCCATAGCTCCTGAAGCAAAGATAACAGGACCTTCCTTTCTGGCAGGGCCACCGGAGGCTATTGTCAGTATTGATGTCAAAAGCCTCCAGGTTTTTTTCTTATGTCCATCAGGGCTCTTCGCCTGTGGAAGAAGTTTATGTAGCCATCACTGGCATCTATGGTATCCGCGGTGTAGAGCTTGTGCAGAAACCCCACGAGCAATCCTCCTATGGCTGGCGCCACTAGCAGGACCCACTTCCATGTCACCGCTATCTCCTCCTGATTGCCCTCGCCGCCAGCAGTGGCATGTGGAAGCCGGTTAGAAGCGAAACGAGCCATATTGCCCCATCCACCGCTCTATAATAAGCCAGGCCGAGTATTCCTGTTACCACTCCCACAATAACAGCCTAGAGCATCCACCTGGGTGTCTGGCGGGAAAGCAGGGAGCTCGCTATATCCCTTACCTTGTGGATAAAAAACCTCACAGGAGCTTAATTATCCTCTTGTATATTCTGCCGGATGCACCCCGGTTCCTTTCAACGAAATCCTTTGCCCTTTGGGCCATCAATGTCCTTGAGCCCTCGTCCGTCAGAAGCCTTCTTACCACCATCGCGAGCTCCGTGGCGTTTCGCACGATGATCCCGCCGCCGGCCGCCGTGAGGCCTTCGGCCTCCGACGGCTGATTCTCGTAGTGGGGCCCAAATATCACTGGGACACCCAGTGCGGCTGGTTCAAGTATGTTATGGCCTCCGTATGGCGCGAGTGTTCCGCCCACGAAAGCTACATCCGAAACAGAATAGAGAACCCTGAGCTCCCCGACCGTGTCAAACACGAGAACCCCGTGATTTTCCTTGTCTGTTCTCGTTCTGAAGGAAACGCCCCTTTTTCTCAGCTCGTGAATTAGATTGCCAAGCCTATTCCGGTGCCTGGGCGCGATAGCGAGATGGAAATCCTCCAGCATGGACGCGGCCTCGGCTATTGCCCTGAATTCTCCGGAGCGAACGGATCCGAAGACAACAAGCGGCAGGCTGTCCGAAAACCCAAAATCCTCTCGCTGACCGTGCGCGGTATTCGCCAGAGAGTCAAACTTCAACCCACCCAAGTATACCACCCTTTCTTCTGGCGCCCCCAGTTCAATGATCTTTCTAGCCTCGGTCTCGTCCTTCGGATATATCTCCGTGAAGGCCAAAAGCATCTCCGAGAGGAGCCACCTCGCGGCCAGCCACCTCCTGGTTCCCCTGTTGACTCTCGCGTTGGCCAGGAAAGCGGGGACGCGATTTCTTTTCGCCGTTAACAACAGGTTTGGCCAGAGCTCCGATTCCGCTACTACCAGAGCTTTTGCGCGAGAAAGGCCTTTTTGGACGAACCGTGGATTATCCCAAAACCTGAACGCGACAAAGCCCTTTGCGGCACCAATTCCGGCCTGGGTATTGGAGGTAAAGACAACCGGCATTTGATCCGCGAACAGACTCGCCAGCGGGCCCAGGGCGTTAGCCTCGCCAATGGAAGCGCCGTGAAACCAAATATATGGCTCGGCCGGAAAACCGCTGGGTTCATCCGGCAGTAGCCTGCTTGCTGACCTATATATCCAATATAGGGCTATGTCAGTTTCTCCTCAACTGATCTGATTTTACCCTCCGCGGAAAGAGGTCTGTCCCTCCTGTCATCTATCTTTATCGTAGTCACGACCCTCATAGCGCCCATTCCGAATGGGACAGCGTGGAGCTCTTTGGCTATTTCAAGAAGCTCGTCCAGGGAACCTTCTACTACCGTGCCCATCGGCCCCAGATGGTATTTCGTGCCCCTTTCCCTGAGCTTTTTTATGACCTCTGCCACATATGATGAGACAGAGGGCGAACCCGTTCCTATTGGCACTACGCTTATTTCCATCAAAGGCATATTAGTTCCTCACCCTTTTTACCGGTCCCAACGGATAGGAAAACCCCATGCCGAAAGACGCGTATACCTGTGATTTCTTGCTGGTCTCAGCGCCAGCATAGCCCATCACCATCGCGCTCAATATGCCTGAGCTGTTCGCCCTAGCGGATAGGTAAGCCCTTCCATAGCCAACCGGGAAGCTTACCCCCAGGCCCCCTGCCAGGACTGGAATTGATGTTATCGGGATGCCGCCGAAGAAGTAGCTCTGCCAGTAGAAGATACCGCTCAGGTTCACCTGAATGTTTGTATTGGTTGAGATGCTTCCCGCGCAACTTATCTTCATGTATTTTCCATTGTCCGACAGGATTATGCCGAGGCTGTTTCCCAGGATGACCCGCGGCACGAACCTCTCAGCCTCCGGCTCAATTATCTCCACAACCGGCCTCGCTGAGAGCCAGGGGATGAGACAACCCAGGCAGTTGAGGAAACCCGACAGAGGAATGCCGATGCTCGTCCCCACCCTCGCTCCGGACACGTTCCCAATAAAAGACTCTATTGGTCCGCCCGCGTGCGCGGTGTCCTCTTCAAGACCATGGATGATGAGTTTTCCCTTACCTGATATGATGTGGTTCAGGGTGTCAATTATCAGGCTGTCATAATCTATGTCCCAGTCAATTCCTCCCCAGGGATACATAGCAGAGTGTGCCCAATCTCCGGTCATGGATGTGGGCGAGCCGCGCTCTATGGCAAGGGCAACCCCCAGCCAACTGCCCTGCCATCCCATTCCCAGAACCAGGGAGGGGTTCAGAGTGGTCACATTCCCGTCCAGGTAATATTTTACCAGGGTGTCGTTCTCAAGCTCGCCCGTGAACTCGGCCTCTATTCTCCAGGTGTCACCCAAGTAAGGCTCTGCTCTCAGGATGGCGGTTCCGGATATGTCCCCAGCGGCAAGCGCGCTCATGGTCGCGTTCCCCCAGACCGGCGTCACCTTCACCCCGGCCCCGTATGACCAGCCTCCGGATTTCCTGGCTATGGCGCCCACAAAGGGCAGGGTCGTGAAACCGCCGTGGCCCGATATATTGACGCTGGCGTTTCCCCCCATTGCGAGGCCGAACAAAACGGGTATGATGGTTCCCTGGGGCAGGCCAGGTATATCAGCGCTGGTTATGGTGTCCTGGAAGGTGATTGAATCCAGTGCGGAGCCGTGAAGCCCACCCTCTATATCCAGACCGAGAAAATCCCCCCTGGTGAAGCCCAACCCTACGGTCCAATCGCCCTTCTTGCCTATCCTCGCGCCGTATGCGAGGTAATCCAGGCCCCATTTCTCACCGCCGGAGAAGGAATACGGAAACTTCAGGGTATCCCCGGAGAAGATTATGCCCAAGGAGTCCAGTCCGGCTGAATCCACCGGTAGAAACGCGGTATCATTTATCCCAGAATATGCTGAGATTGCGAGAACACCCATGCACTCCCCCCATTCTCCTCCTGCGAGATAGGCCAGGCCAGCGGGGTTGTTGTTGAAACCAACCAGGCCCCTTGCTAGCGCGGGATTCTCAAAGCCAGGATTAAACAGGAAGAGGTTCACCGATGGATAAGCGTAGCTCAGGCCGAGTGAAAAATCCCCGCCTATGTCCACGGATGATGCGATCAATATGATAAGAAAGCTCGTCATGTTCGGTCATTGTCCCTGGGTTCCCCCTCGTCCTCCTCCCCCTCCAGCTCGTCCATGACCCTGTCCCTAGCCTTCTGAAACTCGTGAACAACATTGCCCAGGAGCCTTGCAAGGCTCTTCATTCCCTTGGGGCCCATGAATATGAGTGTGACCAACAATATCAGGATTATTTCCTGGAACCCTATGTTCACCCGAATATTATGGGGCTAGGCTCAGCCTGATTCAACAACTAAAATTTAGGCCAACCAGCTCGTTGTCGCGTTTACCCAACAGCACTCCATAATTTCATCGTGGCTTACCCCCTATTCTTGCTCAGATCCCTGACCACATCCTTGCCTACCCACCTGGCGGCCCTGGATTCCATCCCCGCCAATTCCCCGGCCAGGGCCATCGCGGCTCCTCTCAGCGCGGGGTTTCTCTTGCCTATATGGCGTAAAGCCCAGCTGACCGCCTTTTTCACGAAATTGCGCTCATCCATTGCCCCAACCCTGATCACGGGCAGGAATTCCAGGAACTTCTCGTTCGGCGCGGCCTTGTCGTGCCACGCGAGGCATGCGATCAATGCGAATCCAGCCCTCCTCACGAATTCCTCCGGCCTCTCTGCCCATTCAACTGCCTTTCGGTAGGCCATCGGCACCTTGTCAAACAGGTTCATGCAGACCTGGTCGCAGACATCCCAGGAGTCAAAATCTTCCACCCATGAGTCCATTTGCTCCTCGGTTACCTCTTTAGGGTCATCCACCATGCTCGCGAGTATTCTTGCCTCGTGAACCCCAGAAGCCCAGAGCCTCAGGGCAAGGCCGTGATCCCTCCCAACCTGCTTTGCCATCTTCCTTAGATCCTTAACGCTTACGCCCAGAGTTCCCTCTGGGTTTATGCCATACCGGGCCATCCCCTCAACAGCCTTTGGGTTAGCCATGGATCTCATTTTCTCAATTATGTCCTCATATAACATGTTTGAATATTTTCAGGCCCCACCCGACCCCCCTTTCAACCCTTCTGAGTCCTTGACCGTCAACGAGTTCGGCGAAAGTGCCGATGGCTCTGGGACCTAGCGAGGCAGGATCGGGGAATTGCCTTATTTTATCAGC
>JBMFOM010000108.1:0-5170 GCA_049969615.1 Caldifarciminota bacterium
TAAGGAGGGAATGAACCTTGAGACCCTGAGAAGGGTGAGAGACCCAAAGGTAAGGAAAGGCCTTGTCCTCCTCATCAAAGGCCGCGCCTTCAACCCGTAAAGGGCTGAGATGGGTCGGGTGAGAGGTTCAACCCCTTGCTTTCTGTGTATGCCCTTTCCCCGCGAAGTGATAATAGACATACGATCCAGATGCCAACGCCGCCAGACCAACTGTTATCCAGAGGAATATGCCTCGCCAGGGGAACGCGACCACATAAGCGACTGATAGGACGCCAAAGAAGAAGCCAGTCAACTTTCCCAGTAGGTTTGATCCGGATATCTCAATTTTCTTTCGGAGGAGGATTATCCCCACGACCGAGGTTATCGCCTCCCTCAGCAGGAAAAGCGCCAACACCCACCACGGCATTCCCCTGAACATTACCAGAAGAAGGATTATCCCCACTATAACGAACTTGTCAACCGCGTGATCGAGGATCTTTCCAAGCGTTGAGGCCAATCCCCACCTGCGCGCGAGCCAGCCATCCAGGACATCTGAGGCAAAGATGAGTCCCATGAGAACCAGAATCAGCATGTTGTTGTTAACCGGAAAGGCCACGAAAAGCCCTGGCAAGAGTATGAGCCTGGAGACCGTCAGGATATTCGGCAGATTTAGTGGGCCTCGCACACGGGCACCAGTTTTTTTTCCGCCGGTCAAAGTTCTTTTGTCCGACTTGTCCGTTTCAGTCATCTATCCACCGTCCCCCGCGCCAGGAAAAACATGTCCCAACGCGTCGTCAACCTCGTCAAGGGGCACGAATTCAAGCTTGCGCCTTATGTGCTCCGGTATCTCTTCCAGGTCCCTGGCCAGATTCCACCGGGGCAAGAGTATTTTCTTGACCCCTACCCTCGCCGCGGCCACCACCTTCTCCTTTATCCCTCCGACGGGCAGAACCTTGCCAGCCAGGGTTATCTCTCCGGTCATAGCAACGGTGGGATCAAGTGGTCTTTCAGTGAAAAGCGAGACCAGGGACGTGAATATGGTTATCCCAGCGGAGGGGCCATCCTTCGGGACAGCGCCGGACGGGACATGTATGTGGACATCGTTTTTGTCATAGAAATCCTCCGTGATGCCCAGCTTTTTTGCCCTTGCCCTGACCAGGGTGAGCGCTATTTCGCAAGATTCCCGCATAACCTCACCCAACTGACCCGTGATCATCAGCCTCTTGCCCCCTGGTACCTTTTCCGATTCAATGAAAACAACATCTCCGCCGAAAGGCGTCCAGACAAGACCCGTCGCGACGCCAGGCTTGCCTGCCATCTCGGACATCTCCGAGTAATAGACCGGGGGTCCCAGGTATTCCCTGAGCCTGCGCTCGGTTATCTTTATCCGGTGGTTTTTCATCTTTCCGGAGGACACATCAACCGCAACCCTTCTGAGAACAGCGTTTATTCGTCTTGAGAGCTCCCTGACCCCGGATTCCCTTGTATAATCCCTGATTATTTTCCTGAGAATCTTCTCCGAGAAGATCACGGAATAATCGGAGAGACCGGTTGCCTCGGTTTCCCTCCTGATCAGATAATCCTGGGCTATTCGGAGCTTGTCCTCCTCTATGTAACCCTCTATCTCTATGGTCTCCATCCTATCCAGGAGGGGAGGCGGGATTGTCGCTATGGTGTTAGCGGTTGTTATGAAAAAAACCTCCGAGAGGTCAAACGGGACCTCAAGGTAGTGGTCGGAGAACTCGTGGTTCTGTTCCGGATCAAGGACTTCCAGTAGGGCCGAAGCGGGGTCGCCCCGGAAATCCGAACCCAGCTTATCTATCTCGTCCATCATAAAGACCGGATTCTTTGTCCCGGCATCCCTTATGGCTGAGATTATTCTGCCGGGTATGGCACCCACATATGTCCTTCTGTGGCCCCTGATCTCTGCCTCATCCCTCATCCCTCCCAGGGATACCCTTATGAATTTCCTGCCCATTGCCCTGGCGATTGACTTGCCCAGGGAGGTTTTACCAACACCCGGCGGACCAACGAAGCAGAGTATTGATCCCTTCGCGTCCTTGCGCAGGCTCCTGACGGCAAGGAACTCCAGTATCCTGCGTTTTACCCTCTCAAGGTCATAGTGATCCTCGTCCAGAACCCGCCTGGCGTGGTTCATGTCCAGGTTATCCTCTGTTCGCTGATTCCAGGGAAGGGTTATCAGCCACTCCAGATAATTCCTGGAGACAGTGTATTCCGGCGAGACCGACGGAATGGTCTCAAGCCTGGCGAGCTCGCGCTCGGCCGCCGCCCTAGCCTTCTCCGGCAACCCGGCCTTCTCCATCTTCTCCCTCAGTTCGGCTATCTCCCGGCCCTCGCCTATGCCCAGCTCCTTCTGTATTGCCTTCAACTGCTCCCGCAGGAAATATTCCCTCTGGCCCTTGTCAATTTCCTCCTTGACATTGTCCCTTATCTTTTGTGAGAGCCGGATTATCTCGGCCTCCTTGTCCAGGAGCGGCAGAAGCAGTTTCAGCCTTTCAATTGGGTCTATTGTCTCAAGCACGCGCTGTTTGTCTTCAACCGAGAGGTTGACGAGGGTCGCGGCTATATCGCCGAAACGGCCCAGGTCCTCTATTCCCGCGGCCATGGTCACCTGTTCCTCTGCGAGGTTCGGTGAATCCTTGGCTATTTCTAGGAGTGCCTCGGTTATACCCCTTTTTAGGGCACGAGCCTCCATGTCATCTGGATCAACCTCCGGCTCCCTTAGGAGCTCCACCCTGGCCACGAGATACGGGTCTTCCTTGATGATCTCCCTTATCCTTATGCGTTCAACCCCTGAGAGAAGCAAACGCATGGCGTTGCCGTCGGGCGACCTGGACATCTTAAGGATTATCGCCGCGCATCCTATCTCGTAAAGATCCTGCGGCTTGGCGTCCTCAGGGGTATCCGGCTTCTGCGTCACCGCGGCAAGGAACTTCGGCTCTCCCTCTTGTGCCAGGACATCATCCACGAGCTCTCGTGACCTCTTCGTGGCTATGAGGATCGGTGAGAACAGGTGCGGAAAGACCACTCCCCCCTTTATCGCGAGGACCGGCAGTATCTCAGGCACAGACAAGGTCTTTTCTTCGGGCAAGGCTATTCCTCCCTTACCTCTATTTCCCTGGGCTTTACCTTTGGTATCCTGATGGTGAGCATTCCCTCGGTATAGGTGCTCGTTATGCCTTCCGGATCAATTTCAGCGTTTATGATTATTCGCCTCTCAAACGGGCCCAGGGTTATCTCCATGAGATGGTAGCGCTTCGGGACATCCTCTTCTGGTTCCATGCGTTGCCCCTGTATGAAAAGGGTTCCGGCGTCATAGACCACCCGCAGGGATTCCCTGTCGGCCATGGAGACCGCCACCATGACCACAAACTCGTCTTCGGTCTCATAGAGGTTGGTGGGAGGGTGATATGCCCTCGTGGGCCTCCTGACCATGATGAAGCCCTCCCAGAACTCTTCTATTTCACGCCATTCCACAGGTGATAAATTCTAAAGCTAAGCCGGATGGCCGTGCCAGGAAAATGACCCATAAGACCCGGTCTGGGTTTGATACCCGCGCGTGAAGCAGGTCATGCCCTAGATTTTGCGGCAGGCTGTGAACCTTGAATCATCAAAGGATTAGCCGGCATAACATCTTAGCGTGGCTCTGGAACCTAGCCGCCGCGAGATGTGCGAACCATGAGAATCATAAGGGCCTGAAAGCATCTCTGGGAATTCGTTCCAGCTTCCCTAATGCTTGATCCTGCGCAGAAGGTGGGTCATAATTTTCTCCTATGCGCATACTTGTTATCAACCCCGGCGGGGCCTCAACCAAGCTTTCGGTTTTTGATGATGACAAGGAAATAGCCTCTGGAGAGGCGGTTCACGACGCGAAGGTTCTCAAGTCATTCCCTAGGACCATAGACCAGGCCAGTTTCAGGACAGAGGGAGTCAGGGATTTCCTTAGGGAACACGGCATAGATGAAAAAAGCCTTGACGCGGTCGCGGTAAGGGGAGGCGCGTTCCTACCCATAGCTTCTGGCACCTATAGAGTCAACCAGCGGATAATTGAGCGGGTCAGGAACGGCGAGGTGATGACTGACCACGCTTCAAACCTCGGCGTCCTCATAGGAAATGAGATAGCCGGCCCCCTCGGGATTCCATGCTTTTTCACCGATCCGGTCTGTGTTGACGAGCTCATCCCGGAGTCCAGGCTCTCTGGCCACCCCCTCCTCCCCAGGGTTTCGCTGTTTCATGCTCTGAACATAAAGCATGTCTTAAGAATAGCCGCGGAAAATCTGGGCAAACGAACCGATGAGATAAACGCTGTCGTAGCGCATCTCGGCACAGGCATATCCGTCGTCGCTTCCAGGAAAGGTCGGGTTATAGATGTTTCCAATGCCAATGATGGCGGCCCCTTCTCCCCACAGAGGACAGGCGCTTTGCCGGTTACAGGCCTGACCAAGCTCTGCTTCTCCGGCAAATACTCAGAGAAGGAGGTTATGTCCATGCTAATAAAGGAAGGAGGGGTTTATGCCTATTTGGGTACCTATGATTTCAGGGAGGTCATGGAGCGTATGGATAAGGGGGAGGAGCTCGCGGGCCTTGTTTATCGGGCAATGATTATCCAGGTCGCGAAAGAGATGGGCGCGATGGCATCTGTTCTGGCTGGTCAGGTTGACCTCCAACTCATTACCGGCGGGATAGCATTCAACGAGAGGTTCGTCAAGGATCTCAGAGCCTATATTGATTGGATAGGCCCTGTGATGGTGATTCCTGGCGAGATGGAGATGGAGGCTCTGGCCGTGGCGGCTCTCAGGGTTCTGAGGGGCCAGGAGGAGGCGCGGGAGGTTTGAACCTTCACCGGGGCGACAAAGACTATGGTCGGTTAATTCTTCATTTCCGCGTTTGCTTGTGTGATCATTTACCTGATTGTGCCCCTTTGGCCATATCCAAGTCGGGGCAAAGGTCTGGTAGTTTCGGAACAAAGATTGAGCTTCTTAAGTTATAACAAGGGCCACTGACATTCTAAGAGCATTTGAGGAAAGGAACACCTCCCATCATACCCAAATTATAAAGCAACCATTCAAAGGGCCGGTAGTTAGCCTATACGGAGTGATCCTTTCCCCGGATGTGCTCATTTTTGATTCTCAGCATACCCCCCTGGTTTGAGAAAGCCCGGATGGGTCAG
>JBMFOM010000109.1:0-5102 GCA_049969615.1 Caldifarciminota bacterium
TTCATGCCCATATTTTAATGGCCAGGGTCAATCCGGGGCCAGTAGTAGGCCAACAGGCCAACCGGGTGAAGGATCACGATCTGTCGCAGAATCCGGGAAACCCCTGAAAAATTCCGGTTTGTCCTTTTTCATCATAGCCAGATGAGAACCCTAAGGCAACGCCCTCGTGGCGGGATTTTTCAGGGGGCCCCCTCCTAGAACCTGCTCTCTTGGGCAAAGTACTCTTCCCCTAAACCGGTAAGTTATTACACTTTGTCAGGGGTCTCTCCGGGATATTATGCTTCTCCCGTCCTGAATTCAAAGCCCACAGCGGGTTTTCTAGCCGCTATCAGGTTATCAAGCTTGACCCTGACAGTATTTGAATGTTTTCGGTGAGATATATGAGGGAAACATTGGCGGAGTTTCCCCTGGATTCATGTTAGCTATGACAGCCCTTACCTTAAGATTACCGTGTCTCCTGGCCCTATCCTCCTTTCCCTGAACCATCCCTGGTTTGCTTCCACGGCATATTGCGCTGGTTCCCGTGACAGGTGCAGGTCCTCCGAGAACGGCGCCATGTCCTGGGTGTCAACGATTACCCAGTTCTCGTCCAGAAACGCTACGGAAAGGGGAATCGGTGTGTTCTTCATCCAGAATGAGAGGATTTCCTTTTGTTCAAATGTGAAAAGCATTCCCGAATCCCGCGCCAATGACTCCCGGAACATAAGGCCTCGTGAGCGTTCCCATGGCTGTGATGCTATCTCCACCCAGAGCGTATCGTTTTTCATTATCAGATAATGACTCCTTGTTTTTGGGATGGCCTCGCGCGGGTTCCGGCAACTAATAGCTGTAAGGGCCAACAAAGGGAACAAAACAACAGGGAATATCCTTCTCACGCTTGAAACCCTCCGGGGTTCTCGTTATGATGGTGAGGTATTGGAGCAAAGATGACCCAATGGGGATTATCATCTTCCCGCCCGTTTCCAACTGATTGAGCAGAGGTTCCGGAGCCTCGCTCGCGCCAGCGGTCACAATTATGCTCCTGAACGGTGCCTCCTCCGGCCAGCCCTCGTTGCCATCGCCTACCCTTATTTTTACTTCATAGCCGAGCTCCTGAAGGATTTTCCTCGCCCTTTCGGCCAGCTCAGGTATGCGTTCAATTGAATAGACCTCACAGCCCATTTCCACCAGGATGGCCGCCTGGTAGCCTGAGCCGGTTCCTATCTCAAGGACCTTGTCCCCGGGCCCGACTCCAAGCCTCCCGGTCATGTGCGCGACCATGAACGGTTGGGATATTGTTTGCCCCTGGCCTATTGGAAGGGGGAAATTCCCATAGGCCAGATTCTCCTGCGGGGGCAGGACAAACCTGTGTCTTGGAACCCTGCGCATAGCAGAAAGAACCCTCTTGTCCGTGATGCCCAGTTTAGATAGGGTCCTAACGAGGCAATCCCTCTCTTTCTCCCAGTCCATCTTTCTCCGTTGGATCAACAGAAATAGGTGTCAGCGCCGCAAATCCCCTTGAGACCAACCATATGTCCGTTCCTTCCTCTGCAGTTTTAGTTGGGGTTCCCGCTATCACATAGACGCCGTCGCCTCCCCTTGTCAAAACCTCCCCGTATTGCCTTTTGCCAGCCCTGGCCAGTCTTATTCCCCTTATTTCCCTGGAGTTCGGCACATTCAGGTTCCAGAGCGGATGGGTTAGCTTCCTATCCAAGATGGCCCTCGCGACCTCCACGCCCACGAGTGCGGCTGTTTCCCAATGGACAGCCGAGTCATCCCCGTTTTCTCTTTCAACCGAAACAGCGAGTGCTGGTATCCCAGCGAACGCGGCTTCTCTCGCCGCGGCGACGGTCCCAGAGTAAAAAACATCCGTCCCCAGGTTGTATCCCCTGTTGACGCCGGAGACGCAGAGGCTAGGTCTGTCACGCAAAAGGTCGCCTATTGCTATTATCACAGCGTCCGCCGGCTTTCCATGAACCACGAAGAATCTCTCGCCTCTCTTTTCAACCTTTATTGGTGCGCCCAAAGTCAGGGAATGGCTTATGCAGCTTTGTTCACCCGATGGAACCGCGACCCATACCTCACCGAGCTCTACGAGCCTGTCCTCCATTGCCTTTAGTCCAGGCGAATCCGGCCCATCATCATTTGTCAGGAGGATCAAAGGTTTCATCTTTTAGAGAGTTGGCCCCTCACAATTCTCCACCCTCTTCCTCCAGGAAATCCCTGAGGTCATCGGAGTGCCACTTGCGGAGTTTCTCTATTGCCCTGTCCTTTATCTGTCTGACCCGCTCGCGGGATATGTTGAGCATCTCCCCTATCTCCTCAAGGGTTTTTGGCTCTTGCCCCTCCAAGCCATAGTAGTTGACCAGGATGTTCCTCTCTTTCTTGTCCAGCTTGTGCAAGAGCCTCAGGAGTATCTCGCGCCTCTCCTCTGTCTCATATGTTTCAGCAGGGGAGGGGAGTGCGGCCTGTTCAAGCACATCGCCAAGCGTGATGTCCTTTTCGTCACTACCCAATGGCATGTCCAGAGACACATCCCTTTTCGCCAGCAATCTTGCCTCCGCGACATCCTCAGGCGAGAGACCCATCTCCTCGGCTACCTCATATATGGATGGCGAAAAGCCGGTCTCGTGGGCAAGACGTTTTTCGGTTTTCAAGACCTCCCTTAGCCTAGCCCTTTTTTCTGGGGTTATCCTGACGGTGGAGGAGTGCATGTCCAGTGCCCTGAATATGGACTGCTTTACCCACCATATCGCATAGGATAGAAACCGGACATTCTCTGACAGATCAAAGTGCTCTATAGCCTTCAGAAGCCCAAGGTTTCCCTCATTGATGAGATCAGATATGGGGACGCCGTATCCCTGATATTTGCTGGCCGTGTGAACCACGAAACGGAGATTCGCATATACCAGCTTGGCAATAGCCTCCCTGTCCCCCTTTTTGGCTTTTTCCAGGAGGTCTCGTTCCTCCTCCCGGCTGATGGTCGGGAAATCCTCTATTTCCTTAAGGTATATCTCAAAAGCCCTATCCCCGCCCCACGAGAATCTCATCGGTTCCCCTTGTTGTTTTTTGACAGGTGTTCCAAATAATCAGGAGGCAGACAATCAATTTTCTCCTCGCTGAGTCTTGAACAACCCATCATGTATTCCTGGCCAGGAGCTCGCCGTATTCCTTTGCCGGATATATATCAAGTGCCGCAACCCACTCGGAGAGCTTTTTGACCCGGAGGCCCGGGTCATGCGGCAGGACAAGGGGCCTTCCCCTGGCATCCAGTATCAATCCGACCACTCCGCCCTCAACCGTGGTTTCAACCCTCTTGCCCTTGCCTTCACCAGCGTCAAACCCGGGAGCCGGCTCAATCAGGGCCTTTACCTTCTTGCCGACCTCAAGGGGAATTCTGATCAGCTGGCCGCCATTTATTTCCATAACCTCTTCCTTCCCTTCGGGCCAATATAGGGTTACCCTCATGCACTTCTTACCCTCCTTTGCCCTTCCGGCCGGCGCTATTGATGTGCCGAGCCTTATCAGGCAGTCCCTGTCAAAGACCTGGGTCGCGGCCTGTTCGTGAACCGTTGACAGAACTCCCAGGTGCGGCATCATGAATATGGAGTCCACAGCCAGGAAAGTCACTCCCTCTGGCTGGAACGAGTCCAGAAGCATGAGAGCGGCCTGAGAGCGGCGTGGGGCATGTGAGAGGACGCCGCCTGAACCTATGAGCAGGTTTAGCGTCATCATGTTGACCAGGGTCTGGCCTGTTATTGTCTGGTCAAAGCTCTCTGATATGGTCCTTATCTTTTGAACGCCCTTGAGCTCCACCGCCATCATCTTGTGCTGTTCAAGCGCGAGCCGGAGCGCTTCTCTCGCTATGGCCTGTTCAATTATCAGGTCCTCAAGGGTCTGTGGCACGGTCGTGGGCCGTATCATCTTGTTCCTGATGCGGTTGCGCAGGTCTCCCTCGTCAAGGTGAAATGGAACCCAGCGCAAGATGTTGTCCAGTCCAGCCTCAACCATTACATTGGATATGGAGTAGCTCATTCCAAGGTTTGCTGAAACCGTCCTGTTAAAAACGCCTTTGAAGACCGAGAATATGTCCGTTGTAGCGCCACCTATGTCAACGCCCATGGCCTCTATACCGAATTGTCTGGCAACCTTCTCCACCAGAAGCCCGACTGCTCCGGGTGTAGGCATTATTGGCGTATCGGTCATTTCCATGAGCTTGTGATAACCAGGGGCCTGTTGCATCACATGTTCCATGAAGAGCTCGTGTATGGCTTCCCTCGCAGGAATTAGGTTCTCTGCCTCAAGCACTGGCCTGATATTGTCAACGACATGCAGGGATGTTTTTTCGCCCAGGATGCGGTTGACTTCTTCCCTGGCGTCCTTGTTGCCCGCGTAGATAACCGGCATCTTGTAGGTGAAGCCAAACCTCGGTTTTGGCTCAGCGGCCGCTATGAGCTCCGCGAGCTCAACCACATGCTTCACGGTTCCGCCGTCGGTGCCTCCGGCCAAGAGTATCATGTCCGGCCTCAGTCGTCGAATGAGCTCAACGCGTTGGTGAGGCAACCTGCCGTCGTTTGACGCTATGGTTTCCATAACTATCGCGCCAGCACCCAGCGCGGCCCGGGCGGCCGACTCCGCTGTCATTGCCTTGACAACACCAGCGACCAGCATTTGCAATCCACCGCCAGCCGAGGATGTGGAAACATATATGTCAACGCCTTTCTTATCTGGCATGGTGGGCTTGAGGATTGTCCCGTCTTCCTTCAGTATCTTGTAGCCGGTAACCTCCTCAAGCTCGGTGAACGCGTTCTGGACGCCTATGGTCACATCCTCAAAGGGCTTTTCCACCGTCGTGGGGGCCTCGCCCCTCGCGACCAGGCGGTAGGTATTCTCTTCCTCGTTATAGACGATTATCAGGGACTTGGTTGTTGTTGAACCGCAGTCCGTCGCGACTATGCGCTTTATCTTCTCCGTATCCATCAATCGCTCCTTTCGGCCATAATTCTAAAGCTTGGGGCGAGCCTGGCTCCACTCCTAATATGCGCAGTGATCCTTCACCCGGTTGGCCTGTTGGCCTACTACTGGCCCCGGATTGACCCTGGCCATTAAAATATGGGCATGAA
>JBMFOM010000110.1:0-3172 GCA_049969615.1 Caldifarciminota bacterium
AATTCCCCGATCCTGCTAAGCTAATTCTCAGAGCCATCGGATTTTCGCCGAACTCCTTGATGGACAAGGACTTAGTAGGGGTTGAAAGTGGGTCGGGTGGGGCCTTGACAGTCTATCCGTCTTTGGTTATAATATTCTTGCTAAAGGGGAGCTGATGATGAAAAATGCTTTCTGGGTCGTGAAAATTATCCTGGCCTCAGTAGTGGGCCTGGGGGTTCTGCGCGCCCAGACCTCAACCTGGGTCAGGGCTATAGGCGGAGCCGGAAGTGACGAGGGCTACGCGATCATCCAGACCCCGACCGGCTACCTCGTGGCTGGACTTACTCGCTCCGGGGGCGCTGGCTAGGACGACGCTTTTGTAATAAGCCTTGATGGAATTGGAATGCCAGTATGGTCAAGGGCCTATGGCGGGAACGCGATTGACAAAGCGCAGGATATAATAAGCACCATGGATGGCAACTACATATTCGCGGGAGCGACCCAAAGCATGGGTATTGGTCAGTCCGACGCGTTCGTCTGCAAGATTGACCCTGCCGGCACGGTCATATGGGCCTCCGCGGTTGGAACCGCTACCCTGAGCGAGGCCGCGAACGCGGTCTATGAGTGCTCGGATGGCTCAATAATCATTGCCGGTACCCAGGTTGTCAGCGCTAGGAACGAGATAATGGTGGCAAAACTGAATTCGGCTGGCGGATTATTGTGGATGAGGGTCCTGCAGGGCGCAAACAACGACGAGGCCCACGACATAGTCCAGGCGACTGATGGTAACTACATCATAACAGGTTATACCGACTCCTGGGGGGCCGGTGGGAATGACGCTTTCATATTGAAATTTGATCAAAACGGCAATCTTCTCTGGATGAGGGTCTTTGGCGGGCCCTCCACTGAAAGAGGAACTTCCCTGGCCAATCTCGCGGACGGCGGCATAATAGTTGGGGGACTGGTCGAGAGCTGGGGTAATGGTTCAAGGGATTTCATGGTGGCTAAATTTGATATTGATGGGATTTACCAGTGGTCAAACGCTATTGGCGGGGCCAACTACGACGAGGGCATAGCGATTGACCAGACCAGCGATGGCGGTTACGCCATTGTTGGCAACAGACAGGACCCAGGCAATGCTTGGAGCGTGGTGAGCGCCAAACTGGACGCGGTCGGGAGCTTCCTCTGGGGGAACTACGTTGGAGGCCCCAACTTTGAGAACGGGGAGGGCATCACGGCCACCTCTGATACTGGCTATGCCTGGGCCGGATACACCAATTCCTGGGGTTTTGGAGGCCGCGAAGTCCTAGTCGCGAAGTTCACCATTGATGGGACGAATTGCTGGGGCATTCCCTGGAACCCCGGGGTTGTTCCGTTTGCGCCGGCCATCGCGAACATCGGCCCTACTGTGTCAAATACCGGCGCGTGGCAGAACATAAACCCGGTCGTTACCATCATAAACCTTCCGGAATACGAAGTATGCTTGCTCTACGAGGATGTGGGAGAGGAAAGCGCCTCCCCGGGCAACGGGCTTGAATTCACGGGCACGCGGCTGGTCTTCTGGCTATCAGTGACTTGTTCTGTAACCCTTTCCATATACGACCCGACCGGGCGTGTCGTCGCGAGGCCGCTGGACGGCGTGTTGCTTGGTCAAGGAAGGCACTCCCTGGCACTGGATGATCTTTCCCCTGGCGTCTATTTAGCACGAATGAACTCAAGGGAAGGGGTTCTCACCTGCAGATTCGTCATAAGATAGATTTTTGGCCGGGTAACGGCCGGGATCCTACACCATTAAAAGGTGGTTAAGATGGCTATGATTAAGTCCTGGCAAAGTTTTGGCCAGACTAAAATTTCAGGAACATTTGCCGGGCAAGTGTTTTAGCATTTCGTGTGGCATAAGTCCTGGTGTGCTAATGACTTAGCTCATACTTGACACAGCTATTGCAAGTATAATATTATTTGCCACTTACCATTTTGGGAGGCCTGGGAGGCAAAACGGATGGTCAAAGAAAAGGAAAAAATAGAGGTTGAGATGAGGTATGTGCTTGAACGGGTGGCTGAAGAGGTTCCGGGGTTCCTATATACTGCCGTGGTTGACATGGAGATGGCAGGCCCGATATATGAGCTCTCGTCTCCGGACATGAGCGTTGACGGCACAAGGGCCGCTAGTCTCTGCACTGACCTAGTTCGTTCACATCTGAGGAACCTGGATTGTCTGGGAGGAGACGATGTCCTCGGCCACACTACGGACATCTTTATAGCCACCGACAAGTATAACATCATACTCCGCCCTCTGCCCGAGGTGATGTGCTGTCATGTTCTGTTCATAAACAAAAACGGCTCCCTGGGTTCAGCCAGGGCCGCGGTCCAGAAATATTCTGACAGCATCGCCAAAACGCTGAGGGGCTAAAGCACAAGGAGAGGGCTACCTCCTGCGGGTGAGGATAGCGAGAGGGAGGTAACCTTAGTGAGAACACTTCTGGGACAACCCATCATATCTCACGCAAGGGTCAAACGCAAAAGGTTTTCACCACTTCCAATACCAGTCCTCTAGCTCTTCCTCTATGGGCTTATCCGAAGGCTTGTCATAAAAGAGGGTGGGGCGTTCCTCCCGGTTTGTGCTATAGATAAGCTGATATTCGCCAGTGTTGTTCGGATCGGCAAAGAGGAACTCCCAATTTTTGATGGTGTAGCGCCAGCGGATGTATGCTCTCCTTGCCTTTGGGGCCTCCTCGCGGACTATCTCGTCCGGCGGGCCATATTTGATGTATATTCTTCCCATGTCCGTGTAGCGCCCCAGCCGGTTGATCTGGCTGAAATTCTCGTCCGCATATCTAACCCGGAGGGCAAAATCGTCGTAGAACTCGTTCTGAGGGGTCATGGGGTCAGGGTCTCTTCTTGCCCAGAAGGCATCCAGAAATGCTTGGCGTTCCAGGGAGTTCTTGAGAGACTTGAATTCCTTTGCCTCGTCTTTTGTGGCCAAGTAGTCTATGAATGACCTCGTGGGATCCATGGCGTATCTATCTATCTCGGTCTTCCTGGCAAAGGGCTTCTTGAGCTTGACCCTCTCGCCAGTAGCCAGGTTCACAACCTCTGCTATGAATATGTATTCCCCCTGGGGAAGCGAGGATATGTCCACTTTTCCTGCCTCTGCCGCTGTCTCGCCCTTCTTAGGCTTAACGGATGGTTTGGT
>JBMFOM010000110.1:3272-5075 GCA_049969615.1 Caldifarciminota bacterium
TGGGGAAGCGAGGATATGTCCACTTTTCCTGCCTCTGCCGCTGTCTCGCCCTTCTTAGGCTTAACGGATGGTTTGGTAGCGAGGAGCGGCTTGCCATCCGGTCCCTCAACTGCCACTGCCACAACATAGTTTCCGGAGTCCCCGGATAAGCCATATATCTCAAAGTAATAGAAGAGGGTATCGCCCCAGAATGCCCTGGTTGGGTTGGGGATAAAACCAACATCCCCTCTCCTAACCGGCGCGGCGTCCAGGTTCTCGTAGAAACACGACACGAACATGACCTCCGAGGCAGAGAGTCCGGTGTCTCTGGGCACATTAACCTTCATGGAGATACTGCCCCTTTTCTCGCCGGAACGCAAATTGAGCCTTATGGTGTATTTTCCGGGCGCGAGCACCAGGTCCCTATAATCAACCAGATAAATGACATCCTCGGAACCCAGTGTCTTCTTCCAATCCTCCACGAAGGGCTTAGTGCTCTCCTTCTCAACGGTGAGTTCAGCCCTGTATGAACCGCCCTCCAGACAGTCCGGATCAATGCTGTAGAACAAGGCCAAGTAGTAGAGGGTGTCCGCTAGCAAAAACACCACTGGATCGGCGACCGCGGCTATCTCTCCCGTGGAGGTCGCGGCCATGGCCGAGACCGGCGGCAGACTAGAAACCAAATTGACCGTAAAAGCCAGGTGGAACAAGCTCATATTCTCCGAAACCAGTCCTATCTATGAAAAAGAACACCTTGCCCAGCTCGTAGTAATACCATATTTCATATGGCAAGGTGTTGAGTTCAAAGGGATGACGCTCTATCTCATCCGGCGGGCCATATTTCACATATATCTTTCCCATATCAGCTATGGCGCCGTCAAACCTCCTGTAATTTTCTCTCGCTGTAGGATACCTGGAGATGAAAAGATCCATGGCCTCGTTGAAATCGGTTTCGGGCGTGGGATCAATCTCCCTCCAGAATTCCTCCCAGGCCTTCTCGCGATCCTTTGGCAGGGATTTTTTTAGCTTGCCTGCCTTTCCTGGATAAAGAAACTCAAGCACAGAAATAACGCCCTTGAACTCCCTTGAGGAGAGGAGGTTTATCCCCACCCGCCAGAATCTGACATCCCTCCTGCAAAAGGTCTTGCCGCGCCTGGTGATCTCAACCCTAAAGAGAAACTGCCCGGCAGAGAGGTTGTGGGATGGCACGGTTATGATCAGGGTATCATCAATGCCGGAGAGAACCCAGGGCAGACTATCAGCCAGGAGATCAATCCTTTCCGATTCCCAGACCAGACTCCATCTTACCTGAAGAGATTCCTGGGCCATTGTCCTTGCCGTGAGTAGAAACAACATGGTATCTCTCTCAACTATTCCGGCCACCGAGAGTCCCTGGGTATCCTTCTCCACTAGAAGCGGGTCTCCCACACGGGGGCCCTTTTCCATGGACTTGACCTTCAGGCTCTTTTCCAGGAGGAGCTTCTGTGAGTTGAGATCAATCGCCCTGAGCTTAAATGTATAGTTCCCGTCAGGCAAATACAGGTGTATGTCGTGAACCAGGACTGTGTCCTCCGGAGGAAATGGGGTTTTGCTAACAAGGGAAAAACGGCGATAATCGGTATAGGCGACCCTCTTCCCCTGACGAACATCAACCCCTATCTCATATGAGGCGGCATAGGCGTTCTGGTCTCTCTTGAAGACAAGCCCCGCTCCCGGGAAAACGACCCTTACTATGTAAAGGGTTGTGTCAGCTGGCTGGGGAAGCCTGGTCACGGTGGCCATGGCCTCTCCGAATATGAGATCAGAAGCCAGGATGATAGAGAG
>JBMFOM010000111.1:0-4907 GCA_049969615.1 Caldifarciminota bacterium
TTCCTGTGGCTCATGGTTAGAATTCTATTTTGAGCGAACGAACCCATTTGGGTTAGATTTTTTGTGAGCGAACTCGGAGGGTTGATTTACCTACTAAAATAGCTGGATAATATAAACCTGTATGAGGTTCTCAACCAAAGCGAGATACGGATTAAGGCTCGTGGTCAGGATAGCACAAGAGTGTGCCCACGCGCGCTCTCCGAACGAGCCGATCCCCCTCTGGAAGCTAGCGGAGAAGGAACGGATATCCAAGAAATATGTTGAACATATCGTTTCCCGTCTGGAGAGGGCTGAGATACTCCGGGGTTTCAGGGGGCCTGCTGGCGGCTATTGCCTCACCAGGCCGCCCAGCAGGATAAAAGCCAGGGAAGTCATAGAAGCAGTTGAAAGCATAAGCCCGAATGTCTGCACCCGGAAGCTAACCGATTGCCCGCTTTACCCCTATTCCAGAAGTTGTAGCGTAAGACCCTTGTGGATAGGCCTTGAGAAAGTCATGCGGGATTACCTTGATTCCGTGACCATAGAGAGCCTTTCCCAGGGGAAGATGAGTATAGGCCAAAAAGGCCAAAAAAGGAGGACAAAGAAATGATATACCTGGATAATAACGCCACAACAAAACCAGCCCCCGAGGCGATTGAACAGGTCATCAAATATATGACTGAGCGCTGGTTCAATCCTTCAAGCCCATACGGACTGGCAGAGGAGGCTAGAAGGGACCTTGAGGGCTTCCGAACCAGGATAGCCGAGCTCTTGTCCTGTGAACCTGAAGGAATAATCTTTACATCCGGTGGCACCGAATCCGACAACCTCGCGATAAAAGGCTACGCTTTTGCTAACATGGATAAGGGTAAGCACATCATTACCTCGGAGATTGAACACAAGGCTGTTCTGGGTCCGTGCAGGTGGCTTGAGAACGCGATGGGTTTTGATGTCACATATCTGCCCGTTGATAGCGATGGCGTTGTCATCCTTGAGGAGCTTGAGAATGCGATCAGGTCCGATACCATCCTGATCTCAGTGATGGCCGCAAACAACGAGACGGGTGTCATCCAGCCAATAGAGGAGATAGCCAGAATAGCCCACGCGAGGGGTGTTCCCGTGCACACGGACGCGGTTCAGGCAGTTGGCAAAATACCAGTCAGTATTGAGTCCTGGGGGATCGATCTCCTGTCCGGCTCCGCCCACAAGTTCCACGGCCCCAGAGGCGTTGGATTTCTCTACAGAAAGAAAGGCCTAAAGATGACCGCGCTCATCCATGGCGGAGGCCATGAGCGCAAGATGCGCTCCGGGACCGAGAATCTCGCTGGCATAGCTGGAATGACAAAAGCGATGGAAATTGCTGTTGCCGGCCTTGACGAATACGCGACACGGGTCGGTGCCCTGCGCGACAAGCTCCAGAATGGCATCACCGATAGGATACCAGATGTCCTCGTCAATGGAGGCCGCGCCCCTCGGACCCCGAACACCTTGAATATCTCGGTCAAATATGTTGAGGGCGAGTCCATGCTTCTCGGCCTTGATGACGCAGGGATATGCGCCTCATCGGGTTCCGCGTGCACATCCGGAGACCTCAATCCCTCGCATGTGCTTCTAGCAATGGGCCTTGACCATGCGACTGCTCACGGTTCTTTGCGTTTCAGCCTTTCCCGCTACACCACAGAGGAGGAGATTGACAGGGTTATTGAGGTCATGCCGTCGGTCGTTGAGAGGCTCAGGAAACTGAGCCCGTTCGGAAAGGGTTAAATTATGGCAAAGCTCCCCCCGATTGGCAAGATAGACGCAGACTTTTTCCGAGAGGTCATATTCCCCAGACTCGGCGCCAGTAGGCCAGAGGTCGTTCAGGGACCCCAACATGGCGTTGATGTGGGCGTGATTGAGCTCGGGGATTATGCCATCGCCACAACCGCGGATCCCGTTTTCATAGTTCCTGAATACGGTTGGGAACGAGCCGCTTGGTTTGCTCTTCACATCCTGGCCTCGGATGCAGCCTGCTCAGGACTTGCTCCTGCTTACCTGGCCATAGATCTGAACCTACCCATGGAGACCACGGAGGAGGCCTTGGGGATTATCTGGAACGTGATGCACCGTGAGGCAGAGAAGATGGGCGTCTCTGTGATAACCGGCCACACCGCGAGATATGAGGGTTGTCATTGGCCAATGGTTGGCGGCGCGGCCCTTACGGCTATTGGGCCAAGGGATTCTTGGGTTGGCCCTAGGTTCATGCGTCCCGGCGACAAGATAATTGTGACCAAGGGCCCGGCTATTGAGGCCGCTGGCATATTCGCGGCCATGTTTCCGCAAAGGCTTGAAAGGGAGTTCGGACCAGAATTCGCTCGTTCTGCCCAGGAACTCTTTTACATGATGAGTGTGGTTGAGGATGCGAGGATCGCTGTTTCTGTCGGAACGCGCGAGGAGGGCGTCTCGGCCATGCACGACGCGACAGAGTGCGGACTCTGGGGCGGTTTGTCTGAGATGACAGAGGCGGCGGGCCTCGGAGCAGTGATAGAGCTTGAGGCTGTTCCCGTTGATGAGAGGGTCAAGAGGATATGTTCCCTCTATGGCATAGACCCATACTCATCTATATCCGAGGGCACCCTCATAATCACAGCGAGGCCGCAGAGGGCCGCCGAGATCGTTAAAAAGCTCTTGAACTCTGGCATTTTGGTCGCGGATGTCGGCCATGTAAGCGAGGAGCCAGGCCTTCTCGTCCGTGAGAAAGGCTCGGAAAGGCTTCAACCCCATCCGAGGGTTGATCCCTTCTGGCGCGCTTTCTACGATGCATTAGCTGAGATGAGATGACAGACGAGGAACTCAAATCCGAGATAAAGAGGCTGAAGGCTGAACGGAATGCAATTATACTCGCTCATAACTACATGAGGCCAGAGGTTCAGGAGATAGCCGATTATATCGGTGATTCTCTTGGTCTTTCTATGCAAGCCAAGGATTCCGATAAACCCGTCATTGTTTTTTGCGGTGTTAGTTTCATGGCCGAGACCGCGAAGATCTTGTGTCCGGACAAGGTGGTCCTGCATCCTGTTCCTGGCGCTCGTTGTCCCATGGCTGACATGGTTTCCGTTGACGATGTCCTTTCCGAGAGGGCAGAGCATCCCTTCGCGACTGTAATCTCATATATCAACACGAACGCTGATGTAAAGGCCGTATCAGATGTTATATGTACATCCAGGAACGCTGTTCGGATAACCTCTTTGATAGACGAGACCGAGATAATTTTCCTTCCTGACGAGAACCTTGCCCTTTATGTGGCCAATAGGCTTCCGGACAAGAGGATACTCCCCGGCAGGGGTTTCTGCTATGTCCATTCGGAGATGACCGCGGAGGATGTCGTTGATTCAAAAAAGGCTCACCCGGGCGCGGTTGTCATCGTTCACCCCGAGTGTCCGCCAGAAGTCTGTGCGCTCGCCGATCATGTTGCTTCAACAGGAGAGATGGTTGACCTGGCCAGGAGCCTTGAGCCCACAGAATTCATAATAGGCACTGAGATCGGCATGGTTGAGCGGCTCTCGCGGATGTTCCCGGAGAAGAGGTTTTATACCCTCGGCCCAGCTAGGATATGCCACAACATGAAGAAAATCACCCTACAGGAGGTTTATAAATCCCTCCTTCACATGAGATACGAGGTTCAGATAGACCCTGAGCTGGCTGAGAGGGCCAGAAAGGCTGTTGAAAGGATGTTTGAGCTCGGAGCGAGAAAATGATCGTAATTCGGGTTCCGGATATGTCCTGTCAGATGTGCTTTAGGAGGGTAGAGGAGGCCCTGATAGGGGTTTTGGGAGTTGAGAATGTCATGATTGACCCTGAGACCAAAGAGGTTTTCGTTGAGGGAAACCCCAACAGGGATGAGCTTATCGCGGCTATAATGGCCGTAGGATACCACCCGGAGGAATAAACATGTATTCAGAGAAGGTGATGGATCACTTCAGAAACCCCAGGAATATGGGGCGTATGGAGGATGCTGACGGCATAGGAAAGGTCGGTAACCCCGTTTGCGGGGATGTGATGTGGATATACATAAAGGTCAAGGATAACAGAATTGTTGATGTTTCTTTTGAGACATTTGGTTGTGCGGCCGCCATAGCAACTTCTTCAATGGCCACGGAGCTGGTCAAGGACAAAACCATAGAGGAGGCCCTTGAAATAACCAACAAGGCCGTCGCGACCGCGCTTGACGGCTTACCACCCATAAAATTGCACTGCTCCCTCCTGGCCGAGGAGGGCATAAAGGCCGCGATTGAGGATTACTTGAAGAAGAAGGGTAAACCGGCCGAGGAAGAGAAAAAACCCGGCTCCAAAAAGGGCCAGGGCAAATCGTGAATTGCGCTGGGGTCAGCCCTTATGGTGGAGTGGAGAACTAGTAGCTATCAGCCAGTATAGAAACCCCTGAAAATCCCGGTTTGTCCTTCGTCCATATCCGGGAGCCTCATCATAAGATAGACTGAGCAATCTTAGGTGGGCCGATCCATCAGCAATTCAAGGCTTACAGCCTGCCGCAAAATCTGGGTTAGAAACCCTATTCCCTTGAACAAAGTGTCCCTGGTTCAAACCATTAAGTTATTACTACTTTATCAGAGGTTTCCAGTATAATTTGAATATGCCAGATGATGCCAATGGGTTCTTCCAGGAAGGTATTACCCTTTATCAGAGGGGTGAATACGAGAACGCTGAGATTGCATTCAGAAGGGCTCTTGAGCGCGATCCCACCCTTGCCGAAGCTAGGATGGCGCTCGGAGAGACCCTTTATTCCTTGGGAAGATACGAGGATTCTGAAGCCGAGTTCCGCGCGGTGGTCAGGATGAGACCAGAGTCTCCTGCCGCATGAGATCTGAATAAAACGCCATTATAATCCCAAATTAACAGGTGGCCGTCGGTGCTGGTTGAGTAAGAGCGGC
>JBMFOM010000112.1:0-4890 GCA_049969615.1 Caldifarciminota bacterium
TGACCCATCCGGGCTTTCTCAAACCAGGGGGGTATGCTGAGAATCAAAAATGAGCACATCCGGGGAAAGGATCACGAACACTCCGCTGAGTTGCCCCACCAGGACACTTTGGCTTATAATTTATCTTGTGAGCGAAAGGGGTAGGATTGTAGCTATCGCAAATCAGAAGGGTGGTGTAGGCAAGACCACCACAGCCATAAACCTGGCCGCGTCGCTGGCCCTTCGGGGGACGAGGGTTCTCCTGGTTGACCTTGATCCGCAGGCAAACGCCACCTCTGGCCTGGGGATTGACGCGAGAAAAGGCCTTAACTCCTATCACCTGCTTGTTGGTGAGGCCGGATTCTCTGATGTGCTTGTGGAAAAAGAGCCTCACGGGCTTCATGTTATACCCTCCTCCCACGACCTAATAGCGGCCGAATCAGAGCTCAGGCAGGGAACCGGTTGGGAATTCAGGCTCAGAGAAATCCTCTCTCCGCAAAAGGAGTCCTATGACATCATCCTCGTGGACACACCGCCATCCCTGGGTTATTTCACGGTGCTCGCCCTGACTGCCGCGGACTCGGTTTTGATACCTGTCCAAACCGAGTATTACGCGCTTGAGGGCCTGGCGCAGCTCCTCGAAACGATCAAGGGAATAAAAAGGAGCCTAAACCCCTCCCTGCGGATAGAGGGTTTTCTGCTGACCATGACCGATGGAAGGCTTCGCCTCTCCATGCAGGTCGCGGAGGATGTCAGGGAGTTCTTCAGGGACAAGGTTTTCTCCACAACCATACCCAGGAATGTTCGGCTCGCTGAGGCACCCAGCTTTGGCAAAGCGGGCATCCTCTACGCGCCGGATTCCGCTGGCGCCATTTCGTACATGGAGCTAGCCGAGGAGATGAGCGGGAGGAGCCTCCAATGAAGGAAAAGCGGAGGCTCGGTCGCGGACTTGAGGCCCTCATATCCGATGGGTTGGCTGGTCCTGATCTGGTCTCGGTTCCTGTGGACAGGATTGACCCTAACCCTCGCCAGCCACGGGCAAAGCCTGAAGAAGAGATAGAATCCCTAACCGCCTCCATCGGTAGGTTTGGGGTTCTCCAGCCAGTCTTGGTGAGGGAACACGGCGACAGATACGAGCTCATAGCTGGCCAGCGCCGGTGGATGGCCGCGGTGGCCGCTGGCCTGGAGAGGATACCCGCGATCATCATGGACGCGGACGACGCTGTGAGCCTTGAGCTAGCTCTGGTGGAGAACCTCCAGCGCAGAAACCTTAATCCGGTTGAGGAAGCTAGGGCAATACTGCATCTGTCCGAGGACTTCGGCATGACCCACGAGGAGATAGGCCAGGCAATGGGCACCGGCAGGGCCACCGTAACAAACAAACTGAGGCTACTGTCACTACCGGAACCCGTTCTCAGACTTCTGGAAGAGGGCAAGGTGACCGAGGGCCACGCCAGGGCCCTCCTCGGCCTCAATGACCCACAGGAGCAGGAAAGGGTCGCCAGGCTAATCATGGAAAAGGGGCTTACAGTGAGGGACACCGAGAGGCTCGTCTCAGGCGAGAGGAAAACCCTGACCAAGAAAAAAGCTCCTACCCCAGAGGAGAGGCAATACGAGACAACCCTCGCGTCCATTGGAATCGCGAGGGCTAGGGTGAGGCTTGGCAAAAAGAAGATAGTCCTCACAATGGAATTCAAGACCAGGGAAGAGTTTGATGGGTTCCTGGGCAAGATAAAGGAGCGCGAGCAATGAACCCTCTGTTAATTCTCTTGGCTATAACACCCTCCCACTCAAGCCTTCTGATATTCCCTGAGCTGGACTATGCCGGTCCAGCCAGGACAGGCGTAGGCGCGGTCTTCTCCAACCCGGCTGGCCTATGGGGCGAGGGTCGGGAGCTTATGGCCTCTGGCGGCCTCTGGTTCACTGATTCAAGGCTTTCCGTCCTGGGTTCCAGGATTAAAAGCTGGGGGCTACGACTCTCGTACCTTGATTACGGCCAGGTTGAGTTTCAGGACCAGACCCCTGACGACGAGGGCGGGCCGATATTCAGGCCATACACATTTGAGGCATCGCTGATGAGGGCCTTTAGGGTTGAGGACAAGACCAGGGTCGGAATTGCTTTCGGATATATACGCCAGGGCATCTATGACCAGGGATACACCGCGTATCAGGTATCAGTTGGCGTGATTCACACGCCGGAGAAGATCAGGGGCCTCGCTGTAGCCGCCGGAATCAGGAACCTCGGCCTGGACAAGCTGACAGACCTGGTTGAGGAGAGCATTCCCACCCAGTTTTACCTGGGCGCCGAATACACGAGGGGTCCCCTTTGCGCGAGCGCTGAGTGGACAAGGGCGCCGTCCTATGATACGCTGGGTTCGTATCTCTCTCTGAGCCAAACCGGAACCGAACTGCGCTTCAGGGCGGCATGGATGATAAGGGAAATGATCACACCATCCTTGGTATATTCATACGGCAGGGAGATAGACCCGCTAGAATTCAGGGTATCCTTCACGGCCTCACGCATGGGAATTTCATATGGTTTCAGGCCATCATTTTTGGGTTTTGACGCCCTTCACTTCCTTTCACTGAGGTATGCCTTATGAGAGTTCTTGACTTTGAGAGACCTGTTTTGGAAATTGAAGAGCGCATAAGGGATCTGGAATTATCCCTTCCAACTAACCCGGAGGTTAAGGTTGAGATAGAAAGCCTCAGGGAGCAGGCGGAGAAGCTTAGAAAAAAGATATATTCCAACCTGACACGGTGGCATAGGGTACAGATAGCCAGACATCCGGATCGGCCGCACGCCATAGATCACATAAACCACCTCTGTGAAGACCTGATTGAGCTACACGGGGACAGGTGCTTCAGGGATGACCCTGCCCTTATAGCCGGAATAGGCATCTCAAGGGGCAAGAGGATAGCCTTCCTGGGTCAGGAAAAGGGCCGAAAGACCGAGGAAAAGATATACAGGAATTTCGGAATGCTCCATCCAGAAGGCTACAGAAAGGCAATGCGAATAATGGACATGGCCGCGAAGTTCGGCCTACCGGTGGTGTCTTTCGTGGACACACCAGGGGCTTATCCGGGCGTCGGTGCTGAGGAACGCGGTCAGTTTTCGGCAATAGCCAACGCCATAAAGAAGATGCTCCAACTACCCGTTCCGACCGTGGTTACCGTGATAGGCGAGGGGGGTTCTGGCGGCGCGCTGGGCGTTGCCATCGGCGACACGGTCATGGCAATGGAATTCTCATTCTATTCGGTAATATCCCCAGAGGGATGCGCCTCAATCCTTTGGCGAGACGCCTCGCAGGCAGATAGGGCCGCCGAGGCCCTGAAAATGACCGCGCCGGACCTGCTCCAGCTCGGTGTTATAGATAGAATAATCCCTGAACCAGAAGGTGGAGCGCACAGGGACCCCGAGAAAGCACAGGAAGCGGTCAAGAACGCCATTCACGAGGAGCTGGAAAAGCTCTCCGGCCTAGCTCCGCAGACATTGATACGTAGGCGTTGGGACAAATTCACGAGGATAGGGTTTTTCAGGGAAGAGGGCGAATAGCGGGTAAGGGTAATACTGAGTTCCTCCCTGAGACTCTACACCGGCACCACCAACACCGAAACCTCCGATGTGCCAGCGAGGACAAGGGCCTTGTCCGGAGAGAAAAACGAGTGTCCCGTGCCTTTCCTCCTGTAGAGAACGAGAAGGTCTTTGTGCTCAAGTTCTTTTGGCAGGCTAACTATCTCGGCGCCCGTTGCCCTAGCCAGGTCATCTATTCCATGGCCTCCGCCGACAAGGGCTATTCGCGCATAGGGAAAACTGCCCCTGGGCAATAGAACCGGGGTGTTCAGGCGATCAAAGAGCTCCTGATAGATGTGCCTGCCCCCCAAACGGTTCCCTATGCTGAAGTTCCGAGGTGGGAAGACCACCGAGCCATAGAACCCGCGATTCGCGACGTCCAACAAGCCTTCCAGTGCCTCACCCTCCCTGGCGTGAAAGAAATCAGCGTCCTCGGCTCCGGTCGCCGAGGCAAAGTAAAGGGCCTCGTCCATGTATTCCTCGGGCAGTCCTTCACGCAAGACGACCAAAACCCGCTTGCCTGGGGACCATGTGAACGCGCGTTCCTGGGACATCTAGATCTCGAAATCCTTTTCCTTGAGGCCTTGGTTCAACTTCAGGTCTTTGAAAGTGGCCTTCAGAATAACATCTCCGTTGGCGTCATAGTGAATGGTCTGATAAGGGAGCCAGTTGTCGGCCCTGAGATACATCACTATACGGGCAGAGCCATTCTCCTTTGAGGGGTCAAGCCCCTTCGCGATGAGCCTATAGACCGGTATATCACCCTTGGTATCCTCGCCGCCGATCGAAACCTTGCCCGCGGCCAGGTAGGCCTTCCAGTCCTTGAGGATCCAACCAAAATCGCTCTGGTCCATTCTCTCGCCCCTCTTTGAGGTCACCCTGCTGTCCGTGGGATCCGTGGTTATCTTGATGAAACCGAGAACCCCTCCGAGGGAAGCGGTTATCTTGCCCGTTGTGGGGTCATAAGTTGCCCTTGAACCCTTCTGATCGCCCTCAAGCTGGGTATAGTTGAGCCAGCCGGGTTTCATGTATAGAACCCTGTATCTGGTGTATTCGGTGTTGTCGCCGACTTTCTCAGCGGTGGTCAGGGTGCAGGAATAATCCTGAACGCCCGCCCACGCGGCCTCGTAGTTGGCCAGGAGCTCGGCCGCGTCCTGGCCAATCAAAAGAATCAGCGTTAGCCCGGTCATGATTATATTATAACCTGTCTTCTGCGCAGGATCAATTATTTGAGTATCTGGGAAGATGGAATTATGCCAATATGTTTGCCAGAGTAAAGACCGTCATCAGAGGAGGCAAGGCTCTTCGCTACCTCCAGATAGTTGAGAACATCTGGG
>JBMFOM010000113.1:0-4861 GCA_049969615.1 Caldifarciminota bacterium
CAAGAACCCCGAATTTATTCGGGGATGCGGGGAGCCTCATGAGCGGAGCAAGAACCCCGAATTTATTCGGGGAGCTCTTGAAGCCCAGGCTTTCGGCATAATATCCGTGGGCCCATATCCCGCCCCCAAGGCCTTCCCGTTTGAATAGCTCATGGGCAACCACGGCCCATCCGGGAAAATTACGCGCGTTATTGGCCTGATATTCTTGAACAGATAGAAACTTACAGGCCTCTGGAGAAATTCTGATGAGTTTCGTGGTTGAACCCGACGAGATTATAGGCCTGGAAGGCCCAAGCTACCCTAAAATCTCCCTATCAGCCAAAGCTTCACCCCATCAAACTCCGGCTCTGACCTGCATATCCCGCCCGAACAGAGAACGCCGGCCGGCTGTGAGCCATAGAATACCATCGCGTCAAGGTTCTGGCTCAGGTGGAGAAAGAGCTCCCACGCGCGCCAGGCGCCCATGCAAAGCCCACCATCGGTTCTCCTGTCAAAGTAAGTCCACCAAACCGAGCCAACAGGAGCCCAGGAGAGGCCAAACTTAAGCCTTCTGTCCGCATAATTCAGGGTGTCAAGGATGAGAAGGGTATCCTGGGAGCGGCGATAAATATCCGTCCTCATCCTGTGGTCATAGGCAACGATAAACGATCCCTCCCTCAGGAAATATACCACGGCTTCGCCGCCAGGGGTCATCTCGGTCCGTTTCTCAATCATGGGTTTAAGGGTGTCTCCGAATACCTCCCGGAGGACAGAATCAACCAGAATGTAATCCATTTTGCCGGTTATCCTGAGCAGGCCGGTTTTCCGGTAGCTGACAAAGCCATAGTCCTCCTCTACCCTCTGGGATGAGGCGACCCTCGTGGAAAGGGAACGATGCGCCTTGAGCGTGAGTCCCTCCAACGGGTTAGAGCTTAGCGTTATGCCGTGGCCTGCCTCATCCAGCTTGTCTGATAGATAAACCCCATAATTATTTATTGGTGGGGGGTTGTTCAGGCCGTTCGCTAGGAGATTGTAGTCCTTTGATTCAAGGAGGATGTTGAAGCTCGGGAGGCCTACGGACATCGCCGCATAATAGCTCAGAGTGGTGGTATCCGGCGTGCTGTCCCCAAGGTAATAGAATTCATCATAGAAACCCTTCCGTCTGACCAGCTCGCAATATGCGTTCACCAGGGGGAAATTGATCTCTGCCGCGCCCGAGAAGAACTCCTGCTTGTATGTGCTATCGTATGTTGGTTGGTTTATCCTGGCGTATGCCCCTGTAAGATCAACATGAGGAATCCACACGAGCGAAAGCCTTCCAGCTCTCAGCGTGTGATCCGTGTCCTTCTTGAATTCGTAATAGTATATCTCCCTCTTGGTTCCGGAGAGGAACTCGCCCTCCAACGGTCCCCACCTCGCGGCCACATCTCCTCCCTCAAGCCACCTGTCAAGCATGAGCTGGTCGTCCCTGACACTGGAGAGCACGAGGCCCCTTCCAAATGACGCATAGTAGCTCCCGGCCTTGGCGCTGACGATGTCGGAATTGTAAGCCGCGTATTTTTGCACCAGGTCCTCGTATTTCGGAGCGGTTAGCCTGTTGGGCTGTAGATAGAGGAACTTTCCGCCTATCTCCCAGTTCTCCCAGTAGCCGGCAAGATCAAAGATGTTCTGAAAACGTTCATCGTCCGGCTCGCGCCACTTCCAGTATTGAAGATCAGCTGAGCCGGTGAAGAATATCTGACCCAGGATAAGGGATATGAAGGCCATGGTCGTTTGCCTCTGTGGCAGGGGCGGTTCACTTTTGCCCCTACTGGCCGAGCAGTTCAGCCACCTTGTTCTTTATCTCGTCTTCCTGGCCGGAGATGAAGCCTACGCGCTGATAGGCTATCTCCATGTTCTTGTCCACGATGACCGTCACGGGCACGGCCATTGCCTTGTATTTCAGGGAGACCTTCTTGTCCGGGTCAAGTAGAACCGGGAACTTCCAGCCGTGGCCGTCCTTCGTGCTCTTGACATCCGAGAGCTTCCGCGGTGCGTCCTGGCTTATGGCTATGACCGAAAGCCCCTTGTCCTTGTTGGCCCTGTAGAGCTCGTTGGAATAGTCCAGAAGGTCCTTGCAGTTTGTGCACCATGTTGCCCAGAAGACAATGAGCACAGGCCCGCTCGCCGCGAGCTCCGAGAGTTTCACGGAGTTTCCGCCTGTGTCCTCTAGGGTGAAGTCCGGCGCGGTCGCCGCGACAAGGATTCCTATCAAGAGTCCTGTCATGTCAAAAACCTCCTCGTGTTATTATCTTAGCGGTTTTGGTTCCAAAGCCTGTTTTGGCAACAACGAGATGAACGCCACTGCCGAGATCAGGCATCTCAAATCCGTGTTCTCCGCCAGCCAAGCGTCCAGAAAAGAGCTCGGTTTCGCGCCTGCCAGCCGGGTCATACACGCTGAGATTGACCCCTGTTTCGCCCGGTATGTTCAACAGGAGAACACGCCCGACGGCAACGAGGTCAAAGCCTGGCAAGGAGGGTTCCTTTTCGGAGACCCCGGTGAAATCAACCCGCACCTGCTTTGCCTGGAAGACCAGCTTTGACCCGTAGCTCTGCACAAACACAGTGACATCAAGGGAATCGGGGTTCCAGCCGGATACATTGAAGTTCCAGGTGAAGCGCTGGGTGTCTCCGGCAAAGGTAGCGAGCAGGCTGTCCCCCGTTGGCTTGGATATGATGTCCCTCATTATGAACCGGTTGTAGCGACTGTCGCCCCAGACATGGCGCTCGGTTAAAACGCAGAAGACCCGTGGGTCAGGCTCTGTCACCGGAAGGGTCGTCTCAATCCTTATCAGGCACTCCACGGTCCCTGAGAGCGTGTCGCACGAGGCGGTCATCTCGTCTATGATTATGGGGGAGTTGATGTATCTCCAGGTGTTGACCACGGTCTTGTAGCGGTTATAGTTGGCCTGAGTGTCCCCCACGGAACCGGTCCGTTGATCCGTGCCGCAGAACCACGCGTCGGGAACGCCTGCAACCCCATAGAAGCTGAACCTGTAGCTGGACTCGGCACCAGAGAGGCCCTGCATGTATTGGATTACGCTAACCGTGTCCAGATAATCTCTGGCAAGCCACTCGGTTGCGGCGTTGCAGGGAGGACAATATGGACATGTGGTGGAACTGAATATCTCCACCAAGACGCTCCTCTGCGCGGCTCCCACGAAGCCAACCAATACCACCAACAGTAAAGCCTTTTTCACAGCTTGTAAATTATAACCCACTCCCCGGGCAGGATCAAACCGGGATTTTTCAGGGGTTTCCATCTGGCGCTCAGATTGTGAAAACCAGCACGCCCATGCCCATTCCCGTCAGGAACAGGTTCCCCAGGACACAGCGCGACGATCATCAGGGTCTCCCTTTCCCTGGTCATTCAAGGGCCTCCTCCAGCCGGGCCGATAGCTCTTGTGCCAGGTTTTCCCATGTTAGGGCTTTTGCCCTTTCTGGATCCGGGAGCCTGAGCCTAGCCCCTCGCCAGTCATTGAACATCCGGATAAGAGTCTCTTTGATGGTATCCGGCTCATCCGGATCGGCCAGATAAGCGTTGTGTTCCTCCAGGAACCGCCATATCCAGGTAGCCTTCGGCACAACGCCGAGGATTGCCCTGCCCATGCCAATGGCTTCAAAGGCCTTCCCTGTTGAGATAAGCTCGTAGTGTGGCCCCCTGGTTGAGAGGACCAAAAGCGCGTGCGCCAAACCCGCTATGCGAAGGGCCTCCGCGTGCGGGATATACTCGGATTCGCGGACTGGAAATGTCTTTCCTAACTCCAAGATCAGTTCTCTGGCCTTTCTGGACTTGTTCCCCGTGAACGAAAACTCCACAGCAAGATCGGCTGGCAGGGATAGCAATCCCGCGAAAAGCCCTTCCGGCCTCTTGTGTTCGCCGAACATGCTCCCCAGATATGCGATGTGAAACCGCTCGGAGCTCTGGGCAGGCCCGGGCGTGTCTGAGGGGTCATAGCCAAAGGGAATCATCCAGAGTCTGGCTCCCGGATAACGCCCGGCCAGGGCGTCACGCATAGCGCCGTTCACCACAAGAACCACCCTTGCCTTGTTGAATATCCTGGCCTCGGCCCTTCTCGTGAGCCACCTGTGGAAAGGCGTTGGATACATCCCATAGACATCCTCTGCCCATGGGTCCCACAGATCAACGGCAAAAGGAACCCTCGATCTGTCGGATACCCTTTCCGCAAGCAGGAGGTCAGTGAACGGCGGCGCGCAAGCGAGGATCATATCCGGCTTTGTCTTCTTCACCAGCGCCTCAAGCCTCCTGGCTTCCCTGAGCCATGGTCTTCTTGAATCCGGCCAGAGAAATAATCTGGCAATTGTCTTTCCTATCGTGGAGACGCCCGGAGGCGCGGAGGATCTAAGCTCGGCTCCGCCGGTTCTCAAAACCCTGATGCCCTCATCCCTGAACGAGGGATCCCTCGTAGGCCCCCCTGATGTGAATACCTGGACATCCCAGCCGTTATCGGGCAACAACCTTGAAAACCAGAACGGCCTCATCGCGCCTATTGACCAGGAGTGCGGCGGATAGAAATATGAAACCAGCAGGAGCTTTTTCAAAACCGGGAATATTATGGCCCCTGGCAGGACGAGCTTTCAACCCGCAGGTCCGAATAAATTCGGCGGCAAAGAACCCCGAAAAATCCCAGTCTGTCCTTCATCTTTATCCGGGAGCCTCATCATAGCCAGATGAGAACCCTGAGGAAATGCCATCGTGACGGGATTTTTCAGGGGTTTCTATATCCCCTTTGGAGGTCCTTGTCCAGAAGCCCTTTACCGGGGCATATAGGCCCCCCAAGAAGGCCAGGTGTGCCGAGTGAGGGGACCCAAAAGCTCGCAA
>JBMFOM010000114.1:0-4800 GCA_049969615.1 Caldifarciminota bacterium
CGGATAAGCCTCGGCCCAGGGGTCTACCTCTGGAAGGCAGGGCAATACAGGGGCAAGGCAGTCGTAAGATAATCCCCAGCCCTGGCCGGTAGAAATTCCATGCACCTCCCGTTCCCGGCCGGGCTTTTTCTATCTCAATATCAACTTGTAGCCCGAGTGCCTTTTTTCGGCCCCAGCCTTGGCGATCCTACTCCAATAAGTCCCAGAGCCATCGGATTTTCGCCGAACTCATTGATGGACAAGGACTTAGGAGGGGTTGAAGGTGGGTCGGGGTGAGCCGAGCAAGGGGTTGATCTGGCCCCCGGCCGTGTATTAAAATTTGTCCCGAACCTTAAATGAAGGAGGTTTTTAGCATGAAGAAACTGCTCACGGGCGTTGCGGTTCTTGCCGCGGTCGCTTTGGCCGCGCAGAGCTCCAGCGCCAAACACAACAACTCGGATGCTGGTATAACATCCACCGGTGGGCCGGATGCATACGGCTACACCTGGATAGACAGCAGGGAACCCGGCGGCCCTACCTACAATTGGATAGATATATCAGGCATAGGGACAGAGATAACCGGCCTCGGTGATGACGGTTCGGTTGGGCCGTTTGGCCTTGGCTTTGACTTCCCTTACTACTGGTATACCACGAACAAGATATGGCTCCAGTTCAACGGCGCGCTCGAGCTGTCCACGCCTACAGGAATGTATCACCCCGGAAACAACTCCCTGATACCCAGCCCCATGGTCCCCAATGACCTCATCGTGTTCATGGGCGCTGACCTTGACTTCACAATAGGCGGAAAGGCCTACTTCTGGACCAACGGCACCGACACAGCCATAATACAGATTGACAGCGTCCCGGAGTGGAACGATCCAGCGTCCTACCACAGCGCACAGGTTATCCTGTTCCTAGAGCCAGGCAACCCGAGCAACGGCCACATACTTGTTCAGTATGGCCCGCAGTATGGCGATTTTGACAACGGCGGTCAGGAAATCCACTCTGCCATAGGCATTGAGGACATCACCGGCAATGTCGGCCTGCAGTTCCTCAGGGACAATGTGCCTGCTAGCAACATGCCCTTTGACGGCCTTGCTGTGCTCTATCAGCGTCCGCCCAGCTCAGGCTATCAGGTCAAGGATGTGGGAATTGATATGCTCTGGCACAAGGATCACCTGGGGTTCTTCCTGCATTACTGGCCTGACACCATCAACATTCCTCTCATGAGGGCGAAGAACTTTGGGAACCAGTCCTTCAGCAGTTTCCAGGCCATCATGAGGATAAAAAACTTCTATGGCTCGGTCGTCTATGAGGATACGGTTGATGGCGGCGCGCTTGACCCTGGGGATACAGTCACCCTGAGCTTTAAACCCTTCAACGCCAGGACCCTTGGCCAGGGAGTCTATTCCCTGAACGGAAGGGTGATCCTGTCAGGCGACATGAACCCCGGCAACAACACGGTGGAGAATGTGGAGTTCAGGATAGTGGACAACGCGACCCCCTGGCTCGGCTGGGACAATGACCAGACCGAGATAAGCTTCACCTGGTGGATAGGCGGCGCTGGCGGCGACGCTGGCTGGGGCGCGCGTTTCCCCCTGCCCTACGACTTCCACGCTGACTCCGTGGTGGCTTACGCGGGGTCCAGTCGGGGCGCCGGCGGCCAGGTTATGGTCGCTCTCCTTGAAGACAACGGCTCAGGCATGCCCGGGGATACCATAGTCATCTCCAACGCCATAACCATCCCCAACGACGGGTCCATCCACACCGCGAAGGTCGCGGTGAACCAGGACTTCCCCGGAGGCACGACCCTTTACGGAGCTCTATACCAGATGACAGACTCCACAGGTTGCGGCGTTGACGACATGACCCCGTTCTCAAGGAACTTCCTGGAATACACCGGAACCTGGGCGCCATACAGGGACAGGGAGGCAAACGACGCATACATAAGGCTTTACGGACGCTTCACCGTTGATGTTGCCGAGACCGGGAAGCCCAGCGCTTTCACCCTAAAGAGCGTTGGCCCCGTTCCCACGAGGGACAAGGCCGTGTTCTCGTTCTTTGTTCCCGCCAGGGGCGATGTGGGCGTCTCCGTATATAACGCGATGGGCCAGAGGGTCATGGCCAGGACCGAGACCTTTGAGGCAGGCCCCGGGACAATGGCCTTTGATTTCTCGTCGCTTTCTGACGGTGTTTATATCTACAAGCTGAACTACACGGACACCAAACTCACGGGCAAGCTGGTCGTAACGAAGTAGGTTCTTACCGAAAAAACCAAGCCCCTGGCGAACCAGGGGCTTTTTATTCTGCCCACGAGCGATTCCCCGCGCGGCCTGCATGACCCGTGATGCTCTTCGGAAAATGAGCATGGTCTCTTGTGCGTGCCCCATGCGATTCATACCGGCGAAACGTTCCGGGTTCATGCTTGATCTTATAATCCACGGCTCACAACCTGCCGCCAAATCCGGGTTGAAAAGGGCCGCGGAGGGGGTCAGGCCGCTCAGGCGAGGCCGTATTTTGGCCGAAAACAGCCCTTCGCGCCCCAGTATCCAGGGATGCCTATACACGGAAGTCATTGATAATAAAGAACTTATGCCTTTTCGGTCGCGCCCTTGACACCCCTTTACATGTGCTTGATCGGCCGTGGCATTTGGGTTATAATTTGTAGCTCACCGAAAGGTGATATGTAGCTGTTGATCTTTGACAAGTCGTTGGTCTGATTGAGTGGGATGAGAAAAGTAGAAAGGGCTTCAGGTGGATGCCTAGGCACGGGTAGGCGATGAAGGGCGTGGCAAGCTGCGATAAGCCCGGGGGAGCGGCAAACGCGCTTTGATCCCGGGATACCCGAATGGGGAAACCCGACGGCTTCGGCCGTCATCATCAGGGGAAGGTTTTACCGAGTACCCCGATGAGGCGAAACCCGGTGAAGTGAACCATCTCAGTAACCGGAGGAAGAGAAAGAGAAATCCATTCCCCCAGTAGTGGCGAACGAAAAGGGACATAGCCTAAACCGCGTCGGTGCCAAGCCCAGAGGCGTTGCCGACGCGGGGTAGAGGGACCTGGCGGGAGAGGGCTCTGGACCTCTCAGGAAGTTACAAAGGCGCAGTCTAGCCGAACGGCATGGCGAAGGCCGGCCATAGAGGGTGACAGCCCCGTAGGCGAAAGATTAGCGCTCTTCCCGCGCCAGGTTCCCGAGTACCTCGGGACACGTGAAATCCAGAGGGAATCCGGGCGGACCACCGCCCAAGGCTAAATACTAACCCGTGACCGATAGTGGAAAAAGTACCGTGAGGGAACGGTGAAAAGAACCCCTGTGCGGGGAGTGAAATAGAACCTGAAACCTGAAGCCTAAAAGCAGTCGGAGGGTCTTTTGTTCCCTCGGGAACGAAGGGCCTGACGGCGTGCCTTTTGCCTAATGAGCCCGGGAGTTACTTTTGGCGGCAAGGTTAAGGCGTATTGCGTCGTAGCCGTAGCGAAAGCGAGTCCGAATAGGGCGACCAGTCGTCAGGAGTAGACCCGAAGCCAGGTGAGCTACCCATGGGCAGGGTGAAACCGGGGTAACACCCGGTGGAGGCCCGAACCGGTGGATGGTGAAATATCCTCGGATGACCTGTGGGTAGGAGTGAAAAGCTAACCGAACTTGGTGATAGCTGGTTCTCCCCGAAATATATCCAGGTATAGCCTCAGGCGTTCCCTGCCGGGGGTAGAGCACTGTTTGGGCTAGGGGGCAACTCCAAACCCTTGCAAACTCCGAATACCGGCAGGCCAAGCCTGGGAGTCAGGCAGTGGGGGATAAGCTCCATTGCCGAGAGGGAAACAACCCAGACCGCCGGCTAAGGTCCCCAAGTGCAGGCTAAGTGGGAAAGGAAGTGAAGATGCCAAAACAGCTGGGATGTTGGCTTAGAAGCAGCCATCATTTAAAGAGTGCGTAACAGCTCACCAGTCTAGCCTCTTCGCGCCGAAAATATAGCGGGGCTTAAGCCTGCCACCGAAGCCGCGGGTCGCCACCTCTGGTGGCGGCGGTAGGGGAGCGTTCCCAGCGGGCAGAAGCGGTTGCCGTGAGGAGCCGTGGACTGCTGGGAAGTGAGCATCCGGGCATAAGTAACGATAAAGGGAGTGAGAATCTCCCTCGCCGAAAGCCTAAGGTTTCCGCAGGAAGGTTCGTCCACTGCGGGTTAGCCGGCCCCTAAGGTGAGGCCGAAAGGCGTAGCCGATGGGAAAGGGGTCAAAATTCCCCTGCCATCCTGGGGGAGCGCGATGGGGTGACGCAGAAGGGAAGGGCCCGGGGACTGTTGGTGTCCCTCCAAACCTTTAGGGCTATGATGGGCCGAGGCAAACCCCGGCCCGGAGCCTGAGGGGGAGTAAGGAACCGGAAGGAAAACCTCCGGGGAAGGGCTTGGACCACGCTGCCAAGAAAGAACCTCGCGTGCTGTGAAGCCGGGATGACCGTACCGTAAACCGACACAGGTAGGCGGGCAGAGAATGCTAAGGCGCGCGGGATAACCCTCGCTAAGGAACTCGGCAAGTTAACCCCGTAACTTCGGAACAAGGGGTGCCCGTTGTAGGTGAAGGCCCTCGCGGTCGGAGCCGAAGCGGGTTGCAGTGAAAAGGGCCTAGCGACTGTTTACCAAAAACACAGGGCTCCGCACAACTCGCAAGAGGATGTATGGGGCCTGATGCCTGCCCAGTGCCGGAAGGTTAAGGGGAGGAGTGCAAGCTCCAATCCGAAGCCCCGGTAAACGGCGGCCGTAACTATAACGGTCCTAAGGTAGCGAAGTTCCTTGTCGGGTAAGTTCCGACCTGCACGAATGGCATAACGAC
>JBMFOM010000115.1:0-4700 GCA_049969615.1 Caldifarciminota bacterium
CTGACCCATCCGGGCTTTCTCAAACCAGGGGGGTATGCTGAGAATCAAAAATGAGCACATCCGGGGAAAGGATCACAGCTCAGAACCGCGCTTGCAAACCGACCACCTCCGGGTTTATACTTACCGGGCTATGCTTGAACTTCTTGCGCTAGTTTTGACAGTGGAAGGGTGGACACCGGTGTCCACGACAATGGCCGTCTCAGAGAAGGACGGCATCACCCACATCACGGGGACGGGCAGCTGTTATGTAGATCTGACCTCACAGGCCCTGCCATCACAGATAAACGGTATTTCATTCATGGTCAAGGGCAAAGGAAACGCGAAAGCAAGGCTGATGATGGATACTGAGGGCACAACCTACGCGGTGATAAAGGAGTTTACTGCCGGTGGCGAACCATTGAGGGTGAACCTGGCCAAAGCTGACAAGGGAGCGCCCATCAGGCTCGCGCCCATCATGTTGGATATGCCAGAACGCTTGATGCTGTTCATAGACGCGGAAGGGTCGGTTGAACTGGAAATACTAGGGGTGGAAACATGGTAACCTTTGCGCTGCTTTTGTTAGCGGACTGGCCCTGGATAACGAATGTCAGGGTTGATGACGCAACCGGCGCAACCGATCAGAACGAAACAGCCTTTTCGCCTTTTGGGGGAGGCTGGAACGACTACAGGACAGGTTCCTGGCGCTATGGCTTTTCGGGTTCAACCGATCAGGGTGCAACATGGATGACCAATCAAATGCACCACTATACATCGGGCAGAGCCCACGATTGCGATCCGGTTATAGGCACTGACGCTAATGGCCGCCTTCACGAGATAATATTGAACTTTGACTACTCCTATAACGGCACCTGCGTCCACCGCAGCTCTACTGACATGGGCGTGACCTGGTCTGGCTTCCATGCCGTTTCCATAAACGGTGGGGTGGGATTACCCGACAAGCCCTGGATGGCATTCTCTCCCACAAAAGACACCATATATGCCTGCTATGTGCTCTTTTACGGTGCTAACGACGGAACTTACGCCGTCAGATCAACTGACGGGGGAAACACCTGGAATGGTCAAAAGATAAGCACTTCTGGGACATCCTCAAGGCCATTCATATGTGTGGACAAGGCGGGTAATGTCTATGTGGTCTGGCTCGAGTGGTATTCAAAACACTGGTATCTCAGCTACTCCACAAACGGCGGGACAACATGGAGCACTCCGAGAGACATAGGTTATGTGACCATGAACCCGGATCACAGGCCAAGCCAAATACCATGGCTCATGGGTGGCTCTGCTGGGACGATCTACATGACCTGGCCTGACGAGCGTTATTCTTCTACATACCAATATGATGTGCTTTTCTCCAGGTCAACAGACTACGGGACGAACTGGACAACCCCTGTAGCGGTCAATACCCTTACCGGCAGGGGACACAAGGCCTTTCTGCCATCCATAGCCCTCACACCATACGGCGACTTGGTTATGGTATGGGCGCAATATAAGGGTTCGCAGTGGAGCGTTGAATACGCTTATTCCTTGGACGGAGGTGCTACCTGGCAGATAACCCCAGGCGCTACTGGACGGGTCTCCGATGTCAATTTTTCTATGGGTTATGGCCAGACTGGAATGGAAATGGGCGACTACATGACCGCCTACGCTGACTCGGACTATGTCTACGCGTTATGGGCAGACGACAGGACCGGCGATTACAAGATCTATTTCTCAAAGGCTTTCATCTCTGACCTCATACCCACAAGCACGAGGGAGGATGCGGCAAGGGCCGAGCTCGGCATAAAGCAGATAGCCGGAGGTTTCGTCCTGACCCTCGCCGGAAACAGCAGTGTGAGCGTTGAGATATACGATCCGGCTGGCAGATTGGTCTCCGAGGCCTTCAGAGGAACCCTTGAGGCCGGGGATCACGCTTTTGCCTGGCCCTCCCTCAATCAGGGTGTTTATCTTTCAACTGTTCAGGTTGGCGACAGGAGAACAAGCCTCAAGTTCACGGCCCGGTAAATAAAGCGAGACCTCTGATAAAGTAGCAATAACTTACTGGTTGGGCGGAGGAACACTTTGTCCAACAAATGTTTGATCCTGTGCAGGAAGTGGGTTATAATTTCGGCCGAATAGGACCCCGGAAACAAGGATAGGGTTTTGGGGGTCAAAGATACGAGGTGAGACCATGAAAAGATTTCTGGCTTTTGGGATGCTCATCCTAACGGTTTCGCCCGCATGGGCGGGCAAAAAGAGCGGGGCCTGGGATTTTGGCGGCTCCGTGGGCCTGACATGGATAGACAACAAGCCATATCCAACCGTGTCTGCCTTCGCGAAATACAGCATAAGCTCCTATTTCATCTGGACAAATGAGATCAAGGTCACGATGAGATCATCTGACAGCCTTGACTTCACCGTCCCATCAACCCTGGAATACCACCCCTTTGGCGGAAAACAGAAGATAGACCCGTATCTCGGCCCTGGCATAACATACACCCATTCCTCCGGTGAGAACATGGTCGGCGGCACCGGGGTTGTTGGGGTTGACTTCCTGTTCGTCAAGGGAACCAGGTTCGGGATTAAGGGCACCCTCACCTATTATCTAATACCCGAAGAGTCTTACAGGTGGGAGATAGGGCCGACCGGTTCCTGGAACTGGAATTTCTAGGCACCCCTTAGCCTGGCCCTTATCTCAGGAAGAACGTATTGGATAAGGGTTTTCTCCAGGCTCGTGAAAATAGCGCGCCTCATTGGCTCCTCAAGTCCGTGTGAGTCAGGAATGCCAAGCGGTTTCATGATCCTCCAGGTTGGAACCCCTATGTCCTCAAGGAATTCCTTATGGTAACTCTCCAGGGGAAAGATTAGGTCTGCCCATCTGGCGAGCGAGAGGACCTCATCCTCTTGCCAAAGGGTTCCAGTGAAACGTGCCTCAACCCCACTGATGCTCTGATCCGTGAGCCACCTGGCCGCGGCTGGACTCCTATCAACCCCACCGGTACAAACGAAAAGAACCCTCATGGAAGACGAGACTGTCCTCATTCCAGTCGCTTTTTCAATGTCAAGGAGGCCTATGTGTCCCCTTCGGAGGATAATCAGGGGAACCGACCTGGCATCAAGCACTGTTGAGGGCTCCTGCGCGCCGGACTCGCCCTTCAGGGCGGGAATATCTGGAAAATATGCCTCAAGCTCCTTAAGGTTTTTGGCGGGTTCAAGCCCAGAGGGATTCGCGCTGGTGGTCGCGAGGGGGAACTCCAGGCCAGCGAGAAGCCTGATTATCTCCCGGTGTTTCGGTATACGAATCCCGATGCTACCGTCGCTCGCGACCAGGCCGGGCCATGACACCCTAGATGCCAGGACAACGGTCAGGGGTCCGGGAATGAACCCAGCGTCAATCAGCCTCGTCGCGGCCTCATTCAGAAAAACGTATTGGGCTATAGCGCTGAGGTTCTGTGGAAATAGGGTGAGGGGTTTTCCTTCCTCCCGGCCCTTGAGCCTTAGTATTTTCCTTACGGCAGTTGGATCATCTGCCCTTGCCGCAAGCCCCCAGACAGTCTCGGTTGGAATGGCTATAACTGCGCCCTCCGAGAGCAGGGAAGCGGCATGTTTCGCGTTAATAACCAAGGTCTATCTCCCTGATCTCTCCTGCCTCAAGAAGGGGAACTAGGAGCTTTGAACCGCTCGCGGAGAGATTGATGTCAGCCGGTGTCGTGAGACCCTCCGCAATGACCTCTGACTTCGCGGTTCCCAGGTTTATCCTGATTATCTTTCCGGAATCATAGCCTCCAGCATAGAGAAATCCCTTGGCCTCATCAAGACACAGCCCATCACCTCCGCCTATGTCCTCGGAAGCAAATACCAGCTCGGCCTTGCCGTCCTTGTAGGCGTATATTCGGCCGGGGTTGGTGAAGGTTATGGCATAGACCGTCCCGTCAGAGGCAACTGCGAGGCCGTTTGGCTTGTCAATCTTAAAGAGGGGTTCAACCTTGCCCAGGGTGGAGAGCCTGTAGACCCAACCCCCGAATGTGTCCGAGACATACAGATAACCGGTGGCGTCTGTTGCCATTCCATTCAGAAACTTCGGCGTTTGCGGGAAGGAGTTGGGTCCGACTATGAGGGAAACCGCGCCCCCTTTTTCCACTCGCCATATCCTATCAACATCGGCCACATATATCTTTCCACGGGCCACGACCAGGCCCTTTGGGTCAGTGAGGTTCTTGGCAACGGCCTCCCTTGAATTGCCTGAGATCTTCCAGATGACCCCGTCCTTCATGCTGAACTCGCCCACATCAGAGACATAGACGCCCTCGTCTGTCTCAACAGCGCTTTCCGGATGGGCAAAACCTGTCCATGCAATAAAAAAGATGATATGTATCATGGCGAAATTATAATCCACTTCCTGCATAGGATCAAGCATTTTTTGTATCTGGTGACCCCTTTCTCGGATGGTCTTATAGAACCCATGGCCCTTGCTATAGCTTGAGAAGCCCAATCTTTGCTCCGAGACCGCTAAACCCTTGCCCCAAATTGGATAGAGCCAGGGGGACATATTGGGGGACGGGATCACGCGAGTGCCGAATAGTTGATCGGCCATGAGGCCGGCCTTTATGCTTTGTCATCAAGAAACCTTTAGTGGAGGTATGATGAAAAAGTGATCCTTCACCCGGCTGGCCTCTAGCTGGCCCCTGATTGACCACTTGCCTTATTCTCTGGGTATGAAGGAGAGG
>JBMFOM010000116.1:0-4688 GCA_049969615.1 Caldifarciminota bacterium
ATGAGATAGGCCCGATCCTACCTTGTTTCAAGGCTTATCCTGAACCGGATCCTCTGACAGGTGGGGGCCAAGCTATGCAAGAGAACAGGGTTCTAGGAGGGGCCCTCTGAAAAATCCCGCCACGAGGGCATTCCCTCAGGGTTCTCTTTTCGTCATGATGAGGTTCCAGGATAGGGACCGAGGGCAAACCGGAATTTTTCGGGGGTTTAGATCCTGTTGGTTATCTTTAATTCTGTGAAGAAGAACCGCTAGCGCCGCACGCGGCCCATGCCGCTCCCCACGCGCCGGATTGAGCCGGCTCTCGCACCTCAAGACCCCCAAGCGCGCACATCTCCTTGAACCTGATCAAAAAGAACACGGAGCCAAAAAGCCCTCCGTGATAGGAAACAGGAACATCCCCAAGCCTCTGGACAAGGCCGCTCGCCAAACCAACCAGGTATCTGAGTCCCTCGCCAACTATCTCCATAGCAGTTTCATCACCATCCTCGGCAAGGGCAATCACGCGAGGGGCCAGGGAGGCTGTTTTTTTCACCAGATCCCCTCCCATGAGGCCCAGAACAAAATCCCTGGGTTCTTCCTCCAGGAGGCCGATGAGGCCGGTTTCGCCCCGAATCCCGTCAATTGCCTCAAGGGCCGCTGATATGGCTTTCCGAGCGAGCCAGAAACCACCCCCTTTGTCGCCAAAAACATGTCCAAAACCGCCGGCCCTCAAGAACCTGTTATCCCTTCCCCTGCCAAGAGCAACGGAACCGGTTCCCGCTATGACAACGACCCCTGGCCCACCGGCAAAAGCGCCCAAGAGCGCGGCCTCCGCGTCAGAGATTACCCTTATTCTGTTGCCACAATGTTTGAAAACCTCGGCAAGTTTGGCCCGCTCCACATCAGTCCACGCGCCGGCGGCCGCGATGCCAACCGCGTCAAAGCGGGCCATTTCAGAGACTTGGCGCGCTATGAGCGAGGGATCATCCCATCTGGTCAAGGGCCACAGGCCACGGAAATATATCTTGCCTTTGCTGTCTGTCACGACAAAACCGGTGCCAGAGCCGCCAACATCAATGCCAATTATCTTTTCCACAGCAATAACATTATAGCTGACGAAAGCCCAACAGCGCCACCAATGAAGAACGGCGCATGGGGCGAGACCTTGTCCCAGAGGAATCCGGCCATGAGGCTGGCAGGCAGGAGGAGGACGCCAACGGTCATATGATAAAGGCCATAAGCGGTTCCACGCAGGTGCTCGTCCTTGACTATATCAGCCACCATGGCCCTTTCCACGCCATCGGTCACGCCGTAGAAAAACCCATAGAGTGGCATTATGAGCCACCAAGCCCAGGCTACACCAACAAGGGCCGCAAGAAGATAGACCACGCCGTATATGGTGAAACCGATAACCAAAAGCCTCCTGCGACCCCACCTGTCTGATAGCGCGCCAAATGGGTAGGCGGTTCCAGCATAGACGATGTTAAAGAGGGCATATATGGCCGGGACCAGCGCTGGCGCAAGGCCAACGGATTGAGCCTTAAGGAGAAGAAAGGTGTTGGAGGAGTTGCCCAGGGAGAAAAAGCCCATTATGGCCAGGAAGGTAAAAAATGGAATTGGCAATTCTCTGATGGAAGCCTTTATGCCCTTCTTCAACCTGGCAACCCCGAGCTCCTTAACAAAAATAGCCAGGATGAGAACACAGAGGAGTCCCGGAATGAGCGAGAGCCAGAAGACCAACCTGTAATTGTTGCCGGTAAGCCACATCATGCCCCATGCAAGTAGAGGGCCAACAACAGCTCCGGCGGTATCGGCCGCGCGGTGCAGGCCGAATGATTTTCCCCTTATGTTCTCATTCACGGAATCAGCTATGAGGGCATCACGAGGGGGTGTCCTTATGCCCTTGCCGATCCTGTCCCCGAAACGAGCCGAGAGAACTATCAACCAGTGATTAGCGAAACCAATGAGGGGCGTCGCTACGGCGGATATGCTATAACCAAATAGAACAAAGGGTTTGCGTTTCTTTACCCTGTCAGACCAGTATCCGGAGACACCCTTGAGCACGGACGCGGTTGCCTCGGCTATGCCCTCGGTTATGCCGAGAAAGGTGACCCCTGTTTTCAGGACATTTGCAAAAAAGCCGGGCAGAAGGGGATAGACCATCTCTGACGCGACATCCCTGAGGAACGACGCCCAGGCAATTGCCTTTACATTCGGTGGGATTTTCTGGTTCACGGAGAAATTATAACCCGTGGCTGTGTCACAAAGCCATGAGCGATTATTATCCGAGGGCCTCCATGAGGTATTCAAGGAACTGCTTTTCCGGCAGTGCGCCCTCAAACTCCACCTTCTCGTTTATGACCACCTTTGGCACAGCATAGACATTGTATAGCTGGGCTATCTCCGGGAATTCCTGAGCTTCTATCATCTCCCCGACAATGTTCTCGTTCTCATAGGCGAAACGGTGAGCGATGACAACCGCGCGGGGGCAATATGGACATGAGGGGGTCACAAAAACCTTTATCCTGACGGATTTATCTATTGTCCTGACCTTTTCCCTAACATCATCCTCAAGTTCCGTGTTCCCAGATGAAGCCATCTTTATTGCCTCTATCAGTGAGGAGAACTCGTAGCCAAATGGTGCACCGGTAAAGAGAATACCGAGGCCCTTTCCCTCTTTAATCAGCGCGATGCTCGGCGCGTATTCCAGACCAAGCCCATTTGCCTTTTCCCTTTCCAGGTCAAAATCGTGGACCTCAAGGTCTATCTTGTCAGATAGGGCGGATACCTCACGGAGAAGGGCCTCCACATCATTTCCGAACTGAGAGGACTTGCTATTGAAGAAAACTAGGGCCACAGAATCCTTCAAGGACTCTTTAAAAAATTCAGAGAGAGCCTTGCTATCATTTTCTGAAATTATCGCCATACTAACTAGATTATAAACCAAGCGCGCGCTGATATTCAACCCGAATTGTCCGACACACCCGGGCGTCTGGTTTGATCCTGCGCAGGAAGTGGGTTATAATTTACTCTTAATTTACTCTTATGGGCAAAGGCACGGACGCCTCCAGAATGGAATCAGATGAGATAATAGCCCTTGCCAGGGAGGGACGAATCAATGTCTTGGATATAAGGTTCCTTGACCTTTTTGGCGGTTCTCACCACATCACCATCCCCGCTGTCTCGGTGGGATCCGAGCTCTTTACCGATGGCATCCCGTTTGACGGCGGCTCGGTGCCAGGAATGAAATCCCGGCACTCCGGAGATATGGTTCTCTTGCCCGATCCGACCACAGCTTTCATGGATCCCTTCTGGGAAAAGCCCACCCTCTCAGTCATTGGCACGATTGCCGAGGCGGATACCAGAAGACCTTTTTACAGGGACCCACGGGGCCTACTCGCGAGAGCCGAGAATCTCATGAGGACAGAGGGTATTGCTGATGAGAGCATCTGGGGCCCGGAATACGAGTTCTTCATTTTCAACAGCGCCAGTTTCTCGGTTGGAAAGGATCACGGGTTCTACCAGGTTGATTGTGGCGAGGCATGGGGGGATTCCCCATACAGGACCGGTCCACACGCCGCCTATCACGCGGCCGGGCCGGCTGACGCTTTTTGCGACTTGAGGCAGGAAATAACCGACATACTGTTGGCCTCTGGAATCCATGTAAAATATCATCATCACGAGGTCTCCGCCTGCCAGCAAGAAATAGAAATACCCCTTCTACCCGCCAGTTTAGCCGCCGATTACTCTGTTTGGATAAAATATGTTGTGAAACAGGTTGCGGCAAGGCATGGGCTTGCGGCGACATTCATGCCAAAACCCCTGCAAGCACTTTTTGGCAACGGGATGCACTTTCACCAGCTTCTGAAAAAGGGAGGCAAAAACCTATTCTACGAGAGGGGCGGATACGCTGACCTGTCAAAGCTTGCCATGAATTACATCGGTGGCTTACTCCTTCATGGCAGAGCAATATGTGCTTTGACCAATCCATCCACCAACTCATATCGGAGGCTTGTCCCAGACCAAGAGGCCCCTGTCCTCTTTTTCTTTTCTCTCTCAAATCGTTCTGCCGCTGTTCGGATTCCAAGATACGCCACCTCCTCCGAGGAGAAGCGCATAGAGCTCAGGAGCCCGGACGCCACCTCCAACCCCTACATGGCCATAGCCGCGCAGCTCCTGGCGGGCTTGGATGGCATCAAAAAGGGAATAGATCCGTGCGAGCTGGGCCTTGGCCCCCACGATGTTCCCGTGGGTTCCATAGACCCGGAAACCCTGTCTCGGATACCAGCGTGCCCCTCCTCTCTTGAAGAGGCTCTGGACGCTCTGGCCCAAGATCACGATTTCCTACTCGCGGGCGATGTCTTTACCGAGGACATCATACATACCTGGATTGACTGCAAACGCGAAGAGGCCAGGGAGCTGAACGCCATGCCACACCCCTTGGAATACGAGAGATATTTCGCCTGCTAGGGCCTGGTCCTCGGAAAACCCCTCACAGCAAGGGCAATCATACCTGCATCCGGGGAGGACTGGGGCCGAGCTTTTGGCATACTTCCTTGGTCTGATTAATCTCATCTTTGACACCTCATTTTTCGGAGGAATCAAGGCCGGGAAGTTGGCACCATGTTCAGAGGGGTTCTCAGCGAGACCTATTCACATACGAGGACTATTCTGTGGGGTTCTCGGATGCCCAGGGTTCTGAGGATTGC
>JBMFOM010000117.1:0-4663 GCA_049969615.1 Caldifarciminota bacterium
TTCCTGTGGCTCATGGTTAGAATTCTATTTTGAGCGAACGAACCCATTTGGGTTAGATTTTTTGTGAGCGAACTCGCACCACCTCATGGGAGGTGGCCCATATTTTAACCCAAAGGCCAACCTGAGGCCATTTGTGCCCGGAAGGTAAGGCACAGTGACATGCTCCTACAATATAATTTGAATGTGAACGAGCAAGAGACCCCCAATGAGAAACCGAAAAAGAAAAAGAAATCCGCGAGGGAACAGATTGAGGCGTGGATATGGACCCTGGTCGCTGTTTTCTTCATAAGGGCCTTCCTCATTCAGGGATTCGTCGTGCCCTCAGGTTCCATGGAGGATACCCTTCTGCCAGGCGAGTTTCTCATGGCCCTGAAATTCACCTATGGCCTTGAGATCCCCTTCACGGGCATAAAATTCTTTCAGTTCAAAAAGCCCCGCCGCGGGGAAATGGTGATATTCAAATATCCCCTGGGAAATACAGATTTCGTCAAGCGCGCGGTTGGTTTGCCCGGAGATACCATAGAGATAAGGGATAAGATCGTCTATATAAACGGCGTTCCCGAAAACAACCCGAAGGCTGTTCACAAGGATGCCAGGGTCATAAAATCCCCTTTCAGGGTGGGAGAGACTATTGAACAATGGGAGTTCCAGAGGCTCTGGGAATCCAGGAAATTCCTGGAAAACCAGACAGTTAGGGATAACTTTGGGCCCGTCGTTGTCCCAGATTCCTGCGTTTTCGTCCTGGGAGACAACCGGGATTTTTCATCTGATAGTAGGTTCTGGGGGCCATTGCCCCTCTCCAATCTCAAGGGCACACCATTCATAATCTACTTCTCCTGGGACCTATCAGGCCCATGGTGGAAGGTTTGGGAACGTTTCAGGTGGTGGAGAATGTTCCTGCCCCTCATTGGCGAATGAGACTCTCGGCTGGCTGAGGAAAGTTCTTCGTGGATGAGGCTCTGCGTTTTCGGGACATCCTGGATAAAGCTTCAGGTAGCCCCGAGTCAACTTGGCCCCGCTTGAGACCAAGATCTAGAAACCCCTGAAAAATCCCGGTTTGTCCTTGATCCCTATCCAAAAGCCTCATCATAGATAGAAGAGAACCCTGATGCAATGCTCTCTCGGTGGGATTTTTCAAGGGGCCCTCTTAGAACCTTGTTCCCTTGGACAGAGTGCTCCTCGCTCAGACCAGTAGGTTATTACCAGTTTATCAGATTTACAGAGGTCTCCTGTTATTTATTCTGTGCGCGGAAACTCCTCTCGCTCCACTACCTTTGGCACAAAGAAATCCGAGACCCGCATGAGCGCGGGATAATACAGAATTGCCGGAATGAGCGCTATCAGGGCCGATAGTCCCACCGATCTCACGAAAATATGAACCACCCAGAAAGCCAAGCCGTAGATGATTATTGGCACGATGAACATCAGGGTAGAAAGCAGAACCGCTCTTGTTTCCGGTATCTCAACCTCAACGACCTGGCCCACCTCGGGCGCGTTCTTGAATTTTGCCCAGACAAAGCCCTCTGTTTCTCTGGGTTTTATGCCGCAGAATAGTTTTGCCGAGCATTCCACGCATATCTCCGGATTATACGAGAGCATGACCTTTGCCATGTGGTCCTTCAACTCAACGACCGTCCCCTTGTCTTTCATCTGTCTATCTCCGGAAAATCCGCGGTTTTTGCGATCCCCAAAGTGTCTCCGTCATGATAAATGAACATGGCCCTCATCCCACTGGATTCGGCGAGCCGGATCCCTTCATCCGGCCCCATGACGAAAAGCCCGGTCGCCATGGCATCTGTCATTGCCGCGTCGCCATAGCTTATCAGGGTGACGGACACAACCCCTTTGGATGGCTCCCCTTTTCTGGGGTCCATAATGTGGGCATACCTGGTTCCTCCTATCTCAACGAACCTCTCGTAGTCTCCGGATGTGCATATCGCTGTGCCTTTGGATGAGCTGATCCTTATGGTGCCGACGATGTCGCCGGGATTGCGGGGATCCCTTATCCCTATAACCCACGGCTGGCTCCCTTTTTGACCATAACAGATCATGTCCCCGCCTATTTCAACCAGGAAACTGGAACAACCGAGCTCAAGGAGCTTTGCCGCGGCCATGTCCAGCGCGTATCCCTTTGCTACCCCTCCGAGGTCAAGTCTCTGGCCAGGCCCTAGGATGACGCTGTCCCCGAGGATATTAACCTTTTGCCAGTCCACCAGTCCCCTCGCTGATTCCAAGGATTCCGGATCAGGCGGGTGCGGGGAGTCCGAATCAAATCCCCACGCGTGGACAAGTGGCCAGACAGTCGGGTCAAACGCACCTCTGGTTGTTCTCGCCGCGGCCAGGCCAACCTCCACACATCTGAGCGTCGGCCGGCTCAGCCTCATCGCGCCTTTCGCGTTAAGCTCCGAGAGCTCGGAACCCCTTTTCCATATGCTCATCAGGGAATCAACCGCCAGCATCTGCGCGTATGCCGAGTCTGCCAAGGCCCTATCTTCCAGTGGTATTATGACACGAGCGGATGTCCCCATCACAATATAATCAACCGTTACAAAGCCTTGCGGCTGGTCGCACGATAATCCTGCTATAAAAGCTATTGCAAGGGATGCCTTTAGGCGAGTCATAACCGGCCTATCCAAGTCCCATCTCTCTCATCAGCTTCTCAACTACTGGAATATCCTCTGGCCTATCAACCGCATGGGAGGTGAACTTTACCTGAACGGCTTTTATCTTCATACCCATCTCAAGCGCGCGCAATTGTTCAAGCCCCTCTATTCGCTCCAGGGTTGAGGGTTCATGGCTAACGAAGTTCAGTAGCGCGTATTTCCTGAACGCGTAGATGCCTATGTGTCTCAGGAAGGTTGTTTGGTGCCTGGCCGGATAAGGGATCAGCGCCCTTGAGAAATAAAGGGAATTGCCATTTTTGTCCACAACGACCTTGACCACATCCGGATTCCTGGCCTCCTCCTCTTCAATCTGGGACACGGGAGTGGCTATGTCCGCATTAGAATCCCTGTTGAGGGCCTCAACAACCGCATCTATTACCGATGGTTCAATCAAAGGCTCGTCGCCCTGAATGTTGACCACGAATCCCACCCGTGCCCTTTTGGCTACCTCAGCGACCCGGTCAGAGCCGGACACATGATCCGGGGAGGTCATTACCACCCTCGCGCCGAAACCCACTGCCGCCCTGGCTATTCTCTCGTCATCTGTTGCTATTGCCGCGCTGTCAATGCTGGTGGCCTTCATAACGGCTTCCCATACCCACTGGATCATCGGTTTGTCCAGTATCTTCACCAAGGGTTTCCCTGGGAAGCGACGAGAAGCGAACCTTGCAGGTATTACCGCTAAAGTCCTCATTTCACTTCAAACTCCTTCTGGGCCTCCTCAGCCCTTTTCAATTCCTCGGGAGTGAAATCTTCTTCCACGATTTCAAAACCTTTTTCGCACAAAACCCTCTTTATCTCTTCCATGTATAGCCACCTGTCCACCGGAACATACATTGAACCCTGCTCAAGAAATGCATCCTTTTCGCGGGCCTGGGCTATGCCGACGACCTTCCTGCCATCAAGGGTTATTTCGTATCTTGATGTTGAGCGGAAGCACATCTCGTCATAGGGTTGGGGACTTCCTCTCTCCACCTCCACCGGCACCCCTAGACGCTGGGCCGCCTCCGCTAGTATTTCGGCTGTGAGCCTGTATGTCTCCAGAACAGAGCCGGAGAAATAACCGGCTGTGTGCTTGCCGGATAAGGAGAAGATCAGGTCGCCGTCGTGTAAAACTGCCCTGCCGCCGGTGGGACGTCTGGCGCAAGGGTAGGCCTCTAGGCTCCGCGGTATCCCGTTCTGGAACTTCCCTATGGTCACTGATGGGGGACGAAATGCGTAGAAACGCAAACAAGGCACGGCCCCTTCCAGGACATTATGCAGGAGAACCCAGTCCAGGGCCATATTCAAGCTCGCTCCCCTTTCGGAATATGGAATTGTCCGCAGGGGGTTCATCTCACTTTCTCTGCCGAGGACTTTCTGACTATCCCCCTCTTGCTGTTGGCTATGAAGTTCACGAGGTATATTATGTCTTCGTTGTCAGGAAAGGTTGTTCTGAGCTTGTCAAGCGCCGAGGCCACCGAAAGCCCCTGCCTGTATAGTATTCTGTAGGCTTCGGCTATGGCGTCAATCCTCTCAGAAGAGAATCCCCTGCGTCTTAGACCAACCCTGTTCACCCCAACGACCCTGATCTCGTTTCCGACCGCCATCATGAAAGGGGGAATATCCTGATTGACCCTGCTGGAACCACCAACCATCGCCATCTTGCCTATTCTCGTGAACTGGTGCACCGGGACAAAAGCGGATATGTAAGCGAAGTCCTCTATTACTGAATAGCCACCTATCTGAACGGTGTTGACTATAATACACCTGTTTCCAACGATAACATTGTGTCCCAGGTGAGAATAAGCCATGAGGAAATTATCGTCCCCAACAATTGTTTCCGCCCCCTCACCGGTTCCCCTGTGGATGGTCGCGTATTCCCTTATAAAGTTGCCGTTTCCTATGCGGACTCCGCTTCTCTCGCCCCTGAAGCCAACATCCTGCGGGATTCCTCCTATGGCGGCTCCATGCGCTATGGTGTTTCTCTCGCCTATCACCGCGGGGCCGTCTATCCTGAC
>JBMFOM010000118.1:0-4641 GCA_049969615.1 Caldifarciminota bacterium
ATAGTTATCAGATGAAACCGCTCCTCCGTTTCATCAAGGTAGAACACACCTTGTTCTCTTTGCCCTACCTGTTCGCTGGCGCGTTCCTTGCAAAGAGGGACTTCACGGACGCAAGGGAAACCGGTCTCATCCTCCTGGCGGGCATAAGCGCTCGCGCGGCCGGCATGGCCCTCAACAGGATCATTGACAGGCGAACAGACGCACTGAATCCGCGGACGAGACAGAGAGAATTGCCGGCCGGAAGGCTCTCGCTGTGGTCTGCGTGGTTACTTGTTGCTGTTTCATCAGCAATATTCGTGTTCTCCGCGTGGCTCCTTAACCCTTTATGCTTTTTCCTTTCGCCCATACCCTTGCTTGCCTTCTGGGCTTACCCGTTCACCAAGCGCTTCACTCCCCTGACTCACTTCGCGCTTGGTGCGGCCTGGTCAATAGCGCCCGCGGGTGGATGGCTCGCTGTCCGGGGGAACCTTGAGGGATTCGCCCCGGCCGCAATCCTCTCGGCCTCGGTCCTCCTGTGGCTTGCTGGATTTGACATAATATACGCTTTGCTTGACCTGGAATTTGACAGGGCCTACGGGATAAAATCTCTTCCGGCAAAAATGGGGCCGGATTGGGCCCTCGTAGTTTCCCTGGCCTGCCACATCATTACCTACACGCTTTGGATCTTCCTGGGATTCATACTGAACATGGGGCCGCCCTATTTCGCGGCAATGGTCTTTGTTGGGCTAATGTTCGCCCTTGAACACCGCTTTGCTAGGCACAAGCCGGAGTTCGCCTTCTTCAGGGCAAACGCTATAATCGGGTTCGCCTTCCTGATGGGGATAGCCGGAAGCATTTTCAGTCACGGAAGCTATCGCTAACCCAGGCCTCGGCCCAGGCCTTTATCTGGTCCCTAACCCTACGGAATACCTCAAGCCTCTCGTCCGCTGATCCAACCGCCTGGACAGGGTCTTCAAAAGGGACATGTAGCCTTATCGCTGTGCCGGGGAATGTTGGGCATTCCTCAGCGGCCCTGTCGCAAACCGTTACTATGTGAGAGAAGCGCTGACCCAGGAACTCCGCCACGCTCTTTGAACTTTGGCCGGATATATCAATACCCAGCTCGGCCATGACCTCTATAGCCAGTGGATTTACCGGAACGGGCCTCGTTCCGGCTGAGAATACCTCGGCCCTATCGCCCAAGAGGGCTTTCAGGAATGCCTCGGCCATCTGACTTCTAGCTGAGTTTCCGGTGCAAAGAACGAGGATACGTGGTTTCATGCCCAGAGTCTAAGGCAATTTCGGTTAAGAAAGGGTTAAACGGGGCTATGCCTCAATGTAGAAAATGGCCTCGCCAGGGTTTCCGGAAACGGACAAAACGAGCTCTTCCTCCTCAATTTTTAGACCAGACGCCATTTCCCAAATGCCATCGCGAACAAGGTAACCATTTTGACCAAAGACCAAAAGCCCAGAGGCTTTGCCGAGAAGCAACACAATTGATTCTCCCTTTCCTCTGAGGGCTGGCTCTGAATGAAGGGGCAAAAAGGCAAGCGTCGCTATGTCATCTGGCACGGGAGGCGCCAACAGAGAAACGTCCATTGGAAAGATCATATTGACCTTTCTGAGGGTTGAAAGAGCCTCGGTATTATAGAAATACCCCTCCAGCGAACTGAGGATGGCGCCTACGAATTTGCCCGTATTGGCTAGTATCATCGCATCATATCCATTGTCTGCACTCATCGCAACCGCTCGGACACCTGGTTCCTCTAGCAATCTTTCAAAAACCCAGTATAGGCTCATCCATTCATCTGGCAAGTGAGACTCAATCTCCTTTCTAAAGAAAGCCTTAAGCAAGCCGTGATAACCGGGAGGGAGAACTGGATTAGAGGGAAGATCATCCGGACCCAGTGGGCCTACTACAGGCGAGGTGCCAAGAGGCTCACTATCCGGCAACGGTTTCAGGATATATTTGATCTCGCCCCAACCTCTTAACCTATCCAACTCGCCTGGCCCATCACCCCAAGAGCTCCTCACTGAGAGCGGCCTTCCGTCCTTTACATCAACGATAACTACACCCCAACTAGGGCCAAAGAATACTACCCTGCTGTTTTTCAATGAAGAAATGAGGGATTCGGGATCCCTAGTCAGAGCCATTTAACATCAACATGTTTGTGCGGCCTCTGAGGAACTTCGGCCGGATAACCAAAGGTCAGGATCATGGCTATGGTGTTTTTATCCTGAGACAGGCCCAAAAGCTCCAAGAGCTCCCTCTCCGCCTCATCCGATACCAGGGTGAGTATCCCGCCGCCCACCCCCCAAGCCAGGGCCGCAAGGAGCATATTCTGGGCCGCAAAACCACAGGAAGCGAGGGTATGAGCCATCTCCCTCATTTGGAGGGCCGGGGGGAGTGAAGCAGGCGGTCTATTGGCGGACATGACTACAAAAATGGGAATCTGGGCCAAACCCTCCATGAACTTTTCCACAAAGGAACTATATCTGTCAAGGTCCAGGTATCCTGATTCATAAAGAGCCCTAATATCCGAAAGGTATGAGTAAGAAGACCTTAGCCTCCTAATGAACTCTGGCCTGAGAGGAGTTTGGTGATCCACGATGTAGATGCTCCACTTTATCTGGTTATTTTTAGTGGGAGCGTATAGGGCAGCCTGAACAATTCGCTCAACTATCTCGCGCGAAAGAAGGTCGGGGAGATATGAACGGATGGTCCTTCTGACCTCAATAAACTTTTCCAAAGCAAGAGCTACCCTATGCCGTTTGGCATCAATTACCTTGCCATACATTTGGCTTACTCCTACTTCACCTCAAACTGTGTTATCCAAAGCTGAGCCTCGTAGTCCGTATCCAGTATGTTTAGGACATACCAAGGATACGCGTCAACCGCGAGATATAATATCCCCGAGGCAAGGACAGGGACTCGGCCCTCCCAAACCCCAGGCTGGACCTGGGTCATGAGCGCGGCGGCCGCGGTGTCCTCTGTGAAGCCATATATGGCCAGAACCGGATCCGGATCATCGGTGTAGGCTACGGCCTTCATGGTATCACCGAGGCCAACCCACCTGGGGTTCTGGATGTTGAGGAGGGTATCCGGCGAATAGAGCATGATGGAGTCGGGATTACCACCAATAAGGAGCAAGCTGTCCAGTTTTACGCTTGGGTCTATGTCAGCTGACTGAAAGTTTATGTTGGTGACATCGGTCATCACCCAACCTTTGTCCTCGTCTTCATTGCCTATTCTCTTGAATATGGCCGCGAGATAACAATGATCCTTATAGGGCTTTATGTGGTCCTTTATGCCTCCAGAATCAGGGTTATAGGCAATTATATGGAAGTTGCCCCAGATGTTGACTGAAAGCTCCACATAGGCAGAGTCATACTCCGTGCCCTCAACGAAATAGATGTTGATCATGGGGTTATCCCGGCTGGTCTCCTGTTTATACCAACCAAACGGGGTTATGGTATCTTCCATGGGCAGGAACCCGTAGGACTCAATCCCGCCCTTTGGCGAGGTGTTCGTCCAACCCGATGTCATTATGAGGCGACGGAGTATCTCCTCGTCGCTCTCGTCCGTCTTGATTCCGCATCCAGCGAGCACAAGGCCTACAAGGCCGAAAAAGGCAAGCCTCTTCATGCTAAAAACCTCCGTTATCTATCCCCAGTAGATGAAAATCCCACAGTTCGGACAGCTCTCCACCTGGTGGTTTTTCTCCGGCCGTGTCACCATCGCTATGGGTAGTTCTGAGAAACAATTCATGCATGTCCCGCCAATAACAGGGGCAATTCCCCTCCTGTAGCGTTTCCTCAGGCGCTCGTATTGTCTCAGAACATCAGGGGGAAGACGGCCTGCCACCTCATCCCTCCTCTTTTTTAGCTCCTCAAGGTGCTTCTCAACCGTCTCAAGCCCGACCTGCTCGGTGTAGTTCGGACTGGTGACATCCTCTACCAGGGTGTCAACATCATGAAGCAATATCAGGCATTCCAACACGGAATCCATCACGACCTCTTCACTGTTCCTGGTAAAGGGAGACAAGGTATTGCCTGAACTCCTCTGGATCATTTATATCCATATAATCCTGGGACTTGGTCAGCTTCCTGGCTATCTGGGCTATCTTGCCGAGCAACACCAGGTATGTGGTGCCAATATCTTGTGGGGGCGCGCACAGGAGAAAGAAAAGGTGAACCGGCCTATCGTCCAGCGCATCAAAGTTCACCCCTTTCTTTGAGCGACCAACCACGAGATAGACCTTGTCCAGGACTATGCTCCTGGTATGGGGAATGGCTATACCCTTCCCAATGCCAGTTGAGCCGATGGATTCGCGCTTTTTGAGGGCATCCAGAACAACTGCTTCCTTGTCCTCGGGGAGTTGGGCCTTTTCAAGGAGCTCCTTGAGGGCCTCGTCTTTGTTACCAGCCTTCATATCAAGAATAATCCTGTCAACTGAGAGCAATTTATCCAACATCTGTCCTCCTAGACAGACAAATTTTAATGCAACGCGCGGGCCAGATCAAGCACAATGGAGGGATCGTTGGAAGGAAAGTGAACCACACCTCAGGGGGCGTATGATAAGCCGAGACCCCTGTATATCACTTTACCCGGCCTCTATAATTTCTTCCCCCAAGAAAGCACATAGAAATATGTGGTCGGAG
>JBMFOM010000119.1:0-4633 GCA_049969615.1 Caldifarciminota bacterium
TGACCCATCCGGGCTTTCTCAAACCAGGGGGGTATGCTGAGAATCAAAAATGAGCACATCCGGGGAAAGGATCACCAGATACACAAATACTTGATCTTGCCCAGGAAGTGGGTTATAATCTTTCCATGATAAGAAGGGTTCTAATTTTGGCCAGTATTGTTTTGGCCCCATCAATTGTCCTGGCCGGTAACCTGGTCTACGCGGATTCATCATTCGGTATATCGTTAAAACTGCCAGCTGGCTGGGAGATGACTTCTGAGGAAACCGAGACAGGCATGAGTTCGGTTGGCTTTGAGAGGGGTTACCTGTATGCCAGGTTGATGTTTACGGATGTTCCTGAGGATGAGCAGGGAACGGTTTCGTCAAAGGACTGCCTGGAGGCTTTGGTTAACGAGATGAGCTACGGTGAGGAAGGAGTGCTCATAAGCGAAGGGAAGATTAAGGTTGCCGGGCTGTGGGGCGTGGAAAGGACATACAGGAACATAGAGGAAGAGACAAAGGGAGTCTCACGAATAATAGCCGCGACCGACGGCTACAGGTTCATAGTAGTTGTCTTTAACCACGATGGCGTTCTCTCTTTCACTAAGAAGGACAGGACATACATGAAGGAGTTTCTCAAGGGGATAAAGCTCTTGGACATAAGATAGGATGACAGGATTTTCCCGCAATCTTGCCGGCAAAACCTCTATCATTAGAACGAGTCATTTATTAGCTATTTTCTTGATATTCTGGATTGCGTTGGGCCTCCTGACCCTGGCTTGGTGGCCACCGTTTGATTTTAACGGAGACGAGGCCTGGGTCATGGACTACCTGTTGAACGGCGGCAAGGCAAGGATGATGCTGGGCTGGGCCCTGGCTGAAAGGGGGCTTCTCCTCCTCAACACCCCGCTATATTTCGGGTACGCTGGGCTTTTTCTGAGGATCAGTGAGAACATATGGTTCATGAGGCTTTCATCGCTTCTGCCCGGACTGTTTTCCCTGATTCTAGTTTATCTCATCGCCAGGGATGAGGGATACCGATGGGAGGGACTCGTGGCAGTTATTATCCTCGGATTATCCGGCCCCTTTCTCTGGACATCTCATTACCTCAGGTGGGAATCTCTCACAACCCTCACGGGTCTCGCCGGTGTCTGGCTCTTCATGAGGGGGACGAGGGGCAATCTGATACAGGCCGGACTCGGAGGGCTTATCTCTGCGCTCTCGGCCCTCTCCCATCCCATAGGCCTCGTGTTTCCCCTGGCGCTGTTTTTCGCGGGATTCACGGTTCGCGGGTGGCCCAGAAAGCTCTGGCTCTGGGCCGGACTCGGCATGGGCGGCTTGGTTTTTTGCTTTTTCAACCTGTTCCCCAACACGGGTGGCCCTTTATTGCCGGATGCCCTCGCCGCTCATTCCTCCAGGCCAGCGCTCCTCAGCCTCTTCACCAATCCAACCGCCATACCCGCGACCGTGCTAAAAATATTCTACAAACCCATCATGCTCACTGCCTCTGGGTCCGAATACGGTTCCTTATTCATCTCGCCGATAATAGGGGTTCTCTCGCTTTGTTTCCTGTTGATCAAATCAAGGCTCAGGTGGCCCTGGGCCTTTGTTCTCCTTTCTTTTGGCCTCTTGGTGATGCGTCAGGAATACACGAACATCCTCTTCCCGTTTATGGCGCTTTTCGCGGTGCTTTTTGTTAGAAAACTCATGGAGCTCGGCGTGCAAGTGAAGCCCTGCTTCCTTCTTTTTCTGCTCATACCAGAACTGTACCTGCTACAAGGAGAGTTTCGGAAGGGAAAGGATCACCTTCTGAGACGGGAAAGGATGATCGCCATAGTGAATGACATGGTTCCCGAAGGCTCTAGGGTCGTTTCCAGCTCACCGGCACTCTTATGGGGCGGCCTCACGGGCAGTTACCGGGTCTTCAGGATGGCTGACCCGGATTACCTATCAGGCAAATTAGGCCTCTATGACGCCCTGACCAGACACAACATAAATTATCTCGTTGTTGAGATCATGCCAGTGTCCCAGGAGAGAAGTTATTACACCATTGGCCTGACAGAAAGGGACGAACTTTCCGATACAACGCTTTTTGAGTCCTTAGGTGAGTTTCCGGCCGGATACATGCTGTCCGCCTCCACGGGAAAGGACAACCGGGTTGATTCGTTCAGAATCTACAAAATAAAGTAGAGGCAAGGCCCATAGCTTTGCCTCTGTTATAATCATACCTATGAAACCCCTGAAGAATCTCGGTTTGTCAGCCTCATCATAGCTAGAAGACAACCCTGAGGGAATGCCCTCATGGCGAGATTTTTCAGGGGCCCCCTCTTAGAAACCTGTTCTCTTGAACAAAGTGCTCCTCCCCCAAACCAGTAAGTTATTGCTACTTTATCAGAGGTCTCGCCTATCTATCTTACAACCACCAGTCTGTGGTTCTCTGTCCCGAGCTTGAGGAAATAGACCCCTGGGTCCATTGGGAGATTAACATTACCGGGCCCCTCCAGGCTTGTGGTGAGCCTTCCCTGCGCGTCATATATCGCGCACCTGCCATACCGGAGAAGTCTGAACATGGCCACGCCAGAAAAGACATTACCATACGGGAATATGACGCCAGGCCCCGCGTAAGAAGCCGTCTCCTTTTGTCCAACCCCAAGGCACGAAACCCTGGCAAGCCATGTTCCCCAGCGGCCGTTTCCAGAAGAATTGTAGGCATATTCGCCGGCAACCCACACTGCGGAGCCGGCCGGGTCCATGTAGGCACCAGAGTAGTCTCCCCACCTATTTCTTGAGCCATCGGACAGATAGTAGTTTATCTCTCCGGCCTTGAGCTGTGTCGCTGGTTCAAAGCTAGAGGCTATAGTCTGTTTGGTCGTAAGATAAACCCCCGCGTATTCAGAGTTTGAGCTCCTAGTGAAGACCATGGTGATGCACTGGTCATCGGGCGAAACGCGGCCATAGTAGTAATCAGTGGCATCAGAGCCATAGGTTATGTCCCTGATAACAGACCAGGTGGTATCAATCTCAAGGTAGCGTATAGCCGCGGAGTTGCCAGATCCCCAGTTGTAGCGCTCACCAAAAGTCATGTATAGTCTGCCATCCTTGTAGGTTACATCCTGCAACCTGCAGTCTCCGGGATCTATGTTGTCGTTCGGGCCCAACTGCCGTCCGGGGGTCGGGGTGTTGTAAGGTGCGACGGTTATCGTGTTCCACGGGCCTATGGTAGGCGAAGTCGCTGGGCCATATACCTTACGTATCCATACGCGGTTGTCCGAGCCGGTGTTGCTTATGCAGTCAAAGGCCGTGGCACAACCCCTCATGGTAAACGCGAAGTGTTGGGAGAAGTTGCCCCCTGAGGCGAGGTACCTACTCCCATAGAGAGAGGCCGCACCAGCATATATGGAATCCTTGTCCAAGATAAGCATGTCACCGTATCTGAATGAGATATTGCCGAACAGATTGCCGGTCAGGAAGATACCCCAATCGTTGAACCCGAGCATGGGGTAGTCAAGCCATAAGGAGTCCCCCACCTCCGCATTTATCCTGTAGCCTCCCCAGGGGCCGGTTGGGTCACTGGTCTGGGAATAGCAGAGTATATACTGGGATGTGTCGTTTCCCGATATGTCGTTTAGGTAGTCCAGGCTTATGATCCAACGGCCTCTATTTATATCGTAAGCAACGCGCGGGTCAAAGATTATGTTGGTTCCGGTGTTCGGTATGCCCAGGAAAGTGTAGTAGCTAGCGTAATAGAGGGTGGAGCCGGTTGATTTATCCAGAATGCGGATGTGGCAGTTGACGAGCTCAACTATGTGATTTGGGCCAACAGCCATTTGCACATCCGGCGGTATGTAACCCGTGAAAACTGTTCCCTGCCAGCTGTTGGAGACATAGGCATAGGTACCGGCCTCTCCTCCGAGGTCCTCGTTGGCCATCCAGACCCCACTGGAAGCACCCGGTATGTAGTCCAGGTCAGGGGCCGGTACATCTTCGCTCCTCATGCTCTCATCGGGCATGGGTATCACATCCGCGGGCATCTCCGGATTATCCGCTGGGGGAAGGGGCCTGGGAGCCCAGGACTCAACTACCTCTATATCAACGGCCGTTTCCTGCGTGGCTATAGGAGCGTTTAATAGGGCCAATAACAACATCTTAACCTCCTTTTTTCCTTGAGGGCCTTCTTATCGCCCTCTAAACCGCACAACAACAGGGTTACATAAAATAGATTCATAATACACCTCTCACTCAGAGATTATTATAACGGAAAAAGTCCGAACTGTCAAGGGCCAGTTTCGGCTCACCCGACCCACTCTCAACCCCTCCTAAGTCTTTGACCGTCAATGAGTTCAGCGAAAGTGCTGATGGCTCTGGGACTTAGCTTAGCAGGATCGGGGAATTGCCTTATTTTATCGGCGAAATACAGAACTCGGATTGTTAAGACAGGGCCGAAAAGGGCCGTGTTCCGGCCTGAACTCGGCCGTGGGAGGGCCAAACCCTTATCCGGCAAGGGTTTCGGCCAAACCATAATAATCAAGGCCTGGTGCGGGTTTCCCGGCATGCTATTGCTGAAGTTGGCAACTGATAAGGAATTTTTGTATATCCTAAAGCCGGGATCACGGCCAGGCGCGGAACTCAGCTGTAGCTTGGCCTTGCCCTGGAT
>JBMFOM010000120.1:0-4599 GCA_049969615.1 Caldifarciminota bacterium
TGACCCATCCGGGCTTTCTCAAACCAGGGGGGTATGCTGAGAATCAAAAATGAGCACATCCGGGGAAAGGATCACTTAAAAATGAAGAAGTTGATAGCAGGATTGTTGCTGATAGGGTTCCTGACAGGGTGCGCCACCGTGATAGTTGAAGCCCCAATGGGTGCTGAGAACACGGTTTCGCTCACATCAAAACCATCCGGAGGGAGCTCACAGCACTTCACGGTTCAGAAAAAGGTCTGGTATGTTCTCTGGGGACTTGTCCCCATAACCAACAACTCTACAGACGACATGATTTCCCAGGTATCCCAGGGCGGCAAGGATGTGAGAAACATGAAGGTCACTGTCCAATATACCCTGATTGACTGGCTCATAGGTGCCTGCCTGGGGGGCATCAGCATCATGACGAACACAGTGACCGTTGAGGGGGATGTGGTAAAGTAGTCATACTTTTCCACAAAGATCTGGCCCGGAACGCGTTCCGGGCTTTTTTCAGAGAACCTTTTGACCTTTCTCTATGAATATGTTTTTGAACAGATGTCTCTTTATCTTTATGGTCGTTGTCTTTGGAAATTCCTCAAACCTGAGGGCAAAGCGTTTGACCTTTTTGTAATCAGCGAGGTTAGCGTTGACTGCATCCACTTCCCTCTTCACGAGGTCATATATCCTTTCCTCGTCAACCAAACCCATCCTGCCAAGCAATTCCATGTTGGGATATATTATCGCCTGGACATCCTCTTCGCCGGTGCGGGGGTTCTTCCCTCCGAAGACCATCGCCTCCGCGATGAGCTCGCGCTGAGTCAACTTTTCCTCTATTTCCTCGGGGAATATGTTCTTGCCTCCTCGGGTAATAATGACGGCCTTCTTTCTGCCCGTTATGTATATGTAGCCATCCGGATCAATGTATCCCATGTCGCCGGTCAGGAGCCAGCCTTCGGGAGTGATGACTTCCCGCGTCGCTTCGGGGTTGTTGTAATAACCCTTCATGACGAATGGGGCCCTGACCGCTATCTCGCCTATCCCGTTTTCGTCCGGATCAAATATCCTTACCTCGCAGAACTGAATGGGGACCCCGACCGAGGCATTCCTGGGAGCGTCCGGCGGGTTCACCGATACCACAGGCGATGACTCTGAAAGCCCATAACCCTGGAGAACTGGGAAACCCATCTCCTCAAGACCCGCTGAGACCCACCTGGGCAGGGCGGCTCCTCCTGATATTATGTATCTTGCCCGGTCAAGGCCCATCTGTTCCCTTACTGTTTTATAGAGGGCCTTGGTTGTCCTGCCACCTGTGAACACATCGGCTATCCTTGAAACACCCCTGAGGAGTCCGAGGGCCATTTTTTTGCCCATGGAAAGTTTTTCCAGGTTCCTTCTTATGCCAACCAGGAACTTCTCAAGTATGAGGGGAACCACAAGCATAATGGTTGGCCTCGTTTCTCTCAGCTCGGCTCGCATTACATCCGGTCGCAAACTTGAGGCGTATATTATGGTGACTCCTCCATATATGGGCGCGAGAAAGCCCGCGGTTGCTTCAAAGACATGATGAAGAGGCAGGACAGAATAGAAGAGATCTCCAGGGCCATAATCTATGGCCTGATACATCGCGTCAACATTTGAAACTATGTTTCTGTGCGTGAGTACAACGCCTTTAGGCAGGCCAGTTGTTCCAGAAGTAAAGAGGATGATGGCAACATCATCAAGGCTGAGCTTTTCCCTATCCGTTCCTTTCGTGTATTTTGCCCATATATAAGGAAAATCGGAAACCCTCGGATTTCTGTCCATTGATACGACAGTCTCAAGTGATTCAAGGTTCTCTTTGTGTTCCAACATCTCTCCGACGAAGTGGTCAGTGGCTATGACTCCCCTGACTCCGGCCGCGCCTAGTATGTAGCCGCGCTCAGATGGTGTGAGCTTGGGATCGAGAGGGACCACGGTCCCGCCGGCCCAAAGGATTGCCAGATATGCAGTGCCCCACTCGGGCCTGTTTCCGCCGACGATGGAGAACTTTTCGCCCTTTTTGAGGCCGGCTTCTGCCCTGAGAAATTCCGCTAGCCTGCGCACGAGGCCGAGGACCTCCTCGTAAGTATATTTGTCCCAGCCACCCTCGCGCTTCATCTGGAAAAGGACACTGTTTGGCCACTCGGCCGCGCTCCTCTCAAGTATTTCCGGGATGGTGACCCATGGCTTGCCCTCGCGTATCTTCAAGGTTCTCATCGGAGGAAATTATGGGGTAGGGGAATATTCAGTTTCAACCGAACAGGTTCTCGTCCAAAAGCCCGGAAGGTTCTGCATCGTTTGATATTGAGGCCGTCCCTCGCTCTGGCTGGGCATTTATTCTGGGAGTCGGTTCTAGATTTTGGTCAGGAATTCCTCCGCCGCGACCTGTTCTGCCTCTCGGATGGATTTTCCCTTGCCACGGCTGACCTCCTTTCCGTCCAATATCAAGCAAACAGTGTAGCACGGCGAGTGATCCGGCCCTTCCTTCTCAATTAATTTGTAGTGAAAGGCCTGGCCGTTCCGGTTCAGTATTTCCTGCGCCAGGCTTTTGTAATCAGCGAAATCTCGGAGAATAACATCCCAATAGGGCATAAAAAGCTCATCCAGGAACCTGACTACAGCCTGTGCTGAACCCGCGCCCAGGGTCATGGCCACTGCCGCGACAAATGCTTCTGTCAGGCTAGCAAGAGTATAGTCAGATGGTTCCTCCCCCTCCTGGTAGACTAGAAGATCAACGAGGCCCCACTCTCCTGCCAGGAAAGCGAGGGACTGGGTTGATGCTAGGATGGCCCGCTTCTTTGCCAGGGAGCCGACATCGTCCTGTGGGTATTTCTCGCAGAGGTTCTTTCTTATGTAGACCTCCAAAATGCTATCCCCGTAGAAAGCCAGACTATAAAAATCTCTTCCCCCAGCGGATGGGTGACGAAAAACCCCTTCCCTGAGTTGGGGCGAGACCCTTTCCAGCCACTCCCTGGCAAGTTTCCTCTTATCCTTCAAACCTTTTGACCACCAAACAGGCGTTGTGGCCGCCAAAGCCAAATGAGTTGGAGATGGCGGCACGAATGTTCATCTCTCTAGCCCCCTCCGGCACATAGTCCAGGTCGCAATCCGGATCAGGATGTTCGTGGTTCCTGGTTGGGTGAACGGTCTGCTCTTTAACCGAGAGCACAGTCGCGATGAACTCCGCAACCCCGGAGGCTCCGAGAAGGTGGCCTATCATTGATTTGGTAGAGCTTATAGCCAGCTTGTATGCCCTTTCCCCGAAGAGGTTTTTTATGGCCTCGGTCTCGGCCTTGTCGTTCAGAGGAGTGGAGGTGCCGTGCGCGTTCACATAATCAACCCCGTCAGGGGTGATGCCCGCGTCATCTATAGCCCGTTTCATCACCAAGAATGCGCCCAGGCCCTCAGGATGAGGCGCCGTGATGTGGTGCGCGTCAGCGGTTGCGGCGTAGCCCGCCATCTCCGCATATATCTTCGCTCCGCGCCTCTTCGCGTGCTCAAGCTCCTCCAGAACGACTATCCCCGCGCCCTCACCCATGACGAACCCATCCCTATCAGCGTCAAAAGGCCTTGAAGCTTTGTCTGGTTCGTTGTTCCGGGAAGACAGCGCCCTCATTGAGCTAAACCCGGCAAGCGAGAGCGGCGTTATCGGGGCCTCTGCCCCTCCCGCCACGATAATATCGGCCTCGCCGTGCTGAATGGTTCTGAAGGCAACGCCTATGGCGTGAGCCGAGGAAGCGCAAGCGGAAACAACACAGAAGTTCGGGCCCATGAGGCCATATTTCATGGAAACAAGGCCCGAGGCCATATCCGGGATCATGGTGGGAACCAGATATGGCGAGACCCTGGAGGGACCCTTTTCCAAGAGCACCGCTTCTTCTCTCTCAAGTGTCCCTATGCCGCCTATGCCAGAGGCTATGATGACTCCGGCCATGGTTTTGTCAATCTCCGCCGACAGGAGGCCCGAGTCCTCCATTGCCTCAGCGGCCGCGTAAAGCGCATAGATCGCGTAGTCGTCCTGCTTCCTTACCTCTTTGGGATCTAGGCGTTTGGTGGGGTCAAAATTTTTCAGCTGGCCGGCTATCTGGGAATAGTATTCCGAGGGATCAAACTTCTCAATCCTTGAGATGCCATTCGTGCCAGCCAGCAAGGCGGCCCAATATTCCTTGATGTTGTCCCCAAGGGGGGTTAGGGCACCAAGGCCAGTTACGACTACCCGGCGCATTATCTCCCCAGCTTTTCCTCTATGTATCTTGTGGCGTCGCCAAAGGTCCTTATCTTCTCAATGTCCTCGTCTGGTATCTTGAGGCCGAACTCCTCCTCAAGCTTCATTACCAGCTCCATTAAGCCTATGGAATCAGCGCCTAGATCCTCAATGAACCTGGACTCTGGCTTCACATCATCCGGGGAAACCCCGAGCTCATCCACGATTATGTCCCTAAGCTTGTCTGCTATCTCCATCTCAATACTCCTTTTGGTTGGTGCGAAATTATACCCTGACTCCGCTATGTAGATCAAGAACTCGCGTTCGCTCACAAAAATCTAACCCAAATGGGTTCGTTCGCTCAAAATAGAATTCTAACCATGAGCCACAGGAAGATA
>JBMFOM010000121.1:0-4546 GCA_049969615.1 Caldifarciminota bacterium
AGGATATACTCAGCTGACGGCAGGCTCGCATATTCCGGCAACCTTGAGAAGGGCCAGAACCGGATAAGCCTCGGCCCGGGGGTCTATATCTGGAGGGCTGGAACACACAGGGGCAAGGCAGTGGTAAGATGATCCCAAAAACCCGGCCGTATTTGCACCTTCTCGGCCCCGGCCTTGACGATCTGGGATTCTGATCTTGCTGAAAATCAGTATATTCCCCAATCCTGCCTTGCTAAGTCTTAGGGCCATAGCACTTTCGCCGAACTCTTTTATGAACAAGGACTTAGGAGGGGTTGAAAGTGGGTCGGGTGAGGTGCGCAACCGCGCGACTGCCCGTATTTGAACTCCAGGCCACCCGGGACTTATGCTTTGGCCATGTGGATCGGCCTCTCCGTCCTATGCGCTCTTGCCTGGGCAACCTCTGACCTTTTCTCAAAGAGGGCCATGATTAGCGGCGAGGCCGATGAGGCCACCATCGTCTGGGCGAAATACCTGATTGCCCTTCCCTTTGCCTTTCCCCTCATTCTTTTTGGTATCCCCCACTTCTCCGTTAGGTTCTTCTGGCTCCAGGCAATAGCCTTTCCCATGGAGATTTTCGCGCTCCTCCTTTACATGCACGCGATCAGGCTCTCGCCCCTCTCTTTGACCCTGCCCTTCCTGTCCCTGACCCCGGCCTTTCTCCTGGCCGTCGGCTTCGTCTTCCTCCGGGAGACACCCGGCCCCCTCCAGGCCTCCGGCGTCCTCTTGGTCGTGGTCGGTGGCTATTTGCTCTCCGGAGAAGGTTGGATTCCGCTGACTGCCATAAGAAAGGAGAAAGGCCCCTGGCTCATGATCGCTGTATCTTTCATATACGCTTTCACCGCGGCGCTCGGCAAGATACTCATAAAAGAGTCCTCGCCGACCTTTTTCCCAGCGTATTACCTATTGGCAATGACCATCCTGTTTTCCCCCATTGCTTTTCTCAGGCGAAAGCGAAAATTGCGCTTTTCACGGAATATCTTTCTGGCTGGTATTTTCCACGCCGGCATGGTGATAACACACATCCTGGCCATAGTTATGACCCAGGCTTCCTATATGGTAGCCCTGAAGAGACTCGCCAGCCTTTTTGGCGTCATATACGGGAGGCTTTTCTTTGGGGAGAGAAAAATGCTCAGGAGGTTTCTCGCCGCGGGCATAATGTTCGTGGGGGCTTTGCTGGTTAGCCTAGGGTGATTGCCGATTGGTACTCAACCGAGCCTGTCCCAGAATAGGGTTATTGAGAAGCTGTCTCAGATAAGATCCGCTCCTGGCCCCATTATTAGAATTGAGGCGCGTCAAAAAATCGTATTGTGAGACAGCCTCAACCTTGATTTTATGCGGATCTTAGAACATGGGGGTAGCTAGAAATGGGGTTTTGGTGTCAAAGTTGAGATTAACACCAAGGCCAACCTGAGGCCATTTGTGCCCGGAAGGGTGGACGGAACCCCACCAAATACGATACTTGATCTTGCCCAACAGGTGGGTTATAATCTTCACTCGGAGGCTTAAATGACCGAAATCAGAAAAACCGCTTTGAATACGCTCCACCACGAGCTGGGTGCGAGAATGGTTCCTTTTGCTGGTTACGAGATGCCTATCCAGTATGAGGGCATCGTTCCGGAACACCTATGGGTTCGCAAATCCGTCGGGCTTTTTGATGTGTCTCACATGGGTGAGATTGATGTCAAAGGTCCGGGCGCTCTGGACATGCTCATGCGCATAACTACCAACAACCCTTCAAAGCTGGCCCTTGGCCAGGTGCAGTATTCTGCTTTTGGCACCGAACAGGGTGGTGCGGTGGATGACCTGCTCGTTTATAGGATGGCGCCGGATCACTTCTTCTTGGTTGTGAACGCGGCCAACGACGACAAGGACTGGGCCTGGATAGAGCGGCACGCGAGGGATTATGATGTTGAGATCAAGCACCTTAGCCTCCAATACACTGAGATAGCCTTCCAGGGCCCCCTCGCACAGGCAGTCCTTCAGGATCTGACCAGCTATGACCTTGAGAAGATGAACTATTACTGGTTTGATCACATTGAGCTGATGGGCAAGAAGGATGTCCTGGTGTCGCGGACAGGCTATACTGGTGAGGATGGGTTTGAGATATACACGACTGATCCTCAGTATGGCATGGACCTCGCTAGAAAGCTCCTCTCGGACAATAGGGTGAAACCGATAGGCCTCGGCGCGAGGGACACCCTGAGGATGGAGATGGGCTATTGTCTTTATGGCAACGACATAGACGACAACCAGAATCTGCTTGAGGCTGGCCTTGGCTGGATCATTGACTTTGACAAGCCGGATTTCATTGGAAAGAAGACGCTTATGGCCTCAAAGGAAAAGGGCCTCAGATACAGGAGGGCGGGGTTCGTTATGAAGGAGACGGGCGGCCTTCCCAGGCACGGCCAAAAAGTCTTTGTGGGCGGCAAGGAGGCTGGCTGGGTCTCCTCTGGGACCATAGCACCGTCATTGGGCAAGGGAGCTGGACTGGCCTACCTGCCGAGGGAGCTCAAGATCGGTGATGAGTTTGAGATTGAAGTCAGGCCCGGCAAGCTCCTGAAGGCCGAGAGGGTCAACCTGCCCATGGTAAAGGGGAGTGTTAGAAAGTAAGGAGACCTCTTCGCAGAGGTTCTCCCTAGTCCAGATTAACCGTTTTCTCCACCTCTATGTCGTGGGATATGGTGCCTATGGGAGTGTCAAAGTGAACAGTCCCCGCCATCCGTATCTTTGACTTCTTTTTGGTCACCGCGGCCATAACCACATCACCCATCTTCGGGATGGTTGAGTATTTGACCCTGAGACTGGTAGTTATTATGCCCTCCCCGTGTTTGGGAATGGTATGTTTCTGGGAGACCACGCCCTGCGCTACCTCAACATCCTCCATGAACAGGGTATAGTCAAGCCTGTCAAGAACAGCATCCACATCGTTTGGGTTCTTGGCCTTGAGCTTTACCTCCAGCTCAAAACCGGAGAAATCAGCGTTGACGAGCTTTGCCGCGTGAAGGCTGAAATCGCACTTGGCGAGGGCCTTGCGTTGGGCTATCCATGTGCACGCCAAAAATGGTATGAGGACTACAAGGATCTTTCTCATTGGTAAATTATGGGGCAGGGGACTGGGGCGGGACAAGCTCAGTTTCTTAGCCTGAGGAACCTTCTCTTTCCCACCCGGAGGATGCCGGGCACAGATACGACTTGGCCGACCGCAAGCCTGGACCCATCAAGCCTTACCCCTCCGCCTTCCAGCAACCGCCTCGCTTCGGATTTGCTGGTGGCCAACCCTGACCTGACAAGCAATTCAACTATATCAAGCCCACCCTCCGGCAGTTTGAATTCTGGCACATCATCAGGTTGGCCGCCATCCCTGAATATCTTGTTGAATTCCTCCTCCGCGGCTATTGCCTCGGTCCTGCTGTGGAAGATCGTGACTATATCCCTCGCGAGTTGTGCCTTGGCCTCCCTGGGGTTATCTTTTATGAGCCTGGAGGCCTCAGGGGTCAGGTCAAGCAAAAGCGCGTAATACTCCGGCATGAGCTCGTCGGGTATGGACATCAGTTTGCCGAACATATCCCTGGGGGATTCGGTGATTCCCACATAGTTGTCCCAGGATTTGGACATCTTGCGCGCTCCATCCGTGCCACGGAGCAATGGCATGGTCAGGATGACCTGTGGTTCCTGGCCAAAATGTTCCTGGACTGCCCTGCCGACCAGAAAGTTGAACTTCTGATCCGTTCCACCTGTCTCTATGTCTGCCGATATGGCATAGGAGTCGTACCCCTGATAGAGTGGATAGAGAAACTCGTGGATGTAAATGGGGATTCCAGCCCTGAAGCGCTTTGCGTAGTCGTCCCTCTCAAGCATTCTGGCAACAGTATAACATGAGGCGAGCTCTATGACATCCGCGGCAGTCAGAGATGCGAGCCATTCGGAATTTCCGCGAACCTCGGTCCTGTCAGGGTCAAGAACCTTATAGACCTGCTGAAAGTATGTCCTTGCGTTTTCGTCTATCTGCTCGCGCGAGAGCCTGGGCCTTGTTTCAGACTGTCCGGATGGATCTCCTATCATGCCAGTAAAGTCGCCAACTATGAAGATGATGTGTGCGCCAGCGTCTTGCAGTTCCTTGAGCTTTCTGAGAACAACATAGTGACCGAGGTGAAGGTCAGGCCTGGTTGGATCACAGCCGAGCTTTATCCGAAGGGGTTTTCCCGACAGGTGGCGCTTTGCCTTCCGGACCAGATCCTCTTCTGGCAGGACCTCATGGGTTCTGGCCTTTATGAGTGCGAGGAGCTCCTCCAGCGTCATGGCGAAGATTATAAAGGTTGGCCGTTGCTCGTTGCCTGTTGATGTTTGGGAGTGCCGCGCCGCAGAAATTTGCAGGCCAGGCACAGAGATCCTGAGATAGGGCAGGCACAAGGGGCTTGGTGATCCTTCACCCGGCTGTCCTCTAGCTGGGTGATCCTTCACCCGGCTGGCCTCTAGCTGGCCCCTGATTGACCACTTGCCTTATTCTCTGGGTATGAAGGAGAGG
>JBMFOM010000122.1:0-4508 GCA_049969615.1 Caldifarciminota bacterium
CTTCCTGTGGCTCATGGTTAGAATTCTATTTTGAGCGAACGAACCCATTTGGGTTAGATTTTTTGTGAGCGAACTCGGGTGCTTGAGTCGGTTATAATATGTGACTGTATGATGTGTCGCTTAGCTTTTGCTCTTGAGGAGAATAAACCATATATGGGAGGTTTTTATGATACATCTTCTTGCTTTGTTGTCCTTCACGGACATGGGACTGAGGACTGGCTCCAGCTGGAATGATTTCCAGGACGCTGAGGCCTATGCTACACCGTTCACCCAGTATGCCAGATATGTGTTAAAAGGAAATTTCACCTCAACAATCCGAACCATATCAATATGGACCGGAGATATTGACCTACACGGTTGCGGACCAGAATCAACTACCTGGATACAGACCGGTTTTCAGGCAACCAATCCCATAGGAGACGCTAAGGCCGCTCTGACCATAAGTGAGTGCCAGGATGGCTATAACTCATACGCCAACTTCAACGGCAACTTTGTCGCCTATTTTAACGGCACTAACCCCGGCAACCACTACGGCCACTGGGAGGGTAATCCTGCGGCCTGGATGGCTGGGGGCGCGACCCAGGCGACCTGGTATGTCTGGAGATATACGGATGGTTCGGTAGCAGACTGCATTGCCCCGGTGATCAGCGTGATAAGCGTTACATCCACCGAAAACGAGACCTATAATTGCGTTCTTGAGGCCGAGGAGGGACAGTCGGTCCTGCCCGGAAAGCCTAAAATAATCCGCGTTGTCCCTGGAGGGATAATGCTTTCAGGGATACCCGGCAGTTCCGTGAACCTCGCCCTCTATGATCCTACCGGGAGGAGCGAAGGCTATACCAGAATTGATTTTTCCCGTTCAGGCGAGAGCTTTGTCCCTGCCAGAACTGGAATATGGTTTTTGGTAACTGAAGGGTTCGGACCCGTAGGCAAGGCGGTGGTCTGGTAGCCGAGTGAAAGAGATAAAAAGACCCCTCTCAGAGAGATTCGGAATCCCCGACGAATTCTGGAAAGGTTTGTTGATAAGCATTCAAGGCAAACAAGCCTGGATCTCAACCCCGGAAGCATCGGAGATCGTTGGACCTGTCTTGCGCAGGGGGATCAGGTTCTCACATAAGACATCTGACGGCTGGAAGCTCAGCGCTGAGGGCGCTATGGCTATAGGGAGGGTCGCGACGAGATGTGTCCTTGACCTTGATGAGCAGGGAATAGCGAGGTTTCTATCCGGATATAACATAGAGGGAGATTTCGCGTGGGAAGATGGTCAGGTGATAATCCGTTGGAATGGCTTTCCGGTCGGCGTTGGACTCCTCAGAGGCCGGGTAATCAAGAATCAGCTCCGGGCCTCAAGGAGACTGCCCCCCAGCAAGAGATAGGCTTTGATGACTGGCCGTGTGGGCGCGAGCGCGGGGCTAGCCGGTATAATTTATCAATGCGCGTTCTCATCACCGGCGGAGCGGGATTCCTGGGTTCCGCTTTTGTGAGGCTGGCGGCTCGCGAGCGACCGGAGTGGGAAATAACCGTCTTGGATAGGCTCACCTATGCCGGGGATCTCAGGAGATTGCGGTCCATCCCATTTCACTTCGTCCACGGAGACATCCTTGACCAGAGCCTCGCTGTTGGACTCATGGTGGATCACGAGGTCGTAGTCCATTTTGCCGCGGAAACTCATGTTGACAGGTCAATAGTCAAACCGAAGGATTTTATCAGGACAAATGTCCTTGGAACCCAGACCCTCCTGGAGGCCGCAAGGCTCGCCCGTGAGGGCCAGGGGCTTTTCGTCCACATATCCACCGATGAGGTATATGGACCGGTTGAGAGCGGCTCCGCAATAGAAACATGGCCGCTCCTACCATCCTCCCCGTATTCGGCAAGCAAGGTTGGCGCAGAGGCTTTCGTCAGGGCATACCAGAGGACATACGGATTCAGTGCGATTACTGTCCGGCCGTGCAATGCCCTCGGCCCGTTCCAGCACCCCGAGAAGTTCATCCCGCGGATGACCGTGAGGGCTATTCTGGGAAAACCGCTTCTGGTCTACGGCACTGGAAAACAAAGGAGAGAGTGGCTCTGGGCTGATGACATAGCGAGGGCAATCCTCTTGATTCTTGAAAAAGGCGCGCCCGGAGAGGTCTATAACATCGGTTCTGGCCACGAGGAGGAGAACATTTCTGTCGCGGGGAGGATACTGGAGATCCTCGGCGCAAATCCTGACCTCATCCAGCATGTGGATGATAGGCCAGGCCACGATATTAGATATTTCATGGATTCAAGCAAGATAATGGCCCTGGGCTGGAAGCCTTCGTTAACATTTAACCAGGCCCTCTCGGAGACCGTATCCTGGTTCGCAGAGAACCGATGGTGGTGGGAGGCCTGGGCAGAGGAGATATAAAAACCCCCCGGTCGGGAACGGGAGGTATTGAACGTGGCCGGGGCTTTGAGATTATCTTACCACTGCCTTGCCCCTGTGTGTTCCAGCCCTCCAGATATAGACCCCTTGGCCGAGGCTTATCCGGTTCTGGCCCTTGCTCAGATTGCCGGAATATGCGAGCCTGCCGTCAGCTGAGTATATGAAGATGGGCATCTCACAATCCGCCCTCAACAAAAGCCCACCGGCAAATGACGCGCATATCACCGAAGGAGCAGTGGCCGTGTCCGAGCCCGGTTCCTCGCCGACATCTGGTGTGGAGGTATCCAGGGCCCAGATGGCGTTGTCGCCCCAGGTTCCAACCACTATCTCAATCTTGCCGTCGCCATCTATGTCGCCGGTGAATGGTGTCTGGATATCCTTTGCTAGCGGTCTCTTCCAGAGCAGGGTTCCGTTCTCAGCGTTCAGACAATAGAGGGTGTCTGTGTAGTCGCTGGATGTGGGGACCAGGACCTCTAGCTTGTTGTCTCCGTCCACATCCGCGAGGGTCACATTATTCCATACCTTCTGTGGTGTGGGGAAGGACCACTTCTGGGTGCCCGTGGCACCGTTCAGGCAGTGGACTTTTTTGCCTTGGCTCCCTATGACCACATCCTTGATCCCATCGTTATCAACATCAGCAATAGCGGGAGAGGAGAGGTATCCACCCGAAAGGAACTCCCACTTCAGGGTGCCGTTTTGGCCGTTCACGCAAATGACTTTTCCTTTATCTCCTGTTCCTATTATGACTTCCTTTTTGCCATCCCCGTCAAGGTCAGCTACGGCCGGAGAGGAGAAGTAGATATCATCATAACTTGAGATTATTGGAGACCTCCATTCTACCGCCCCGTTGATACCGCTTAAACAGTAGAGAAGTCTCTCATCCCAGATATCATTTTCACGCGCCCCTACTACTACCTCCATAACCCCATCCCCATCCACATCCGCGACAGCCGGCGATGACCAGTCTGCATAGAGTATCTGGGTTTTCCATTTCAGTGCACCGGTCGCACCGCTCAAACAATAAGTCGTATCCAACCACCCGGAAGTCCCTACTATCACTACTTCCTTTGTTCCTCCACCATCAACATCCGCGATTACCGGTGACGACTGAAACCCACCTGCACATGGGGTTGTAAACGCCCACTTTTGGGTCCCATCCGTGCCGCGCAAGCAATAGAGATTCCTGTCTTTGCTCCCGAAGATCACCTCAACCTTTCCGTCACCATCCACATCGCCGCAGGCCGGGGAACTCAATACATCGCCGCCGGTTGTGAACTCCCACATCTTGACGCCGTCAGACCCGCGCAGGCAATAGACCTTGTCGTCACTACTGCCCACTATCACCTCGTTCTTGCCGTCGCCGTTCACATCCGCGATAGCTGAAGCCATTAGCTCTATCCTATTCCCCGTTGGGAACTTCCACTTCACGATTGGCTGGGAACTCATTGCGCCCTTCATGAGCTGAAGGGCCTGGTGGGTGGGGTCCCCGGCCCACATGGGCCAGTTGCCGTTCACTTGGGCTATAGCTATGAGTAAGAGCTTCGTCATCTCTCAAACCTCCCTAAAAAGATATGGTAACCCCTAAAGTAGGAGAGAGTGTCCCAAAACCAAAACCCACACCGTCCATTGACATATCGGCATCAAGAAATCCCCCCTCTTGCCCATCTTCATATTCCTGTGAGAAGAAAAGCAGGTTGAGGGGGTTCAGATTCAAAGAGAGGTAAAGCGAAACTTGAGAGGAGAGGGGGTAGTCGTATCTGCCCCGGACACCAGGGCCGAGATAAGTATAAGAGGTTTGGGTATATGCCGGCAAGTCGTAGGGGGTTTGGTAGACTACTTTCGACGCGCCATGGCCAACCGTGAACGAAGCACCCACGGAGATTCTTGGCCCGCCTCGCTCTTCCTCTTTCTCCCAAAACCAATATGTCGGGCGTAGGGCAAAAGCGTATGCGGATGATGAGACCGTGGTGTAAGGATACGGATTATAAGAGGCTAACAGGGGAAAGTAAAGAAGATCTATGTCAGGTGATCCTTCACCCGGCTGGCCTCTAGCTGGCCCCTGATTGACCACTTGCCTTATTCTCTGGGTATGAAGGAGAGG
>JBMFOM010000123.1:0-4467 GCA_049969615.1 Caldifarciminota bacterium
TCTTGTGCCCCAAGAACTTACAGGCTATCCTAAATCAGACCTTACCTCTGGGAGGTGGGAATATGTGAGAGCTCAGGGCTTGTAAGCCATTTACGAAAACTCAACAATAGCTATATAATATTCATACTCACGCTGAGACATAAGTTTCACCGGAGGTCCCAAAATGGAACCCTTCGATCCAAAACATCTTCTTGAAAAGGCCAAAAAACCATTACAGGACGCCCTGCTACTTCACCCCTTTTTCAGGGGCAAGGTAGAGGTCGTATCCAAGTGTGTCGTGCGCGATGTCGGAGATTTCGCAATTTGGTATACGCCCGGAGTCGCCGCACCGTGCAAGGACATAAACGCGAATTCAGAGAAGGTCTTTGAGCATACCAACAAGGGAAACTTCGTTGCAGTCATATCAGATGGTACCAGGGTCCTTGGTCTCGGAGACATAGGCCCCGAGGCCGCCATTCCTGTCATGGAGGGTAAGGCGCTAATCTTCAAATACCTTGGTGGAGTTGACGCTTTCCCGATATGCCTTGACGAGAAAGACCCTGACAGATTCATAGAGCTTTGCCTCGCGCTTCAGCCAACCTTCGGCGGTTTTAACCTTGAGGATATAGCCCAACCCAAGTGTTTCTACATACTTGATACCCTCAGGGAAAAGGCGCACATTCCAGTCTGGCACGATGACCAACAGGGAACAGCCGCAGTCACCGTCGCTGGCCTGATAAACGCCGCCAAGGTTGTTGGCAAGGATTTCAGAGAACTCAAAACCGTCATGCTCGGAATCGGCGCGGCTGGAGCGGCTTGTCTCCGCGTCATGATCGCGGCCGGGATGGACCCAGCTAAGATCCGCGTCCTTGACATCATAGAAGGGAAACCGACCATAATCCATCCGGATATGGACCTTGAAAGGCTTTTCCCGTACAGGGGAGAGATGCTCGCCAGAACGAACGCGGATGGCGCTAAGGGTGGCATGGAAGAGGTATTCAAGGGCATGGACGCGGTCATAGGTTATGCCGGACCAGGCCTCATTCAGGCCCACCACATTCAGTCCATGGCCGAGAAACCAATAATCTTCGCCTGTGCCAACCCAGTACCGGAGATTTGGCCCTGGGAGGCAAAGGCCGCCGGAGCGGCCGTGGTTGGCACCGGAAGGTCTGATTTTCCCAATCAGGTCAACAACTCCCTGGGATTTCCTGGCATATTCCGCGGCACCCTTGATGTCCGTGCGAAGACCATCACAGACGAGATGTGTCTCGCGGCCGCATACGAGCTGGCGAAGGTCGCGGAGGACAAGGGGCTTTCTGAGGACTACATCATACCCTCAATGGCCGAGTGGGAGGTCTATCCGAGGGAAGCGGTTGCAGTGGCCATGAAGGCCCAGGAACAGGGCGTTGCCATGCTCACCAAGACCCGCGAGGAGCTCTTTGCCGAGGCAGAATCCAAAATAAGGAGGGCAAGGGATCAGCTCCAAATCCTCATGGAAAGGAAGATAATACCGCCCGCGCCCGAGACATAGCCAGAGATTTGATGGATTAGCGATAACCCACTAGCCCGGATCGGACATTCCTTATAAGGGTGAAGGTCCTGTTAAAAAGTCCACTATAGGGGCATTTTGTTTTTCGCCATGGCGGACACCTATTCCAAGGCGGGGTTTGATCACAGTATATTCATCCCATTTCCTGCGCAGGATCATGTATTTGAGTATCTATGGAGGCCGAACGGATCCGCGGCCTTACCCATAGAGACCTCTAATAAAGTAGCGATAACCTACTGGTTTGAGGGAGGAGCACTTTGTCCAAGAGAACAGGGTCCTAAGAGGGGGCCCTGAAAATCCCGCCACGAGAGCATTTCCTCAGAGTTCTCATCTATCTATGATGAGGCTCACAGATATGGACCAGGGACAAGCCGAGATTTTTCAGGGGCTTCAATAACCCAGATTTTGCGGCAGGCTGTAAGCCTTGAATTACCGATGCCTCAGCCTATCTAAGATCGCTCAGTTTATCTTCGGAACCAGGCCGTTGCAAAATCTGGTATCTTAGATTCAACCGCTTGTCCTTGACTCCAATGCTTCTCTCGCAGGATAATTTGATTACCATGAAGATCATGAAGAAGCTCATAGCACCTACGGTTGCCCTGGTGATAGGTTTGGGTGCGGGATACGCGATAAAGGCAGAGGCCGCAGAAACCAATACCCCCACCCTCAAGCAGATGCTTGACCTGATGCAGACGACCCTCAGCTACATTTCTGAGTATTATGTTGAGCCGATAGATAAGGCTGAGCTCGTGCAGGCCGCGCTCGAGGGAATGCTCTCATATCTCGATCCATACTCTGAGTTTATGACGCCCAAGGACAAGGAAGAACTTGACGAAGAGAGCCAGGGCGAATATTCGGGAATAGGCATGCAGGTGGGAATAAGGGATGGTTGGCCCACCGTCATAGCCCCGTTTGATGGTAGTCCGGCCCAGAAGAAGGGATTGAGGCCAGGGGACAAGATAATTGAGATAGAGGGCGAGAGCACCTATAACATGGGGATAAACGATGTTGTGAGCAGGCTCAGGGGCCCCCAGGGGACCAATGTGACCATCAAGGTCCTTAAGCCCGGCCTCAATGATCCCGTTGAGGTTACCCTGACCAGGGATAAGATAAAGATACATCCCGTTCCTTACTATGATATGCTGGAGGGTGGGATAGGCTACATAAAAATGACATCATTCTCGTCTGACGCCGCGGCCGAGCTTGCCGAAATAATTGACACCCTGAACTCGCGGGGCATGAAGGCCCTCATATTTGACCTCAGGGGCAACCCCGGCGGGCTTCTCCGCGAGGCCGTTGATGTCTCTGATGTTTTTCTTCCGCAGAATTCCATTATAGTTTCAACAAAGGGGCGTGGCACGGAGGACGTAATAAACTATTTTGCCAAGACACGGGAGAGGCTACCTCTGGAGACCCCCATGGTTGTCCTCGTGGATCAGGGTTCTGCCAGCGCGTCGGAGATAGTGGCCGGCGCCTTGCAGGATTGGGATAGGGCTCTGGTCGTTGGCGACACCACATTTGGAAAGGGTCTTGTCCAGAGGGTTCTACCCCTTGATCATAACTACGCCATTCGGTTAACCATCTCCCGATACTACACCCCCTCCGGCAGATGCATAAACAAGATAACGAAACTGGGCGGCAAGGAAACAAAGGATACCACAAAACTGATCTTCTATACCAAGCGCTTTGAGCGTGAGGTCAAAGGTTCCGGCGGCATAGTGCCGGACATTGTGGTTGAGCCTCAGCAATTTAACAGCCTGACAGCAAAGGTGATAGCGGATGGAAGCCTTTTTGCCTTTGCTTTGAAGTATGCAGATAAGCACAAGAATCCCCCCTCTTCTGGCAGGGTGAGCCTCACTCAGACTGATATGGCCGAGTTCAAGAAATTCCTCTCGGAGAGGAAGGTCATTTTTACCGAGTGCGCGTGGGAGGAGTCCCACGACCAGCTCAAATACTGGTTGGAGCAGGATATTGCTGAGAAATACTGGGGACTTAAAGGGCGTTATCGTCAGTCCTTGAGCGGGGATCCGGTTGTTGAAGAGGCTTTGAAGAGATTGAAGGACGCAAAAAAGACCGATGACCTGTTCCTCGCGATTGGCGCGAGCAAGTGACTGGAAACCCCTGAAAAATCCCGGTTTGCCCCTGGTCCCTATCTGGGAATCTCATCATAGCCAGAAGAGAACCTCGAGGAAATGCCCTCGTGGCGGGATTTTTCATAGCCCCCTCTTGGGAACCATGTTCTCTTCTCCCAAACCAGTAAGTTATTACTACTTTATCAGAGGTCTCGACTGATTGATGGGCCGTGCGTGATCACCGCTGTGTCAGGCTTTCCTGGATTGGCTGATCCTTCGTGGTGCCAATTCCTTGAGCCACTTGTCAATTAACTCCGAGGTATGCTGGTCAAGAAGATCATGGAACATGTCCATCACCTCTGGCTGTGATATGCATATCTCATCAAATCTGTCAGCGAAATCCGGCGAGGACATTGCCTCGGTTATGGCTTCAGCCGTGTCGTCATCCTCCAGCATTGCTGTTAGCTTTGACACCACAGAGAAAATGTCAGATTCGGATAGGTGCGGAACGGGTGCGAATCTGCCGCTACCCATGCATATCTCGGCCGCTTTTTCCCCGAGTGCCCTTTGCGATGGCCGCAGTGTATCTATTTCGTCGTTCTCCACAGCGCTGAGGACATCTTCCGGTATCAGTATCAGCTCTCCCGTCACAGTGTCCAGGAAGTATTCGCCAGAAGTGGATGCACCCATCTGAATCACCCTGGTGATCATCTGGATATCCAATTCCTCCCGTTTCATCATGGCCTATATAATAACCGAAAGCGCATGGACGCGCAAGGGGTAAAATTGCTGGTGATCCTTCACCCGGCTGGCCTCTAGCTGGCCCCTGATTGACCACTTGCCTTATTCTCTGGGTATGAAGGAGAG
>JBMFOM010000124.1:0-4433 GCA_049969615.1 Caldifarciminota bacterium
TCAGGGGCCAGCTAGAGGACAGCCGGGTGAAGGATCACTTCAGGGGTTTCAGCTTGATCCCGTGCGGGAAGCGAGATATAATTATTCCATGCGCGTTGCTGTCCTCATGTCCGGCGGGGTTGATTCCTCGGTGGCCCTTTCGCTTTTGCTTGAGCAGGGCCATGATTGCGTTGGCGTATCCCTGCTTTTTCATCCCGATTCAACCTGTTGCAAACCAACCGACATAGAGGACGCGGCCCTCGTGGCGCGGAAACTAGGGGTTGATCACCTCGTTGTTGATGCGCAGGATGCCTTCCAGAAGCATGTCATAGAGCCATTTGTTGAGGGATACGCTCGCGGCATGACCCCCAATCCCTGCCCGGCTTGCAACAGGAGGATAAAATTCGGTCTCGCCATAGCATGGGCGTTGGAAAATGGGTTTGATTGCGTCGCGTCCGGCCACTACGCGCGCGTCTCGGTAAGGGGCGGTGAGGTTTTTCTTGAGAAGGCAAGGGATTACCAGAAATCCCAGGAATATTTCCTCGCGCTCGTTCCTCCGGAGCGCCTTTCTATGGCCATATTTCCCCTCGGGGAACTAATCAAAGATGAGGTCAGGGACATCGCCAGGGCCAAGGGGCTTCCGGTGCAAGAGAAACCTGAGAGCCAGGATGTCTGTTTCATTCCTGGGGATCTGGGGGAGTTTCTCGCTGAGCGCTTGGGCAAGAGGCCGGGCAGGTTCCTTGACCGGACCGGAAGGGTCCTGGGCCTCCACGATGGACATTACGCCTATACAGTTGGTCAACGACGTGGCCACGGGGTCGTTATTGGCAAAAGGGCCTATGTCATAAGGATTGAACCGCCGGATGTGATCCTGGGAATCAGGGATGAGGCGTGTTCCAGCAGATTAAAGCTCTCGGGGGTCAACAGGTTCACCCAGCCAAAGGAGGGTGAGGAGTTCACCGTGAGGATCAGATATGGACACGAACCGGCCAGGGCAGTCCTGTTGTCGGATTCCGGGCAGGAGATGACCCTTGAATTCCTAGAACCGCAGTTTGCGGTTGTCCCTGGCCAGCTGGGGGTTTTATACAGAGGTGAGAGGGTTGTGGCTGGAGGGATAATCGTGTGAGTCCTAATGGGCCAGCATGTCTTGGCTACTGTATGGCTCAGATTTTGCGCCGGCCAGGTTCCAGAGATAGGACGAGCCGGGAGTTGATCCCCTTGCTCCGACTTGGATAAGGCCAAGAGAGGCAAGCCGGGGAAAGGATCACCCAATACACAAATACTTGATCGCGCGTAGAAAATGGGTTATAATATTCGTCCCATATTTGTGAGTGTATGGTAAGCATCTCCCTCCCACATAGGCGGCCGTCCGGCCGCCTATGTGTATGTGGCTCAAAACCCCTGAAAGATCCTGTTTCCCGACAGGTTCCCCTAACCTAGCTTCTTCATCTCCTCCTCAATCCTCTCGTCCTCTATCTTCTGGAATGGGGGCTTGATCTCCTTAATGGACGCGCCGCGCAGGCTCGTGTCCTCTTGGGCGGCATCCTGCCAGGAAAGATCCCCGAGGCCGAGCATGGCCCTTATTTCCTTTGATGAGACCGGAATAAACGGCTCATATAGAACCGTGAGGGCCCGAACAATCTGGACAACCGAGTATAGACATGCCTCGGCCGAGGCCGGCTCCTCCTTTATCGCTTTCCACGGCGCATGGCGATTAAAATATTCGTTGCCGGCGAGCGCGAGCTCGTGAATCTCTGAGAGGGCTTTGCGGAACTGGAATGTCTCCATGAGGCCGGTTATATTCTCGTGATATTCCCTTATCTTTCCAGCCACCTCAGGGTCCAGCCCTGAGTCAGGAATCCGCCCCCCCATGAACCGATTTATGAAAGAAAGTGCTCTGTGAACCAGGTTCCCATATGTGTTAACGAGATTGTTGTTGACCCCAGCCGCGAAAAACTTCCAGTCAAAATCAGAGTCCTTCGTCTCCGGCAAGACCTGTGCTATGCCGTACCTGGCGTAATCCGTGCCGAAAACGTCTACAAAGTCTTCTGCCCAGACGGCCCAGTTCCTTGAGGTGGAGAGCTTTTTGCCCATGAGGTTCAGGAACTCATTTGCCGGAACATTATCCGGAAGGGTATAGTCCCCATGGGCCATGAGCATACCTGGCCATATGAGCGAGTGAAACACTATGTTGTCCTTGCCTATAAAGTGGAGTATCCGGGTATCCGGAGACTGCCACCAGCCCTTCCAGCATTCCTCCAGCTGGTTGCAGAACTCAGCTGTTGATGTCACATAGCCAATCGGCGCATCAAACCAAACATACAGGACCTTGCCTTTGGCTTCTGGTAGCGGGACCGGAACGCCCCAGGGAAGGTCTCTCGTTATCGGCCTGTCCGTTAGACCTTCATCAAGCCACGCTAAGGCCTTGTTTCTGACATTTAGTTTCCAGTCCGTTTTGGACTCAAGCCACTCCCTGAGCCTGGGCGCGAGATCCGCGAGCTTAAAGTAGTAATGCCATGTCCTTTTGATGACCGGAACAGAGCCGCAGACCGTGCAATGCGGCTCCAGGAGTTGCGTTGGTTCAAGCCAGCTACCGCAGGCCTCGCACTGATCGCCCCTTGCCTCGGAGAAACCGCAGTGGGGACAACTTCCCTGGATATAACGCTCTGGTAGGAACCTGCCGCAGTTCTCGCAGAAATGCTGTTCTATCTCTGCCTTGTAAAAATAACCCTTCTCGTAGAGCCTGAGAAAGAAATCCTGCGCTATCCTGTGGTGGAGCGGGCGCTTTGTCTGGGAAAAGTTTGAGTAGAATATGGCCATCTTGTTCAGGGTCCGGGTGAAGTCCTCGTAGAACATCTGGGTGCTCTGGTCCGGGGTAAGCCCCCGTTTTTCGGCCGTGACAATGTTCGCGACGCCGTGGTCATCCGTGCCACAAATGTGGATTGCCTCTCTACCCATAAGTCTCGTGAACCTGTAGAATATGTCACCGGGCAGGTGAGCCCCAGCTATCTGCCCAATGTGAAGCGGCCCGTTGGAATAAGGCAAAGCGCAGGTGATCAGCGTTCTCTTGAACATCCCGAAATTATAACCCCACCCCCCGCACAGGATCATGTATTGGGGTCAAGGTTGGAGGCAAGGAATGAACGCGCACTATTGGCCGTGGAGGACAATATGAGATTGAACATAACACGGCTCGCGCGCAGAACCCCGCCGGTCATTTCGGTCCAGAGGAATGGCGGAATGGTGGACTACACCCTCTGTTCGCCCTGGTGGTTGGAGAGCCAACTGGAGCCGGCCTTCTGGGGTCAGCCGGACACCCTCATGCTCTCCGGCAGATACATTGATCCCATAAGGGGGTTCAGGTTCAGGGCGAGGCTAAGCACACAGGCAATAGACCTTAACGACATGGGAGTCCTGAACGAGCTCAGAAGGGCGTCCGGGGACTTCCGTTTTTACCCGTGGGGAAAGGAAAGGCCGTTCTGGGATGTATATATACCGAACCCAATGTATCACATCCGAAAAAACACTCCCAGGACATCCCCGGCTGAGTTTGAGCTCCTGGGAACCAGGATACTTTCTCCGGACGAGACAAAGAATATTGGCATCATAACTGATCCCTCTGTAGGGTTTTCCGGGAACGGCCCATGGGACATAACGGCAACATGGCTTCCCATGATAACCGTTGGCGACATCAGGCTAGAGGTGAGGGATAGGGACGGCCGCACAGACGAGGTTTTCTCGCATGTGACTGAGGGGAGAATTCGCTTTACAACGACCAATCTTGTTTATGAGCCTCTGGTCGCGGTATTCAGCCACAGCATCACACCATATCAGAAGGAGGTAAGTTTCTGATGGCGTGCAATTGCGATGGTAAGGAGATTGTCAGGATCATGAGGGGAACAAAATGCCGCCCCATATACATAACCCTTGAGGGCCTGGACTGGGACCTGCTTAATCCGCCTCCAGGTTATTCCTATGAGGTTGATGTGGAGGTCCGCGGCAAAACCAGGGGCACCCTGTTCGCGACCATTGTCAATTCCAATACTGCCAGGTTTGCCCTGAGCGCCTATGATGCGGGGGATCTGTTCTATGAGCTGGGGATGTATAGCCTGAGAGCGAGGGTTCAAAAAAAGACCTACCCCGGCGGGGACATTGCCGAACAATTGATGATTGAAGTGGACGCGTGCATACACATATACGATGAAACAGCGTGTCCACCCGCGTGATTGGGAGGGGATAACATGTCCAGAGATGAGATAACAGAGATACTTGAACGGCTCGCTAGGATAGAGGCTCGCCTGACCAACGGCCTTTGCCGCGACCTGGAGGATCACGAACACAGGATCAGATGGCTAGAGAGGAGTATCTGGATAGCTTTGGGCGCTCTGGCAATCTTGCAGATTATCCTAAAGTTTATCCCGGCCTTTCCGTGGAGGTGAAGCATGGCTAGCCCT
>JBMFOM010000125.1:0-4404 GCA_049969615.1 Caldifarciminota bacterium
AGAAACCAAACCTTGATTTTATGCGGATCTCAGAACATGGGGGTAGCTAGAAATGGGGTTTTGGTGTCAAAGTTGGGCAATAACTTGTTGGTTTGGGCCAGGAGCACTTTGTCCAAAAGAACGGGTTTCTAAGAGGGGCCACCTGAAAAATCCCGCTGAGAGAGCATTCCATCATAGTCCTCTTCTAGCTATAATAAGGTTCACGGATAGGGATGAAGGGCAAGCCGGGATTTTTCAGGGGTTTCAATGAACATGAGTCAGGTTCTCATTTCTGGAAAACCCTATCCAGGCCGCCGGAGCTAATGACAACGCTCATCACCTGGTATCCGCGATCAGCGGCCTCCTCTGCCCTGTGAAACTCCATGTAGCCAATATCCTCCAGGGGAATATCCACAATCAGATCAGATGATCCCAGGTCGGAAAGGCTCGCCTCAACTATCACGGATTCCATTGTCAGAACGGCTTTCTCGGTGAGCCTGAATATGTTGAATTCTCGGAGGCGCTCTATCTCATGGACTATCTCCGCCAGGAGCTTCATCTTCCTCTCAATGCCAAGGGGCTTCTTTAGGGCAAGTCGCCTGATCCCGTGCTTTTTGCGGGATATGACATTAACGGCCAAAACCCTCTCCGCGCCAAGAACCCTGGCAACCCTGGCCGGAATAGGGTCAAGCAATCCACCGTCCACCAGGATCATCCTGCCCCTTCTCAGAGGGGGAAAGACGCCCGGTATTGAAATGGAAGCCCTTACCGCTGGGGCAACGAGACCGGAATCAAAAACCAGCTCCTCGCCCTCAATTAGGTCCACAGCGACACAGGCAAAAGGCTTAGCAAGCTCCTCAATCTTTCGCTCGCCGAAGAAATCCGTCAGGAACTCCTCTATCTTCGTAGCGTCAAACAGCGCGGATGCTGATGGCTTTGCTGGAATAAAATCAGAGGCCTTTTTCTTTGTCCCGGAAACCATTTTTGTGATGCCTCGCATGATATGTGATCTGACCCCATCAGCGTAGAAGGCACCGACAAGCGCTCCCATTGAACAACCAACTATTATGTCAGGTATGAATCTGGCTTCTTCAAGCGCCCTTACAACCCCCACATGCGCGAAACCTCTAGCGGCTCCACCACCGAGCACCAGGGCATTCTGGTATCTCTCGGCCATGGGAAAATTATGGGCTGACGCGAGGCCGCGGGCAATCAGAACCAAGGATATGAAACCCCTGAAAAATCCCGCTAAGAGAGCATTTCCTCACGGTTTTCTTCTGACCATGATGAGGCTCCCAGATGGGGATAAGTTGAGAATTCGTTCCCTCGGTCGTCCGAAAACCCAAGTTTATAGAGAACCTATCACTTCTTTTCTTTCTCAAACCCAACCAGGGAGAGAATGGCCATCTCCGCGCAGTCGCCACGGCGAGGGCCGAGCTTGATTATTCGGGTGTAACCACCAGGCCTCCCCTTGTAGAGGGGGGCTATATCCGTGAAGAGCCTGTTGGTCAAAACTCTATCCACCAGAAATCGCCTGGCTTCCCGTCTGTTGTGAACCGTGTCCTCCTTAGCTCTGGTTATAAGGCGCTCAGCAACCCGTCTGGCCGCACGGGCCCTGGTCAGGGTTGTCTCCACCCTTCCGGAGAGAAAAAGCCCCCTCACTATGTTCCTGAGAATGGCCTTGCGGTGCTCCGGTTCCCTGTTGAGCTTGATGACCCGATCGCGGTGTCTCACAGTTCCTCCTCCTCTCTCAGGACCTCCGAGAGGTCCATACCAAAATCCATGTTGAATTTCTCAAGGACTTCTCTTATCTCCTTGAGGGATTTCTCGCCGAAGTTCTTTATCTTGAGCATGTCCTTGGCTGTTTTAACGACCAGATCGCCTATGGTCGTAAAGCCAGCCTCCTTTAAACATGTAAGGGTTCTCTTCTGGAGATCAAGTGACTCAATTGGCTGAGATATTATGGCCTTGATACGCTGACGCTGTTCAAACCTGAGCCTGCGCTCCTCGTATGAGGGCAAAGGCGGGGCCTCCAGTTTTACCCGCAGTCTGTCGGCGAGCTGACCAAATATCTCCGTGGCTTCGGAAATAACCTCTTCCGGGTTTCTGCTTCCGTCGGTCCATACCTCAAGGTTAAGTTTCTCCTTGTCCATGGCGGCCTTGACCCGGACATTCTCCACCGAGTAGCTGACCCTCTTGACCGGGTTGAACAATCCGTCAAGGAATATGGTCCCAGCAGGAAAATGCTCCTTGATGGAATCCGGGTAGCTCTCTGCCGGGATAAAACCCTTGCCACGCATAGCAGTCAACTCGGCATATATTTCATCATCCTTGAGGTCGCCGGTTATGGAGAAGAGATACTCTTCGGGATTAACTATTTTAACCCCCGGAGGAACCTCTATTGCCGACGCCCTGACCTCTCCCTTTCCCTTGGCCCGGAGGTATAGCTCCTGTCTGTCATCTATACCGGGATCGAAAGCGAGCCGGACACGCTTGAGGTTCAGGATTATTATGGGGACCTCCTCAAGAACGCCCGGAATGGTGGAAAATTCGTGCAGGACATTCTTTATACGAACAGCAACTATCGCCGCACCCTTTATGGAAGAAAGGAGAATGCGCCTGATAGAGTTGCCGACCGTATCCCCGTATCCCCTTTCAAGCGGGGATATAACGAATTTACCATAACGATCCTCAAGGCGCTCTGTGTGAAAACCAACGGGCAGAACCATCTCAAACATCTTTAACTCTCCTTATCTGGAGTAAAACTCCACTATATGCCTTTCGTTTATCCGGTGGGTCACATCTATCATAGTAGGTAATTCAGCGACCATGCCCGCGAAAGGTTCCGTTCTGATGAGCCACGAGGCCACGGAGGCAGAAGAAACCGGTTCAACAGCTGAAACAACCTCCGGATTGGAGATGAAGTCCTCGTCCACTGATATTCTGTCACCCTTCCTGACAATATAGGAAGGGATGTTGACCTTTCTACCGTTCACCCTGATGTGGCCGTGGGATACAAACTGTCTGGCCTGAGACCTTGACTTGGCAAAACCTAGCCGAAAAACAACATTGTCAAGACGCCTTTCCAATAGGGAGAGGAAGTTCTCGCCCGTGTTGCCCGGCATCCGAGAAGCCCTCATATAATATAACCTGAATTGGCGCTCCGGCACACCGTATATCCTCTTTACCTTTTGTTTCTCACGCAACTGTGTCCCGTAAATGGAAGTCTTGCGGCCCTTTTTGCGTAGGCCATGCATGCCCGGAGGATAGGGCCTCTTGTCATAAGCGCACTTGCCACTGGAACACCTTTCTCCTTTGAGAAAAAGCTTCTCACCCTCCCGCCTGCATAGTCTGCACTTTGATCCCGTATAACGTGCCATTTACATGCGCCTCCTTTTTGGCGGCCTACAACCGTTGTGCGGAATAGGGGTTATATCTTTTATGGCGAAAACCGAAAGGCCAGCCGCTCCAACTGCCCTTATCGCGGCCTCGCGGCCGGGGCCAGGCCCTTTTACTCTTATCTCAACCTTCTCTATGCCGAGGTTCTTGGCCTCTCGGGACGCGGATTCAGCCGCCCTGGAGGCCGCAAAGGGTGTGCCCTTCCTGGTTCCAGTAAAACCGAGGGTCCCGGCCGATGACCAGGTTATGACATTGCCGCTGTTATCCGTGACGGTTACTATGGTGTTGTTGAAGGTGGAGTGTATGTGGACTATGCCAACATTCTCAGTCCGCCTGGCTTTTCTCTTGCGGGATGCCGCACGCGCTCTATCTCTTCTGGCCAATCTTTACCTCTTCTTTGTTTTCTTGAATATGTTGCCGTGGGGACCCTTCCTGGTCCTCGCGTTTGATCTGGTTCTCTGGCCGCGGACGGGGAGGCCCATCTTGTGTCTGAGTCCTCTGTAGCAACCTATGTCCACCAGACGCTTGATGTTCTGGCTGATCTCGGTCCGCAAGGCACCCTCTATCTTGTAGGCCTCTATGGCCTTTCGGAGGGCCTGGACCTCGTCGTCGGTGAGGTCTTTTACCCGTTTGCTAGGGTCTATTCCCTCTCTAGCCAGGAGCTTTATGGCTGTGGTGTGTCCGATGCCAAATATGTGTGTCAGGCCCACATCAACCCGCTTGTTCTTGGGAAGATCAACGCCGCCTATTCTCGCCATAAACTAACCTTGTCTTTGCTTATGCTTGGGGTTATCGCAGATAACCCTGACCCTCCCCCGACGCCGGATGATCCGGCACCGGGGACACATCTTTTTTACCGAAGCCCTTACTTTCATAAAACACTCCTACACCTTCTAGTGGGCCGAAAATTATAAGGCCAAAAACGGGAGGGGATCAACTGCTCGAGTTCGCTGTGATCCTTTCCCCGGATGTGCTCATTTTTGATTCTCAGCATACCCCCCTGGTTTGAGAAAGCCCGGATGGGTC
>JBMFOM010000126.1:0-4371 GCA_049969615.1 Caldifarciminota bacterium
TTCAGTTGATTCAACCCCCGAGCGGGTGTGGGTAAGGGGGGAACAGGTCAGTTAGACCAGAAGGTAGAAGGATCACGACGGAGGCAATACCTGGACAAAGGTGGCTGGAAGGACGCAGGTGGGTTCCTACATATCAAGGATATACATCCACCCAACGAACCCAAACATTATAGTCATGGCAACCTCAGCCTGCATCGTGCGTTCCACTAATGGAGGTGCAACATGGACACAATCCCTCGCTGTTAGTTGGGCAAGAGACCTGGTTGCTCATCCTACTAATCCGGATATTCTTTACTGCACTGTCTGGCAAAACGGCATATACAAGAGCACGGACGCGGGCGCGTCATGGACGCAGTTGACCAACGGATTGCCTGCCGCGGGGACCTATAACAGGGTCAACATAGCCATATCTCAGTCGGATCCCTGGAAATGTTCGGCCTGATAAAGACCGCCACGGTGAGATGAGGCTAAATCAATTGATAACCCGCTACCGGACCATTTTATCTTAAGAGACCCTGATAAAGCAATAATAACTTGCTGGTTTGGGGAAGGAGCACTTTGTCCAAGAGAGCAGGCTATAAGAGGGGCCCAATGAAAAATCCGCTACTAGAGATGAAAGGCAAACCGGGATTTTTCAGGGTTTCCCTTAATGCGATGCTCGTACCCGTGATGCCGACCGGTTTCAGGACCGTTTCTCGGTTTCCGGCTGATACCTCAGGAACATCTCCCTGTACCTGAAACTCCGGCTTTCGTCAACCCTGGCCAGGCCCCTCTTGATGAGGTGAGCGTTTACGAATGTCCTGTTCCAGAGATAGAGATAGACATATGAACCGAACCCTTTTCCCGTCCGAGAGGATCAGGCGCTCCGGGCTGACGATCTCCTTTACACGGAAATATTCTGGCTCCTCGCGTTTGAACTCCGAGACCCTTCGGAATCCCTGTGGCCGGAGAAGAACTTCTTCCATTCCACTTTTGAGAGCCGGGAACCTGATTTTTGTTCCGGGGTAGGGGAGGGGGCCCGGCCGGGCTTCCTGAATATAATTATGAACTCGTAGTCTATTTTAAGTATGCCATTTCTAGGGTATGGGAAACTCCCCATAACTGATGCGCCGCTGGAAGTCCGCATGGTCGTCCGTTTCTGCCAGATTATTGTGCCCATGTGGTCAAAGCCTAAGGTGAGTATGAAACGGGTTATCTCCTCCCTTATGGGTATTACCCCATAACGCCCATATTCATTAGCCCTAGCGAACTGATTGCCAACATTTATACAAATCCTACAACCGGGGTGCAGAACCCTCGCGCGCTGGGCCCAGACTAGGTTCAGATCGTTCACATAGTCCTGGTATGGCTGACCATAGCCTATCTGGCCGGGAACTCTGTAGTCCTTTATATGCCAGTATGGAGGAGAGGTGATTACCAGGTGGACCGAATCACAGGGAATTTCGGACATGTCCCTCGCGTCGCCGAGGATTATCCCGTGAATGGTTGTGGGTATTCCTCAGTCGTATTCCGTGTCCGAGACTAGGATATATTTCTCCGGGTTGCGTGGGACTCCATTGACCCTTACCTCGTAATGGAGGTGAGGGCCTGTCGTCTTACCCGTGGCGCCGGTGTAGGCTATAACATCACCCCTCTTGACTTGCATCCCGGGCGAGACCGCGAGTCTGGAGCAGTGGGCATAATAGGTAGTCACGCCATTGCCATGGTCTATCTCAACCGCGAGGCCGTAGCCTTTGTCCCAGCCAGCTGAGATCACGGTTCCACCCGCGGTTGCTATGATGGGGGTGCCCGGAGGACCCGCTATATCAAGGCCAGAATGGAACCTCCACCCTCCATAGACCGGATCCCTCCTGTACCCGAATCCTGATGTGATGGTGCCTGCCGCTGGAGCAATGCAAGGCATCTCCCTCTGTTCGCTGATCCGGGCCTTCAACTCCTTCTCAAGTCTCGCGAGGTCTTCGGCCTCCTGTTGCGCCAGAGAAAGAAGTCTCTCCAACTGCCATGTCTCAGGAGATTGGGTTTCAATGTAGCCACCCCTAGGGAGGTTCTCATATCCCTCAGGCTTGACCGGAAGACCGAGTATGAGCCTTATTTCCCTCTCTTTGGCAATGGCTTCCGCGAGCTTCTGCTCGGCCTCCGCGACGCGTCCGGCCTTGGCCTCCGCGTCCCTGTATTTGGCCATGAGGGTCTGTTTTGTCGCCTCGGCCGAAATTCCGTAGATCACGCCGCCAATACCGGCGAGTCCAAAGACCAAAAGGAGCACGGCTATCGTAGTGCCTGCCCATAGCCGCCAGATCGGGATGTGAATGTCTCGTGAGTGGTCGTTCCCGATGAATACCTTTAGATACACCTCACCTTTTTTGGACATCATCCAAATTATACCCCACCTACCGCGCGAATCTCAATTACACGAGTTCGCTCACAAAAAATCTAACCCAAGAGGGTCCCCATCAGGTGCTAGGCCGCGTCTTTCTATGCGTACTCGGATAACCTGAAGGACAAACCGGGATTTTTCAGGGGTTTCAAACTCTTTTATTTGCCCGGACACTGGCTTACAACCTCTGGGTCTATGCCCTTGTTCCCAAAAGCCTTGTCAAAGGCCTTTGAGAACTCCGCTGCCAGCTTCCTGGCCATCTCGTCAAACTTACTCTTATCTGGCCAGGTGTTCTTCGGGAAGAGAACCTCTGACGGGACGCCGGGACATTCTTTCGGCACCTGAAGATGAAACACGGGGTCTTCTTCGTATTGAACGCCGTCAAGCTCTCCCGAAAGCGTCGCGGCAACCATTCGCCTGGTGAGGGTTATATCCATCCTCTTGCCAACCCCAAATGGACCACCTGACCAGCCAGTGTTGACTAGATAGACCTTTGAACCGTGTTTCCGGAGTTTTTCCTCAAGGAGGGTTGTGTAATCCGAGGGGTTGCGGGGCATGAAGGGCGCGCCGAAGAACCGGGAGAAGGTGAAAACGGGATCAACTATGCCGGTCTCGGTTCCAGCGAGCTTGCTCGTGTAGCCCATGAGGAACCACAGCATGGCTTGCTTCTCATTGAGCCTCGCTATGGGCGGCAAAACTCCGTTAGCATCAGCCGCGAGGAAAAGGATGGTCTTAGGGTGCCCGGACACGGGCGGGTCCTTTATGTTCCTCAGGAAATAAAGGGGATAAGAAGCCCTTGAGTTCGGGGTGAACCTATCGTCGTCCAGGTCAAAATGTCCATCCGGATACATCATCGCGTTCTCAACAATCGCGCCATGCTCCAGATAATCGGCCTCATGCAGAACAGCATCCCAGATGTCAGGTTCTTTGTCCTGGCGGAGATTTATGAGCTTAGCGTAACAACCATTCTCAAAATTGGCTATGCCATTGTCCGACCAGCCGTGCTCGTCGTCACCCAGGAGGGCCCTTGAGGGATCAGCGGAAAGGGATGTTTTTCCTGTACCCGAAAGCCCGAGAAACAGCGCACAATCTCCCTCCGGCCCCTCGTTCGCCGCGCAATGTATAGGTAGGATGCCAACATCTGGCAGGAGGTAGTTCATCACCGTGAACATGGTCTTCTTGATGGAGCCACAATATGCCGAACCATAAACCACGCCGAGCATATTGTCAAAATCCATCGCCACCGCCATATCAGATGTCCTGCCATCAGGGAGCTTCCTTAGCCTACCCTCGTATTTGGCCCTGTCAAGCTTGTTGTAGGGGAGAACCAAGAGGATGAATTCCCTGCCCGCAAAAACGCTCCTTTCCGCTCCTTTCGGCACCTCCCGGAACATGTTCCAGGAAAACAGGGCGTGGAGAGCCCTGTCCGTGATAACTCTGAGCTTCAGGGCATAGGACGGATCGGCCGAAAGCGCCCTGTCCATGATGTAGAGCTCTCGCTTTGACGAAAGGGTTGTCAGGGCATCCTCCCAGAGGAGTTCAAAGGTACTGGGTTCCATCGGGATGCAATTTGGAGAGTCCCAGTCTATATTTCCCTCGCTGGGAGGCTGTTTGACCATGTAGGTATCCTGGGGACTCCGGCCCGTGGATTCCTTAGGAGTCCAAGTAGCCAGGGCACCGTTGGCAGAAACAAAGGCTTCACGGTTATCAACAGCCTTTTTTATGAGCTCACGCCGCGACGGGTTAAGGAGTGGTTTTTTGTGCCTTTCTACAAGGGTATTAATGCCTTTCCAGAAATCCATTGAAGTCTCTCCTTTCAGCTTGGGTTCCACTGAGTATGAATATTATAACCCAGCTCCTGCATAGGATCAAACACTTGTGTATTTGGGGAGACCGGGCATACCTAGGGTAATGTTTCTAAGTGATCCTTCACCCGGCTGTCCTCTAGCTGGCCCCTGATTGACCACTTGCCTTATTCTCTGGGTATGAAGGAGAGG
>JBMFOM010000127.1:0-4299 GCA_049969615.1 Caldifarciminota bacterium
AAGGAGGTGGCGGTATTTCTGGCTGGGAATATTGCTCCTCGCGCTCATGGGATTGGCTGTCTTCGTTGGATTTCTGAAGCGGGGTTGATTCTGCGCAGGAAACGGGTAAATAATTAAGCGCGACAAAGGAGGACAAGGATGATAGGATTTGAATTGATTATCCTGTGCTTTCCGGGAACCCAGCGCGAGGTATTCTGCCTGACCCCACAATTTCTCGCCACAGGTAAGATGTCGCAGAGGCCCACGAACCAGACATACTTTGACACGACCCACTTCAGGGTTCACTACGACACAACGGGTACGGCCGGGGTGGACACGAAGTATGTGAGGCTCGTCGCCGGGGTTGCCGAATACTGCTGGGAAATAGAGGTTGACTCCATGGGTTTTGACGAGCCGCCGCCGGACGACACACTGGGCGGATCCGATATCTACGACATATACATAATAGACCTGGACGGCGGGCTTGGCTACTGCGCCACTGATGGCCCGGGCCCTGACCCCGACCAGGAAGACTATATCACCTACATAGCGGTTGCCTATGATCTGGACAGTTTGGAAAAGGAGAGCGTCCTCTCCCACGAGTTCATGCACGCGTGCCAGATGTCCTACTCTGCCATAGATGGGGACTGGTTCCTAGAAAACTCAGCGACCTGGGCCATGGAGATGGTTTATCCGGACAACAACTACTACATAGGCTACCTTTTCGGCACCAGCCCCTTTTCCCGCCCGAATTACGAGATAACCCACTGCCCGTATCCCAACCCGGATTACTACCAGTATGGTGGGGTTGCTTGGCCCCTGTTCGTCATGTTCTGGACAGGAGACACCCCAGTAATAGAGGCGTTCTGGGATTCAATGGGCCTTCACCTAGGAGATTATTCCCTGGAGGACATGGATGGCGTTCTCAGAAGGGACTACGGCGACAGCTTGGAAAGCGCTCTGGCCGACTACGCTGTCTGGAGGTGGTTCACCTCAATAAAATGGGATGACTGGCACTGGTCAGAGGCAAACCTGTGGCCCGCGGTGAGGACGGTCAGGACGCACAGCTTTTATCCGGCGGACGGAGACCAAGGCCAGCTACCCATATACGGCCCCGGCGGCGCGGACTTCATCGTTTTTGACTCATGGGGTGCCGCGGAGTCCCTTTATCTATACTTTGACGGCCAGGACGGATATGCCTGGGACGCGAGGGTCATAGGCTACAGGTCAGGCCACGATATTTCCTCGGATATATACGAGATTGATGTGGATGCCAATGGCTACGGAACAATTGCGGTACCAACCCTTGACTACGACTCGCTGATCCTCGTGCCTTATTGTCTGAACTGGCCGGACAAGACCCCTGGCCTCTCGTTCATATATTGGGTCAACACGGTATCTGTCCGGGAACAAGCTGCCGTGGAATCCGGGCTTTCCGGGTCCCTTTCGGGAGATTGTTTCAGGTTCAACCTACCGGGGACCGGGAGTGCCAGAGTATCAGTATACGATGTGGGAGGAAGACTTGTGTTTGGCAGGGAGGGGATCTTTGAAAAGGGAGAGAATCGGGTCAAACTCGGTAAGAGACTCCAACCAGGCATATATATCTGGAGGTTGAGTTTCGCCGAAAAAAGCACAGCGGGAAGGTCAGCCATCTTTTAGTTGATCCGCCGTGGACGCTTGCGGGCCGGAAACCGCTCTAGGTATTAAGCCCGCTTTTGATGCCCGGGGGCGGAATTGTTCCTGACTCGCCTCGCGGGATTGGCTCGGCGAGTATCTAAAGAAGGACGCTTGCGGGCCGGAAACCGCTCTAGGTATTAAGCCCGCTTTTGATGCCCGGGGGCGGAATTGAACCACCGACACGGGGATTTTCAGTCCCCTGCTCTACCAACTGAGCTACCCGGGCAAGTGCCAAATTATAACCCACTTCCTGGGCAGAATCAATTATTTTTGGGTTTACGTGATCCATTACCCGGCTGTGCTCTCTTAGCCCTATCCAAGTTGGGGCAAGGGTTTGGCGGTTTAGGAGCAAAAATTGATCTTAATTGAGTCATTATGACCCGTTTTCTGCACAGGATCATGTATTTGTTTATTTGGAAAGACCGAACATACCCGAGGCAATGATTTTAGTTTCTTAGGGGCCACGGATTCTGCAGCGGGCAAGTTCCCAAGGTAGACTGAGCGAGACCCTGATAAAACAGTAATAACTTACTGAAACGAATTGAGAAAAATGAGGCGTCAAAGTTGGGTTCAAGGCTTCTGATAGCCGCAAAATCCGTATTAAAAGGGCTACAGGTATTCCAAAACCATTTGAGGAAAGGAACCCCCGGCCCCAATCGGTTGCAACACGAGCCTTGAGGGGTTTAAAATCTCAGCGTGATGATGTTTTTATTTATTCTGGCTTATCCTTTTCAGGATACTATTGACTTCTCAAAAAGCTGGGCAAAAAGGGTCGTTGGCGCGGAGCGGTTCAGCTCCGGCTTTGCGCTCGCGGCGGGCGATATTGACCGAGATGGCAACGAGGACCTGGTTGTGGGCTGTCCGGGCGTGAGCAAGATATACATACTATATGGGCCTCTATCCGACACCACTGACCTCCTATGGCCGGCCGGAAGGAGAACAGTGATAAGGGGAAGGGATTCAGTGGGGACATCAGCGGCAATTGCTGATTTCAACCAGGATGGCTACATGGACCTGGCATTTTCAGACCTGGAGGGCAACGGCACCCTTTATATAGCCCTTGGCCCCATATCTGATAGCCTCGATCTTTGGGACAATCTCTGGACGCAGAGAATAGTATGTTGTCCGGGTCTCCATTACCTTTGCGCGCTCGGAAGCAGTCTCGCGGTGGGAGATTTCAACCACGATGGCTATCCGGACCTGGCCGCGGGCGCGCCGGGCGCTACTTTCATGTGGCGGACAGCGGCGGGCATAGTCTATATCATAATGGGGAAGGAGCGTTTTAACCCGGTTGAATACCTGGATCACTGGCACAATGTGAAGGTTCTGATGGGCGGCATGAGCTACGACCAGCTGGGCAGCTCTGTGGCCGCGGGAGACTTCAATCTTGACGGCTACGATGATCTGGCAATGGGCGCAGTGGGCCTAAACTTTAGGGAAAGCGCGGGTGGCATCCTCATAATGTATGGACAGGACACCATCCCCGACACGATTGACATGTTGTATTGCGATAGGGCGCACATTGGCCTGATATTCGGCGAGACAAGATACGGCTATCTGGGCAACTCCATGACCACCGGGGACTTCAACGGCGACGGCATCCCAGATATTGCCGTGGGTGCGTGCATGTTCCCTCAGCCGGAGGTGAACTCCGGAAGGGCATATATCATTTATTTCCCAACCGAGGCTGAGACCCTTGACCTCGCGATGGCGACGAAACTAACAAGAATAACCGGTTCCCAATCAAATGCTTTTCTGGGCTGGCGCGTTTCTGCCGGACAAGTAAACAACGATAATCGCTACGATCTCCTCTTGTCAGCGCCAACATATGACATTCCCGGGCGAACGGACGCTGGCCAAGCGTATCTAGTTCTCTCGCCTTTTGGTGACACGATCAGGGTGGACGATGACCCGCCGGGCGTCCACCATTTCTTCGGCGGCGCCACAAGGGACGAGCTGGGGAGAGGGATTTTCCTGTGGGACATGAACCGGGACAGCGAAGATGATGTCCTTCTCGGGGCACCCTATGCGGAGTGTTTTGGGGGCAGAAACGAGGGCGGCGTATCCTATATAGTAGAAGACTCCGTGGACACCACTGGAAACACTGGCCAGCAGGAGAGTTATGCTGACCAGCCCGGTCTGATCTGTTCCTCATTGTCCGGAGCCTTGCTGTTCGTTTCGCCAGAAATCATGCCGCTCAGGATATATTCGGTTGATGGTAGGCTCATCTGTTTTGTGAACCTGAAAAAAGGGAGGAACAGGATAAGTCTCAGCAAGGGTGTATATATCTGGAGGGTAGGAGAGGAGGAGCTCGGATCCACTTATAAGGGAAAGGCAATAGTCCGATAGGAACTAACGATCCTCCCTAATCCTCGCCCAGCGCGCCCATGAGGAAACCATTGTTCCCGGCCAGGATACACCTAGCCTCCAGCCTTCCCACGCCTCTCTTGTGCGTGACTATGGCAACCTTCGCGCTTCTGCCAGCCTCCACTAGACCCAACTTTGACACCAAAACCCAATTTCTAGCTATCCCCATGTTCTGAGATCCGCATAAAATCAAGGTTTGATTTCTTTGAATGGCCAGTTTTGGTCAAAAACATGGTGCCGACATATTCCTTTATGTTTGCCAGAGTAAAGACCGTC
>JBMFOM010000128.1:0-4270 GCA_049969615.1 Caldifarciminota bacterium
ATAGCGCGGCCGAGGACGCTATGGCGTCCAGGTTCGGTTATGGGTCCTGGACATGCGAACATCGCGACCAGATAAACTATGTGATGGTTGAAACCGAACGCTTCATGATGATCTCAAGAAGGATGAGCAAAAACCTCTCCCTGCTTCTGGTTCTCAGGTCCCCTGTTGAGTGCCTGGGGATGCCCATTGAGCTGATAGAACGCTGGGAGGATAGGATACTGGAAGCGATCGCGGGGTCAAAAAGCCATCCGCTTTCCTGAAGTGCAAAATCAGCTGTATAGGGGTAGCCCCCCACCCCCCCTGCTTAGCTGTATAATTTATCTCTGCAATGAAGTTCGTTCACATCGCTGACACCCATATTGGTTGTTCCCAGATGGGCCTGCCGGAGCGGGAAGAGGATTTCCGGGAGGCCTTCTCGGAAATAGTTGAGATGACCCTTGAGCTGGCGCCCCAGGCCCTCGTACACGCGGGCGATCTATTTGAACGGCCGAGGCCGTCAAACAAGGACATCCTTTTCGTCGCGGAGAAGCTCCTGCGCCTAATGAAAGCGGGCATAGAGGTCCTCCTTGTCACCGGCAACCACGATAAAAGGAGCGTGAGGGGAGAGGTCGCTCCCCAGGGTATATTTGAACTGCTGGGGGCAAAGGTCTTCAGTGTTGCCGAGAACAGAATGCGCTACACGGTTGATGGAGTGGAGTTCTGGGGCCTGCCATACATGACCCGAAAAGATGAGCTTCTGAGATACATCTCGGACATGGGAGAGAAGGCGAGAAGGCCAGCAATCCTCGTCCTGCATCAATATGCCTATCCGCCAACATCGCTGATCCCGTGCCTCTATCCGCAGGACATACCGCCGGTCTTCTCCTACGGTGCGTTCGGCCACTGGCATATTCCCTGGATAGGGGAACGCTATGCCTTTCCCGGCGCATCTGAGGCTAGAGAACTATCCGTTGAAGAGGCGAACATCAAGGCCAGGTGCATATATCTGATTGAGGTGGATGACGCGGGAGTGAGGGTGGAACCCCACTTCCTCACCAGGACAAGGCCCTTCTTCTATCTGGATTGCTGGGAGGACGAGCTCTTAGAAAAACTGAGTGGTATCGGGGAAAAACTTGGCTCTTTGGCAAAAAAGCCCATGCTCAGGATAAAGCTCAGGGGAGGGCCAGACATGAGAGCCGATCAGGTTGTTGATAACGCCCTGAAGGCGCTCGGATTGAAACGGGGGGATTTTCTCCTGGTAAATGTGAAACCGGAGCGCTCGGAGCGCGCGCCCGCGGGAACGCCAGCCGGGGACGAGCAAACCAGCCAGGACATCATTGGGAGGTTCTTTGGGGACGACCCCCAGCTCCTCGGTTTGGTAATGGCGATGAGGGAGGCGGTCATTCAGGCGGAGGCTGAGCGGGAGCTATCCGGAACCCAAGCCAAAAGGGACAGGCAGTTCCTCATTGATGCGGCGAAGGAAGCGGCCAAAAAACACTTGGAGGAAAATAGCAATGCGTCTGTTTAGATTGTATATCAGGAATTTTCTGAGCCATCGGGACACCGAGGTGAATTTCCCGGAAACAGGGATAACGCTCATATCCGGGGAAAACGCCATGGGAAAGAGCTCCCTATTTGACGCGATGCGCTTTGCCCTATTCGGCACGAGCTTTCAGAGGCCAAGGGAGCTGGTCACCAAGGGCGAGCAAAGCATGGGGGTGGAGGCAACCTTCAGGCACCGTAACCACGAATACACGGTGATAAGGGAATATGCCTTCTCAAAGAAGGACCCGAAACCCATCAAGGCAGAGCTTTGGAAGGATGGCAGGCTGGTCGCGGCCGGCGGGATAAAGGATCTTGATCCCCTTATTGTGGGCGAGCTCGGCATGAACCACGAGATGTTCAGGTATTCGGTCATGGCAGTCCAGGGCGAGATCATGGGGGTTTTGGGACTTTCGGCTCACGAGAGGAAGAATGTCTTTGAAAAGATGTTCGGGTATCACCACCTTCAGCTCGTGGCTGAGGCCGCGGCATCGCTTGCCTCAGAGGAACAAAGGGAGCTGGCGGGCATCCTGAGGGGATATTCGGGCATAGGAGACCTCAAGAGGGAGATTGGGGAAAGGGAGGGGACACTGAGGGAGAAAGGGAGTGCGCTCTCGGCAATCCTGTCAGAAAAAGAAGCCCTTCTTGCCGAAGAGGAGGAGCTCGCGAGGATAGGCCGGGAAATAGAGGCAGAGGAGAGGGAGGCAATAGAGATGGAAACGGAGAAGGCCGCGCTGGCCAGGGAGATAGGGGTTAGGGAAGATGAGATAAAGAGCCTGCAGAAACAGAGGGAGGAGAACGAGAAGAGCGTGCGGGAGCTCCCCAGACTAAGGGAATCCAAGCATGCACTTGAGGGCAATCTGAAGGAGCTCTCCGCCATGAGGGACGAGGTAGAAATCCTCGCAGAAATTGAAAAAAGGAGCGTTGAGGCCGGGGAGATTGAGAAGAGACTGACGGAAACGAGGGAATACGAGAGAGCCATGGAGCGACTCCTACAATCACACGAGAGTTTTCAAGCGCTCAAGCACGAGGAAGAGAGAGTTCGCAGCGAGATAGAGGGCCTGAAGATGCGGCTCGGTGAAGCAGACGCTATTCAAAAAACCATCGCCAAAAAACAGAAGGAAAGGGCGGACCTAGAAAAGAGGCTCTCTGAACTGCCGGAGATAGGGGAATCAAGCGAGGAGATAAATCTCAGGGTGGAAAAGCTGGAATCAGAGGTCAGGATAACGGAATCCGAAAGAGGGGAGATTGCCGGAAGAATAAAGAGGGCGGAGAAGGACATAGTAGCAGTGGAGAAACTCGGGGAAATCTGCCCGCTCTGCAAGCAGAAGCTGACACCCGAGCACAGGGCTGATGTGCTAAAACAGCTAGGTAAAGAGCTCGCGGAGGCAAAGGCCCGGGCGGATGCCTTGGCCAGCAAATCAAAGGCCATCAACGAAGAATTGTCTATGCTGAAGAAACTCGCGAGGGACGCCGAAGAAAAAGAGCGCATTTGGGAAATGCTTTCCCGGTTTGACGAAGAAGAGAAGGATGCCAAAAAACGCCTGGAAGAAATCTCCGGCATAGCTGAAAAGCACGAAAAATTAAAGGTTGAGCTGGAAGAGGTCCGCACCGGGATCAAACTGCTTGAGCCTGCTGAAAGGGAGTTCGTCGCGGCCGGGGAGTTTATAGCGAAAAACCCGCCGGAGCGCCTTGAGTCTCAGCTGGAAAGACTCCTATCAGGGATCAGGGATCTGGCCGAAAAAAGAAGTTTCCCGGACATGGGGCCGGACGATCTGCGGACGCGGATAAACGAGCTTGCGCCCGTAGAGAGGGAATACGGGAAACTGGACGCGGAAATAAGGAATCTGGAGAAACTCGCGCTTGATCTGGAGGAACAGGCCGGGCTTCTTGAGAAGAAAAGGGCGGAGCTGGCGGAAAAAAGGGCCAGGCTTGAATCCCTCGCGGGAACAGAGGCGAGAAGGGCTCGTCTCCAGGAACGAAAAAAATCCCATTCCGAAGCCCTGGACAGTCTCCATGCTAAAAGGGAGTCGCTGAGAGAAAGGGAGATCAACCTGCGCAATGAAATCAAGGCTATAGAGAAGGAGCTTGCCGACCTGTCCGGGATACTTGAAACCGCGGGGCGCGCGGAGCAAAAAATGAGAATGTTTTCGGATATAAAGACCAGACTGCTCTCGCCTCAGGGACTAGAAAAGGAATTCCTCACCGCTATGAGAAGGCTTGAGGACAACCTCAATGCGTGTTTCCAGGACTTCTCATTCTCAGGACTGCAAACGGTTCTCCTGAATGACGAGCTCATACCGGTCAAGATTGATGAGATGGGGAGACAGATGGAAAGGCTCTCCGGCGGAGAACAAGTCGCGATGGGCATAGCCATGAGATTCGCCATTGCCAAGGCGCTTCTCAGCGGAGAAAGCGAATCGCTCTTTCTGGATGAACCAACCCACAACCTTGACACGGAGAGAATACACTCCCTGCAGGAACTCCTGGAGGAGTTCAAACTGCACTCCTCTACCCCGCAGATAATAATAATAACCCACGATGAGGACATGAAGGTCATCGCGGACACAGTAATAGAGGTGGTAAAAGAGGGAGGGACTTCAAGGGTGTTGAGCTCTTAAACTCAACTTGAGCCTGTCCCAGAATAGGGTTATTGAGAAGCTGTCTCAGATAAGATCCGCTCCTGGCCTCATTCTCAGAGTTGATAGGCGTCAAAAAATCGTATTGTGAGACAGGCTCAATTTTTCTT
>JBMFOM010000129.1:0-4227 GCA_049969615.1 Caldifarciminota bacterium
TTCATACCCAGAGAATAAGGCAAGTGGTCAATCAGGGGCCAGCTAGAGGCCAGCCGGGTGAAGGATCACGAGCTACTAATCAGCTTGCAATTACCTATCAATTAGATATATAATTATTAAGCTATGTTTTTGATACTTTTGTTATCAGCCACCATACACGGAATGGTCATGGATGCCGAAACAGGGAACCCACTCCCAGGAGCCGCTATCGTGGTTGAAGGCAAGGGCGCGGGGACCTACGCTGACGAGAACGGGCATTTCATGCTCGTGAACGCGCCTGAACCGCCTATTATCCTGATTGTAAACATGGTAGGATACCAGACCAAGAGGATAGAGCTCTCAGAGGTTCCCACTCACATTTCGGTGGCCCTGATTCCATCAGCCGTAAGCTCAGAAGAGGTTGAGATCATCTCCTCACCCACCCTACACGATATGAGTCAATCTCCAATACCAACCCAAAAGGTGGATGCTGTGAGATTGCAATCAGCTAACCAAATATCCTTCTTGGACGCCGTGAGGGTTCTGCCCGGAATAACGGCATCAGGCCCTCAGTCATCCGGCGCCCTCGACGCGTTCAGCCCCAGGCTCCAGGGCCTATTGTCCCACCATACCCTCGTCCTCTTTGACAACAAGCGTCTTTTTTGCCATGATGGGACTGGTTCCAACATATCTTCGGTTCCCCTTCTGTTGGTCGAAAGGATTGAAGTGATTGAGGGTGCTTCTTGCGCCATACACGGCTCTGATGCCCTTGGTGGAATAATCAACATAATCACCAAAAGACCATCGCCAAACCCTTTCCGGGCCTTCAGGACCAACATCGGCACATATGGAAACCTTGAATCCGAAGCCGCGGTGGGTGGAGCAGGGCCGGATGGTTCAGCCTACATACTGAGCCTGGGACAGAGGTCTTACGAAGGCCTCCTGGACGCTGAGGCTTATAGGAGGATGAGCATTTCCGCCAAAACAGCCTACAGGGGATTCGCTCTCAATGGGGCCTATAGCGAGGGAGAAACAGGTCAGAATAACCCGGAACACTTCTGGAACAAAATAGGAGAGTTGGGATTTACTTGGATGGGGGCTTTCTCGCATAACGAGCTGAGCGCATACCTGAACAATTATTACCGAAACTACGGTCCTTCAAGAACCACGAGCCTCACCGGGGAGATAAAGGGAGAATCTCACCTTGGATTGTCCTACCACAATATCATGACCGGGCTCGTGTTCAGAGAAACCAGTTTCGGGAAAGAAGATCAGTCAGCGTTCAATGAATCATTCTATGGGCTTTACTTTGAGGATGACGCGAGGCCGTGGAACTGGTTTAACATTGATCTGGCCGGCAGACTTGACCGCTATCCGGTGGGCGGATTCCAGCTGACGCCTAAGGCCGGATTCCGGTTGAAACCAAACAGGCTTCTCGTTGTTAGGGCTTATGTAGGCAGGGGGTTCAGGGCGCCTAGCCTTCAAGATAGGTATGAAGAGGATATCCCGGCGGGATCATACTATAGGCGCGGCAACCCAGGTCTCCTCCCTGAGGCCTCAGCGAGCTATTCTGCGGGCGCGGATTTCGCTCCAGCCGAATTCCTGAGCCTCGGAGTCGCTGGTTTCTACAACCACGTGAGAAACATAATAATCCTTGCCCCCACCGAGGACTCGTTGAACGACCTGCCCATATTAACCAGAGAGAATGTTCCTTCCGCCTATACATGGGGAATATCCTTGAAGACAAAGCTTCAACGGGGGCCCTTCTGGTCCGATCTCTCATACACATACCTGAGGGCCAGAGATGATGAGACGGAGCTCCCGCTCGCTTATGAGCCACAGCATACCGTCTCCGGCCAGCTGGTCCTGGAGACGAGGCTCACAGGGGCAAGCCTAACAGGGGAATGGGTTAGCGGTAGGTTTTCTGCGAAAAACGAGAGGCTCCCGGATTATGTTCTGGTCAACCTGAATCTCTTCGCGAAGCCTGCTGATGGCATTCAGCTCAACATGGGGGTTCAAAACATCTTGAATGAGGATATTATAAACTATGACGAAGGGGGTTCTTCCGCTTCCGGAAACGCGGGAAGAACCTTTAACGGAGGCATAAGCGTTAGATTTTAGCCAGAAAAGGTTCGCCCGGGCCGGGGCTGAGCTCCCACATTTCCTCAACCCACGGATCCCTTGTCTTGCAAGGCCAAGCTCTGAAACCCTTGGGGCCGTAGTGGCCCAAGGACACAAAGATGGATGAAAATATTCTCCCGGCCCAAAGAAGAAACCGGAGGAAAAAGAAAAAATGAAACTTTCTCACCGAGAGTATCCGGCGAGATAATGAGCTGGCTCAAGTCCATGGGGGCTGATGTCCTCGTCCTGAGGAAGGCCTTTTTGTGTGTGGCAAGAGCCATTGACCTCGCATGGTGGGAGATGAGGTCATGGGTCAAGAGAGGATTCCTGATGAACGGGTTCCTCAGCGGCTACAAGGGCAAACCGGGATTTTTCAGGGGTTTCATATCGTATTCACCGAGGCCTTGCTCTGCCTTGACCGATTGCGAGGGGAATACGCTAAGCTCTTGTGCCCCAAGAACTTACAGGCTATCCTAAATCAGACCTTACCCCTAGGAGGTGGGAATATGTGAGAGCTCAGTAGACAACGCGCTTGCACGCTCACCTCATAGGGTATTAAAATATCACCATGCATCTTTTGATTTTCGTGTTGGCCAACATGGGCCCAACCAGGCAATATGTTGATATCCTGGTATACGCGGACGCCCAGTATGTCGGGAGTCCTTCGGATCTCATGGTGGTCAAGGCCCTGAACTACCTTAGGGATTCGGCGGATCTGACCTGGAACCTCTATTTCAAGGATCCGGTCGGCTTTGGCAACGCGCTCAGGACAGGTGGGTGGAATCTAGTCATTGTGGATCACGCTTCCATGCCTGGCATAGGGCAATATTGGGACAGCCTCGCGGCCTGGGTCCAGGCTGGAGGAGCATTGATAGTCTCCACCTATGATACCGACGGCTCTCACACCGGCTCCACATCCCTTTGGTCATTGATGGGTGCGACCCCGGCTGGCGATATAGCAGACCTCGTGCCCTTGGACATCTGGGATCGTGTGTATGTCTTTAACAACCCGGAATACCCCCCGAATCAGCTCAATTTCTCAAACGACTACCTTGATGAAGGGGACAGCCTCTCGGTTTCCATGGGATACCTTGCCGCGGCCGGCTGGGGTTATCAGTATTTCTGGAACAACGCTGGTGTGGTGAGCGCTGATAATCGCCCCCTGTGCAAAACAGTCATTAACTCCTTTATAGTGCAGGAGGCAGGAGGCGACGATGATGGGGATGGCATACCGGACGGCGCTGAGATATACATAGACGAGATATGGCATGTGCTTTGGTGCGGCGGCCTGATAACAGAGGAGCAGGGGCCAGGGCCGGGGTTCGCCTTGAGCGCATATCCGAATCCATTCTCCGGGTTCCTGCAGATAAAAACGCCACCCGGCGCTGAGGTAAACCTATGGGACGCGGAGGGTAGGCAAGTTCTCTCCGGAACATCTCAGGGCATTCTGAACCTTGAGACAAGGAATCTGGCTCCAGGAGCATATGTGATAACAGTAAAGTCAGGAAACCGGACCACAAGCAAGATCCTGGTAAAGAAATGAGCTATTTCTCACTGAGTCATGGCTTTGTTGAACTGCTCCTTGATATCTACAAGGGAAGGCTGCCCGTTAAGGAAACACGGCTTGAAATGGGAGAGGGATTCCTGGTTCTCTCGGTCAGGGCACCGTTTGTGCCCGGTGAATTGAAAGCGAGGCTGATTCCGAAAGGCGTTCATTGGGGAGAAATCAAGGAACTGGCGTTCCATTTTGAAGAGGAGGGGTCGCTTTCGCTCGTGAAAACTGCTGTCCGGTTCATAAGAAAAGGGGTCAGAACCGAGGGCAATTTGCTCTGGGTTGACATAACGCAATTTTGGGAGCGCCTGCCAGCGGAGATGCGGTGGAACACACGGATAAGCCGAATAGAAACCAGGAAGGGAGAGATAAGGGTTCATCTGGAGAGGTTCTAACTGCCCACCTGATTAGTGACGCATTACTTACTTTCAAATTGTTGTAGGCCTGATATTAGAACTCGGATACGCGCCAATACCCAAAAACGTTGCATGGCCTTTATGTGATCCTTCACCCGGCTGGCCTCTAGCTGGCCCCTGATTGACCACTTGCCTTATTCTCTGGGTATGAAGGAGAGG
>JBMFOM010000130.1:0-4202 GCA_049969615.1 Caldifarciminota bacterium
GACCCAAAGGGTAAGGAGAGGCCTTGTCCTCATCATCAAAGGCCGCGCCTTCAACCCGTAAAGGGCTGAGATGGGTCGGGTGAGGTACCCGTAAGGTTGGACGGAACCGATGATCCCTTTGGTAGTGCGGGCTCATCAAGCTCTGATCTATAATTTGCCCATGCTTTTGGTCCTTCTCGTGGCCCAGGCCGATTGGGCCACGAACATAACAGCCGTTCGCGATACGGCCGCAAACCCTCGCGTTGTGTCTCTCGTGGTCAAGCGCGTTCCAACGGGTCTGGACACGGTTGCCTATCTGACGGGAAAGAATCCCGCGAGGGCCGCCTGGCTCTCCGCCATAATCCCCGGCGCAGGGCAATTCTACAACGGCCAGGCCTGGAAGGGACTATTGCTGGGTGGCATAGAGGGTTTTCTCGCGGGAATGACTGCCACCAAACTCATTGAATACAGGCAAGACCCATCCGAAGAAACCATGTCCCCAGCGTTGAACTACGGGTTTTTTTTCATCGGCGTGTGGGGATTCTCGGTGGCGGACGCATATGCCTTTGCATACATGAAGGACTTTGCCCGGAGGGCGAGCCTCGTTGAAAAAGAGGTGACTCCGCGGCTGGATACTACCGGAGGTTCCGAAAAATGAAAAAATTGAGGATCGGCGTTATAGGTGTGGGACATATGGGCGCCATACACACAAGGGCACTCTCCAGGTTACCGGAGGCGGAGTTGGTAGGCATATACGACGCGGATAGGGAAAAGGCCGGCGAAATAGCCAGCAGATACGGGGTAAGGTCTTTTGAACGCATGGAGGATCTGCTCTCAGAAGCAGAGGCCGCTGTTGTGGCAACACCCTCCAACACCCACCTGGATGTGTGCAGGAATGTCCTGGAGAGGGGGCTTCATCTCCTCGTTGAGAAGCCACTGGCGCACGATCTAGCCTCGGCCGAGGAGATAGTCACGCTAGCGGAAACCAAGGGCGTAACGCTCGCTGTCGGTTATGTTGAACGTTTCAACCCCGGCTTGGTCACGGCCTCCGAATACATTGAGAATCCGATGTATATTGAGGCAATGCGTCTCGCACCATACAATCCCAGGGGAACGGATGTTGATGTAATAACCGACCTCATGGTTCACGATATAGACATAGTGCTCAGGTATATCCACGAGGAACCGGAACGTCTCACCTGCATAGGCGTGCCGGTACTAACGCACGACATTGATATAGCCAATGCTAGGCTTGAATTCCCCTCTGGCAGAATAGCATCGCTGACGACATCACGCGTCTCCATGCAAAAGATGCGCAAGGTAAGGTTTTTCCAGGAAAACACCTACATTTCTGTAAACCTTCTTGACCGCGACCTTGAGATGGTAATAAAGCGTGAAGACACCATATTGCCCTATTTCCCGGAAGTGGATAAGAACACGGAACCAATATACGCCGAGGACAGGGATTTCGTCACTGCGGTTCTGGAATGCACCGCGCCGGAGGTATCCGGTCAGGATGCTCTGGCCACAACCAAGCTGGCATACCTCTTGCTTGAGGACGCCGCAAAAAGGCTCGGCAAAAAAAGCGGCTAGTCGCGCACGATCAGCTTCGTTTCTGCCCCGCCTATCCTGGTCGTAAGCTTAATGAAATATATTCCTGGCTCAAGCGGAGGAACGGGTATCTCGGATGAAGAAAGCGTCCCGTCGGCCAGAACGCGAACGAGCCTGCCGTCGGATGAATACAGGCTGAGAACCCCCGCAACCGGGAACGGGAGGCTGAGGGTTATCCTATGACCGGCAACGCGGAGACCAAACTCATCTCCAGCAAACCCTTCATCGGCGGAAAGGACACACTGAAATGTCTCCGCGTCAACAGAGGAAACAGAGAGTATGGAACCAACAATCGTGATGCAGTCCTCAAAGGCCGTGTTCGGGGTATCTGGCGCCAATATGAGCGTCATCTGGACAGATGTAGCACCGCCGGATATTGCTCCCTGCGCGTTCGGGTAATCAACCGCGTCATAGAGGTTTCCCTCGCCTCCTGGCAGGCCGTAGGTGCCGCTCCTCAGGAGCACTGACTGGAAATAGAGCTTTTCCTTTCCTGCGCTGTAGCCGAACTGGGAATAGTACCAGTAATCCTGGCCATCAGAAAATAGCATGGTTGCCCTGGCTGTCGTCACTGGGTTGGATGCGGTGAAGTTTCCCATTGTCCAGCTAAGGGTATCCTCATAGTTCATATTTAACTGCCAGGTAACGGTGAAGGCACCGACATATAGCACAACAGTCCTCACGGGCAGATTGTTGTCACAATATATGGCCACTATGGAAGCGCCATCCGTGCCGCCAGGCTGATAGTTCGTTCCAGACGGGCAATAGAAACCGGAGAGGATGTAATCCCCGTTCCCAATGGTCTTGACCTGGGGAGTGATGTCAGCGACATAGGTGTATATAAGGGAATCGTTCCAGCAGGGTGATGGCCCCCTTCCAACCTGTACCCCCGAGACAGGGGAACCATTTAGACTCATCTGAGGGTTGGGGCTGTTAGCTATGACGGAATAGATGAGGAACGCCTTAACGACATCTGGGCCGGACGGTAAGCCAGAGAGGGTTATTGTGTCAGTTTTCGGGTTGTTTGAGCGCAGTCCTGTCGAGCCAATTGTATAACTTCCTCTGAGAACATACCTGGCATACAGGTAAGGCATGGTGCCACCTGCAGTATCCGTGGTTATGGGGCCTTTGCCTGCTTCCGAAGCGCCATATACTAAGAGCGCTATAAACATCAGGTTCATGTTATTAACCTCCGTGTATCAGGCTTTATTAATAACAAAAGATCTGACACAAACCTGACGCGATCCAGTCAGAAAAAAGAATCTTGTATCCTACCGTCCTGCTACTAGCTTTACATCTGAGCTCCCCAGATCGGTTACAAGCCTGAGGAAATATATTCCCGGCTCAAGCGGAGGAACGGGTATCTCGGATGAAGAAAGCGTCCCGTCGGCCAGAACGCGAACGAGCCTGCCGTCGGATGAATACAGGCTGAGAACCCCCGCAACCGGGAACGGGAGGCTGAGGGTTATCCTATGACCGGCAACGCGGAGGTCTATATTACCATCTGCAACACCCTCCTCGGCCGAGAGGGCGCAGTTGTAGGTCTCGGTCTCAACCGAAGAGACAGAGAGGATATGTCCGACGGTGGTTATGCAGTCTCCCCAGTCTGGGTCATAATCAACGCTGAGCTGGCCGCTCACGGTGCTGGCGCCTCCGGGGATGTAGCTGGCCGCGTTTGCTATGTGAACCGCATCCCAGAGGTTGCCGTCCCCGCCAGGCAGGCCATACTGGCCGCTCCTTACCAAGGCCCCATTGAAATAGACATACTCGAGGCCGCAGGGGACGCCTGCATAGCTCTCATACCAGTAGTCCTGGCCATCAGCGAAAACGAGGGTTGTCTTAGCAGAATTGACTGGGTTGGTCGCGGTGAAGTTCGTTATATTCCAGTTATAACTGCTTGGGCCACCGGCAAAATCAAGGGTATAAGCACCGAGATAGACCAGGACTGTTCTCACCGTGCTACCCTGATCGCAAAATATCACGACCAGGGTCGCACCATCCGCCCCTCCGGGCGGAGGGTTGCCCGCGGGATTATAGAAACCTGTAAGGGTATATGTGCCGTTGCCAACCGCCTGGACTATGGTGGTTACATCAGCGACATAGGTGTAGATATAGGATTCAGACCAGCATGGCGAAGGGCCGCTCCCAACGAGCGAACCGGATATAGGCGTCCCATTCAGATTACCCTGTGGCTGGGGCGTGCTGGCTATCACTGAGTATATCAGATATGCCTTGACAATTTGGGGGCTGGAGGGGAGTCCGGAGATGTTTATTGAGCCGGAACCAGTGAACCTTAGGCCAGTGGAGCCTACGATGTAGTTGCCCTTGAGAACATATTTCGCGTAGAAAGCAAGGCTCGTTCCACCGTCCTTGTCAGAACGCACATGGCCCTCTGTCCCAGGCTGGGATGTTCACAGGCTTGCCAAGATGACCAGAGATATCAAATTCATGTTAGCACCTCCTCTGTGCTGGAAGAAATTATAGCAAACTTCCAGCTTAGGATCAAGTATTCGTGTATCTCACCTGACCCACTTTCAACCCCTTCTGAGTCCTTGTCCATCAAGGAGTTCGGCGAAAGTTCCGATGGCTCTGAGAATTAGCTTAGCAAGATCGGG
>JBMFOM010000131.1:0-3927 GCA_049969615.1 Caldifarciminota bacterium
CCTCTCCTTCATACCCAGAGAATAAGGCAAGTGGTCAATCAGGGGCCAGCTAGAGGACAGCCGGGTGAAGGATCACGATGGAACCTGGAAGTATTCCCTACCAGGGGACACGGTTACGCTCCTGGGCGGACTCACATCATCATACCAGGATGGCCAGGCCCTAATCACAGTCAAGGGTCCAACCGGCAGTTGGCCGTGTAATACTGTTCTCTTCTCCATACTCCTGGCTGAGTGGCAGGATGGTGCGGATACTGACGCGGATGGTATGAACGATGCGGTTGAGCTCTGGCGGAACGCTATATGGGCAGTCAAGGAAGGATGCCGGACACTGATTGAGGATGAGGCCATGCCAGATATTCCCGAACCCGGCAAGCTCATTGTCAGGGCCGGAGAGATCTTCTGGACCGGCCAGGGCCCGGTTGAATGTTCGGCCTATGATCCAACCGGCCGGCTAGGTTGGCACGGAGAGCTTGAGCCTGGCAAGGGTCTCAGATTGGCTGAGGGCCTCTGGTTTGTCAGGGCCGGAGGACAGACGGTCAAGGTTTTCGCGAGATAGCGCCGTGCCTCTACCTCCCTGGCGTGAAATTATGCGGATCTATGTCTCGGGTATGTCCGGTTTCCCCAAATACAAAAATTTGATCCCGCGCAGGAAATGGGTTATAATTTCTCGCTATGATCACACAAGAAGCTATTTATTCGGTTTTGAAGAGCATCTATGATCCGGAGATACCCGTCAACATAGTAGATCTAGGCCTCATCTATGGCCTCAGCATAGAGGATGGTGATGTTGAGATACTTATGACGCTCACAGTGCCTGGTTGCCCAATGGGTGCCTATATAGTGAAGCAGGTTGAAGAAAAGATAGGGGCACTTGAGGGCGTTGATAGCATAAGGGTGAATATAACCTTTGATCCGCCGTGGTCAATAGACAGGATGACCGAGGAGGGTAAGAACATCCTGAGGGGCATGGGGATGAATATATAGCTCCTCTTTGAGGGTCAAGACCGGACTTCAAAAAAGCGGGGCTTTCGCCCCGCTCGTTTTTTCGGCATGAGTCAGATTTTACTTGTTTATGACCAGTTTCCTGTTCATGCTCAGATCGCCTGCCTCAACCCTCAGGAAATATACTCCGGATGGGCCGTCTGTTCTCACCCTGAAGGTATAATAACCCGTTGTGAGCTTGCCGTTGTGGACTTCCTGGATAACCCTGCCGGTCGCATCGTATAGGGTTATCCTTACATGCTCTTCAGTCGGCAGGCTCAGAGACAGCACGAAGTAATCCCTCGTGACCGAGGGAGAAGGGCCCTTGAGCATCACGTAGGAGGGCTTGTCAGCCGCGCCGACGGACATCTCGGCCTCAGGACAATAGAAGCCCCCCTGCTTCCTGAGTTCTGTTGTTAGATAGGACCATGTTCCGCTTGAGCTATATACTACATAGTAGGCGCTATCAACAGGATCGTAGTCCATTCCAGCAGGCGTAGCCTCCACCTCTGCTATCTTCACGGAGTCAAGCTTTGTCCCGGTCTTGGAGAACTCGTAGAGCCATTTTGTTAAGCTCTTGTCAACCATCAACACAAGGGTCCCATTTGAGCCGCCCCTTGGCTCGTAGGCTATCCCCCTGACTGTTCCGGATGCGGAGCAGGTTATTGAACCGAGGTTGGAACCAGTCGCCGCATCAACCTTATAGACCGTTGTCCCGGAGGTCACCCAGAGCACGTCCTCCACGGGATCATAGGCTATGTCTGCCCTGGTGGTTGCCGGAGAGCTGAAAGAAGTTTGTTGGGTGCCAAGGGTATCAAGTCTGTATATGGTGCCCGCGCTTGACTGGACCCAAAGGGCGTTGCGGGTCTGGTCATAGGCTATGCCTGTCAGGTTTGAGGTAGGGCCGTTGAATACCCTGGCGCTGTCGCCGGTTGTCCCGTTCAGGACATATATTTTGTTGCTGGCCGCGTGGCAAAGGTAGATGCTCGTTGGGGATGCGGTGACTGAGAGGGGCCTATATGAGTTGGCGTAAATGGATGCAGGCAGTGGATACACATCAACGATCATTCCAGGGCCGTAGTCCACATTCACATCAGCTATAAGGGTATCCGTGTAGTTGCCACCGTTAGTAACCACTATGTTGAACCGGACATACTCTCCGCATGGAGTGTTGACACTGCTCTGGACCCAAACGGGATCAGACGCGTTGTTCGCGAAACCTCCGGCCGGGACATTGCCGAAAGAGGTGTTCCCGTCGTACATGGTTATATTGGGATTGGTCGTGGTGACGGTCGCTGTTATGTTGCCGGCCGCGCCGGAGTTGTGAACGGTGAACACCAGGCCCACCAGCTCGCCTCTCTGCCACCAGTTGTCGTTGTTGCCGCCCGGATCAGTTATGTTGTAGGAGAAGATGGTTATGAAGGGCTTTGTCTTTATTGCCATGGCCATCTCAACAGCCGCAAGAGCGTTTATGCGGCCCCAACCATAGTTGTTGTTGGGATAGGTACCGGCGGGCTGGTAGCAGGTGGAGGTGAGTATTTCCCAGACTGTCTGATAGTCCAGGTCAGGATTCGCCTCCATCATTAGGGCTATGGTACCCGCCACATGCGGTCCTGCCATGGATGTGCCATCCCAGCTCTGGTACCCGCCTCCAGGAACGCATGACCTGACGCCCACACCTGGCGCGGAGACATAGGGACCATAGAGGGGATAGGTGTAAGTGTTCCACAGGGGATCGGACCAGTATTTCGGCTCGTTCCAGGGCGGTGCGTTCGGCGCTGGGCCACGGGATGAGAAGGAGGCTATGTTGTCGCTCGCGTCGGTCGCTCCAACGGATATGAGGTTCGGGTAGCTGGAGGGCGTCCTGGGGCCGTCGGTGGATTCGTTGCCGTAAGAGAAGGTGGGTATTATGTTCACTGCGCGCCAGGCCAGGATGTCGTTCCAGTATTCAATGGACTCCTCGTTTATGGGCCAGCCCCACGAGTTCTGGACAGCGTCCGGCTCAATGCCTGTTCCTGCGAGGGACGCTACCCACTGGAAGCCCCTGTGGAAGTCTCTGTAGTAATAACTCCCACCGATGACAAGCGCGTGGATGAACTGCGCGCCCGGCGCCACCCCGATGTCGTCGGTGAACGGACCAAGGCCATCGCCACCGACCTCTGTCCCGGTGACATGTGTTCCGTGGTCTCCTGTCCAGTAAGGGTTGGGGTTGCCTGATACGCCATCATACCAGCCTCCGGGGACCATCTTTGAGGTGGTTCCCCACTTCAGTGCCGGGTGAGAGGTATCAACCCCGGTGTCCATCGCTCCAATTATTCTCCCTCTGCCGGTTATGCCATACTTCATCCAGACCGAGTCGGCCTTGATCTTGGAGATGTTCCATTCTGGCGTGGGAAGAACCGCGTCCGATGGGGTGGGTTCTATCAGCGGATCATATGGCATTTTGTCCAGGATCACATAGTCAACCCTGGGATCCGCGGCTAACTCCCTTATCTGATCCGGCGTTGCCTCGCAATAGAACCCGTTGAAGACCCAGAACTGTTCAACAGAGGAGAGACCAGGGTGATCAGATAAAACCCCGGCCTGGCTCCTAGCAGTAGCGGCCTGAAGGTAGGCCACGAGTTCAAGTTTCTGTTGGTCGGTCTTTGCTGGCATGACATTCTCCAGCGGGTTCTCGGTCAGGTGCACTATCACGCCGATGATCTCGTCCGGGTTTGCTGTCTTCAGGGTCTCGGCCAGTCGGGGCATCAGTCTCCCTGCCATGAGCATGGAGACAACAACGCAAGTTGTTGTTATATAACGCATACCAACCTCCGTTAAGGTTTAGAGAAATTATAACCCACTTTGAGCCTGTCTTACAATATCACGCGTTCGCTGTGATCCTTTCCCCGGATGTGCTCATTTTTGATTCTCAGCATACCCCCCTGGTTTGAGAAAGCCCGGATG
>JBMFOM010000132.1:0-3889 GCA_049969615.1 Caldifarciminota bacterium
CTCTCCTTCATACCCAGAGAATAAGGCAAGTGGTCAATCAGGGGCCAGCTAGAGGCCAGCCGGGTGAAGGATCACTTAATCATGAACACCTTGATTATATCTGCGCTGGTCTCGTAGGGCCTGTTCGCTAAGACCTATGGAGGGATGGACAAAGAATATGCCTATTCGGTGGCCAGGGCCGCGGATGGCGGCTGTGTAGTGGCGGGGGACCTAGCTACGGGGCCGGCATGGATGACTTCCTGGTCTTCGAGCTCTCGTCCACAGGAACCCCTGAATGGACAAGGACATTCGGGGGAACGAATATGGATGCCGCTTATTCCATAAATCCAGACAAACGATGGAGGCTATGTTCTGGAAGCGCCGTCAATTCAACATCGTCCCCCGGCGCGAACCTTGTTGCTTGTAATCCTTCCGCGAGCAACCCAAATCCGACCATCACAACCCCTGATCCTCGGGTGTCCGATGTGTGTCCGCCCAGCGCCATTGATGAATCTGAAAGAGATCAATCATGGCCTCGGATCGTTTGCGTGACCGTTGCCGGAGGGGTTGTTTTTGACGCGCCCGGAGACATGGACATAAGGATTTATGCGGCTGACGGAAGACTATTCATCTCAACAATCTGTCCAAGGGCCAAACCCGCATCCCCCTTGACCCAGGCGTTTATCTCTGGCAGACGGGGGATGTAGGGGCAGGTCTCCGTGCCCGCCCTGTTTATAAAGGAAAGGCAATAGTCAGATAGGAGAGGGATCCATCCCTGGGGCCATCCGTGTATTCCATCACCGAGATAGGACGAGCGTCTTTGTGTCCACTATGTTCCCGTGAGAGGAGAGGGCAAGGAAACAAACACCCCTGCCCAGTCCATCAAGGCTGATGGTATGCTCTCCGGGTTCAAGAGGCCAGGCCGTCAGCTCCCTACCGAGAGGATCATAGGCTGTGAGCTGACCAGGCATGACCAGCCTTATCTCAACGGAGCTCGGGGAGAGGGTGATGATACCGTTCTCATTCGGGCCAGAAGCCTCCTCAACCTCCAGGGGAGGGCATCCCCTGTGCGCATAGTAGAGGTCCGTTGACCTGTAATAGGCCACCCTTGGACAATTATCTGAGCCGACCTTGAGGCTCCTGTCCGTCATCCAGTAGCCTGCCCAGGTGTTGGGATCAGCGACCTCTATCACCCAGGATGATCCGTTCCAGGAGGCGTATTTGAGCCTCTGGTTGGTAACATCATAGTAGGCTATGTGTGGCCAGTCCTGGGAATCCAGGGCAAGGGAGGTGTAGCGTCCGACATCGCCGGTGGTGTCAACCGTCTGTATCTGCCAGGCCGACCCGTTCCAGTAGGCGTATTTGAGGTCTCGCTTGGCCGCCGAGGAATCATAGTAGGATATGTGAGGCCTGTTCTGGGAATCTATGGCTATGGATGTCCACATGCCCACGGATCCGGCTGTGTCAACCGTCTGCAGTTGCCACGATGAGCCGTTCCAGTAGGCGTATTTGAGGTCTCGGCTCCCTATCCTGTAATAGGATATGTGAGGCCTGTCCTGGAAATCAAGGGCGAGGGATGTGAATAGGCCAAGAACATCCACCTGTTGCAGGACCCACGCCGAGCCATTCCAGTAGGCATACTGGATTATGCTGTAGCCGTTGTCGGAGTAAGCTATGCACGGTCTATCCTGGGAATTCAGGGCCAGGGATGTCCAGAGGGTGTTTCCTTGGGTGTCAGCGGTCTGTATTATCCAGGATGAGCCGTTCCAGTATGCGTATTTGAGGTCGCCGTTCGCACCGTCTATCCAGTTGGCATAGGAAATGCAGGGCCTATCCTGGGAATTCAGATCAATGGATACATAGCCGCCTGACGCAGAGCCTATGGTGTCAACCCGCTGTGTTTGCCAGCCTGAGCCGGTCCATCTCGCGTATTTCACGCTATATGTGTTCATGTCGCAGTAGGCTATGTGTGGCCAGTCCTGGGAATCCAGGGCAAGAGCCGCGTAGTATCCCGCGTCGTTTGTAGGATCTACCTGGAGCCAGCTCCATTGCGCTATAAGGAGCCATATCATCATCTTAAACAACCTCCTTTGTTTGGTGTTTTTGCTTTCAAGGGAAGGGGGGCTGGTCGGAACCCGTTCTGGAGAGCGAGCCGTTCCGGCCGATGTCCGTGGGTTATATCGCATACGATCGCGGCGATCAGGATCATCCCCAGCGCGATTCCGGTATGCATTATCACGAAGGGATTTGCAAGCCTCTCTATTATCTTCATCTTACAACTGCCTTTCCTTTATAAACAGGGCGGGCACGGAGACCTGCCCCTACATCCCCCGCTTGCCAGAGATAAACGCCAGGGTCAAGGGATATGCGGGTTTGGCCCTTGAGCAGATTGCCGGAATAGGCGAGGCGGCCATCCGCAGTGTAGATGTATATGGGGCATTCCAACGTGGAGATAAAACTCAGTCCCCGTTGGCTACAATAACAGATTATCCCTGATGGGTTAAATACGGTCTGTTCTTCCACCGATGGAGCACAGATATCGCGGGTCGTCATTGTCCTTGATCCGAGACTCCCTGAGGGAGTGGTTGATATGAGGCTGACCGGAGCGCTGGTCATGTTTATTGGCTCAAATGTCAATCCCGCATCCGACTCCACAGCGGACCAATCCTCAAAACAGCCCGGATAACCATCATGACTGAACTTCACTGCGGCCGCGTCATAGGCCCCGGCGCCTCCAAAGCTCCCTGCCTCTCCAACAAAAATATAACAGCCATCAGAAGTGGGGATAATGTTTCTCGCGGCTTCCCAAGATGAGCCATGTATCTTTTTGGCCCATTGCATGGAACCGTCAGGCGATACCTTGAGGATTCCGAAGTCATCATCATCAACCCTCGCGGATACGATGTAGCTGTTGTCCGGCGTTTGGGCTATAGAGTAGCCCATGTCCTCTAATCCGTTCCCGTAGGTCTTTGCCCACTCAAGCGAACCCAGGGAATTCATCTTGAAGACCAATATATCTGATCCACCCACACCGGAGCTGGCGGTTGAGCCAACCACAACAAACCCGCGGTCCGTGGTCTGTATCACCGAAATCCCCCAGTCATATTTGTTTCCCCTGAGTGTCCTGGCCCATTCCACATTGCCACTGGAGTCTGTTTTTATGAACACCACATCCATGGAGTCTGTCAGGTAATCAGTGGTTACACCTATGCCGGTGATGGCGAAGCCGCTATCCGCGGTGTTGATAATAGAGTAGGCTTCTGCTCCATCATCAACATTCTCTACCGATATTACCTTTGCCCAGGACAACGAACCATTGTCCTCAACACGGGAGATCAGGATCTTATAAGATCCAAAGGAGTTCGTGCCGCCAGCAAAGGCTATGCCGCCCCCGATGATTGGACAGATATCCCAACATAACTCAAGGACGTCTTCTCCATAAGTTTTAACACGCAAAAGTGAGCCATCGGGGGCAATATTTATCGCTATCATATCTATGTTGCCCACGCCATAGCTCCTCGTGCGCCCGGCAAGCCAGTAGGTGCCATCCGCGCCCTGAACGACTCCAAAGAGCACATCCTCGGCTGTCCCGCCAAGTGTCTTTGCCCACTCAAGCAGGCCAAGGGAGTCCAATTTCAGAATTAGACAATCGTAGCTCGATGTAAAGCTGATGCTATAACCGGACAATAAGTATCCGCCATCACTGGTTTGGATTACTTTTGATGCCTGATCGTAGCCACTGGCTCCATACATCCTCGCGAACAGGTTCTGCGAGACCAGCACAACCATCAAAAAGGTATTCATGATTAACCCAACTTTGACACCAAAACCCTATTTCTAGCTACCCCCATGTTCTGAGATCCGCATAAAATCAAGGTTTGGTTTCTTGGAATGGTCAGTTTTGGTCAAA
>JBMFOM010000133.1:0-3863 GCA_049969615.1 Caldifarciminota bacterium
ACCCTGAGAAGGGTGAGAGACCCAAAGGTAAGGAAAGGCCTTGTCCTCCTCATCATGCTGGCCTGGCTCCTGGCTTTCCTCAGAGGCCTATATGCCATCATAAAGGGACTCCTTTCTCAGGATGATCCCCTGGTCAAGGACCTCCAGAGGGGCTACATACCCTCAGAGACCTGACCCGATTGCGAGGCCCTTGTGCCACGGCCGCGTCTTCAATCCGTGGGGGGCTGAGGTGTGTCGGGTGAGGATTTTTTGACGCGCCTCAATTCTAAGAATGAGGCCCGGAGCGGATCTTATCTGAGACAGCTTCTCAATAACCCTATTCTGGGACACGCTCGTTTCTGCGCAGGATCAAGGCTTGTGTATTCTGGGAAGACCCAACGCGTCCAATTACCGGTTTTATTATGCTGCTTGAAACCTGAGTGCGCTGGCCTTTATCATTATCCCTCAATATGGATAAAGAAGACGCGGACAGTCCTTTGCGAAGGGAGGCCCGGGAACTGGCCCGGGCTTCGGGTGGTTTCCAGAGAGTTGTTGTCCTGACCGGCGCGGGCGTATCCTCTGATAGTGGCATACCGACTTTTCGCGATCCGGGTGGGGTCTGGGAACGTTTCAGGCCAGAGGACCTGGCCTCACCAGATGCCTTTGCTCGTGACCCAAAGCTAGTCTGGGACTGGTATCGCGCCAGGGCGGAGAATGTGAGGGAAGCCCAGCCAAACCCCGGCCACATTGCCATTGCGGAGATGGAAGCTATCTTTCCAGATTTCCACCTGATAACCCAGAATGTTGACGGATTGCACCACAGGGCCGGTTCCCGCAGGGTAATAGAGCTTCATGGCAACCTTGGCAGGGCTCGTTGCACAAGGTGCCCATCGGTTTTCCCTTTGGAACATGCTCCGGTTGCTCATGATGGGATGCCCCACTGCCCATCCTGCGCCGCTCTAGCGAGGCCGGACATAGTCTGGTTCGGCGAGGCCCTGCCCGTAGACGCGCTGGAACAGGCCTTTGATCTTTCATCAAGGGCCCAGGTCTTCTTTTCAGTCGGAACCAGCGGGTTGGTTCAGCCCGCGGCCTCTCTGCCATTCATAGCAAAGAGGGCTGGTGCTCTCATCGTTGAGGTTAATCCCAACGAGACGTCGCTTTCGGCTGATTGTGACTTTATCTTTCGGGCGAGCTCGTCCGAGGCATTGCCCATCATAGTGGAGGCCTACCATGCCCTCTAGATTCTGGATAAGAGCAAGGAGGCGCTTCATTGCGGGCATAGCGGTTATTCTGCCGGTGATAACTACCATGGTCGTGGTCTGGCTCTTCATAAAGTTCATCGCGGGCTGGAGCGTTGATCTTCTGAGACTATTGCCCTTCATGAGGCTCGTTCCTGGGCCGATTCTCCTCCTAATAGGGCTTTTCATGATAATCATCCTGATATATCTCACCGGCGCTATGGCAACCAGCTATATAGGCAAGAAGCTCGTCAAGGCCTCCGAGAACATTATGAGCAAGCCACCGGTCATAAAGAGTATATACTCCGCATCCCGGCAGGTCGTTGATGCTGTCCTCACCGGCAAGAGGCCCGCATTCCGGAGCGTTGTCCTGGTGCAGTTTCCATACAGAGGCAGTTGGGCAATAGGCTTCGTGACCAGTCCGGACCCTTGGCTCATAGATGGCAAGGAGCACATCAATATATATGTCCCGACAACACCAAATCCTACCTCAGGGTGGTATATGCTCCTGCCCAGAGAGGAGGTGAGAGAACTGTCGCTCTCTGTGGAGGAGGGGTTGAAGCTGGTTATATCGGGCGGACTCGTCAGAAACGAAGAAATGTTCCCCAGTGTCCGAAAGGGAGAAGATGAGGATGTTCGGTAGGAAGATCAGAAGGACAGAGGACTTGGAGAAGCTCCTGACGGACGCGTGCAGGGGCGGAATCCTATCCTCACATATGAAGGAACTCCTTAGCTCCATACTTGAGGCAAAGGAGACCACGGTTGAGGAGATAATGGTGCCGCGGGTTGACGCGATAACCGCAAGGGCGAGCCAGACCCTCAGGGATGTGGTTGAGGAATACAAGCGCCACGGCTATTCAAAGATACCCGTGCTCACTGACGAAGGAGAGGATGTTGTTGGGGTTCTGCACATAAAGGAAGTGATAAAATTTCTTGACAGGCTTGACAACATGAAGGCTGGTGAGCTGGCAATAAAGGCCCTTTTTGTTCCTCACACCCAGCTCGCGCTTGATACTCTTAGGGTATTCCAGAGGGAGAAGTCCTCCATCGCGCTGGTAGTGGACGAATACGGCTCACTAGTCGGACTGGTCACTATAGAGGACATTCTTGAGGAGATAGTCGGCGATATTTGGGAGGAATATGACAGGGAGGAATTCACATACAAAACCCTGCCTGATGGTTCTTGGTTGATGTCCGCTAGAATTGACCTAGATGAGGCATCTGAGGTCCTCGGTGTTGAACTGTTCTCCGAGGAGGCTCTTTCCCTGGGAGGGTTCGTGATAGAGAGGTTGGGTTATGTTCCGAGGAAGGGCGAGAGGGTGGAGGAGGGGGGCCTTGTCATAGAAGTAATAGATGCCACCCCCCAGAGGATCAAACTCCTCAAGGTCACGAAGTCCAGCTAGCGCACGAGGGCCTTTCCCAGCGCCGTGTTTTCTCCTGTAAGCCTGATTACATAAAGCCCCGGACCCAGGCCCGAAAGATCATATCTACCCGCGGGCAGTTCACCCGTTCCTAGGATAGCAACCAATCTACCATCAGATGAGTAAGCATTAAGGGTTCCTCTCGTCTGACCCGTTAGCTCAACATATCCGGGCCCAAACCTGATCAATCCAACCCCAGCCATCTCGTCAGTGGAGGTCGGATCCGGAGTATTGACCGCCAGTATCGCGCCCATAGTCCCTATACAATCCGTGCATCCACCCTGGTCGTGGTTATCGCAGTCCGTCGCGTATCCAACCTGGATGGATGTCGCGCCGGGGGTCGTATAGGCAGTCATATTGAAGGTGGTATCGTCCCAGTATGCGCCATCCCAGCCCGCTATGAGTTGCTTGTTGGAGTCAGCATAGGCCTCGTAGTAAAGGTATTCCCATCCGCAATCACTTCCATTGGGTATGTCCTGTCCGTCGTAGAAGAAGAATGTGATTTTCGCGTAGCCCACAGGGTTCTCGGCCAGGAAGTTGGACATCGTCCAGTTATACCTGTAGTAAAGTCCACCCTCTATGGTGTAGGCGCCGGTGTAGAAGACTATGTTGCGGAGAGGCTCAGATGCGAGCTCGTATATGACTATAAGGGAAGCACCTTCTGTCGGAGACGGGAAACCTGATAGCGTGTAGCTGCCGTTGCCCGTGACGTAGCTTGTCACATCCGATATGTAGGCATAGACAGGGGTACCCCTGCATGGTGAGGGCGCGGTCCCGATCAAGGTTCCGGTCAGGGGTGTGCCGTTGAAGGTCATCGCGGGATTAGATGCTGAAAGGAGGCACGTCCATATGAGAAAGGCCTTTGAGATCGTCGCGCCTCCGGGTATTCCACTCACGGTTACGGTTCCTGAGCTGACATAGTAAAGGCCGGTGTCTCCAGTAACATAGTTCCCGCGAAGCGTGTCCGCGTAGTAGAAGCTGATGCCCGTTCCTCCGTGTCTGGGGCCGTCGTATATCTTGTCCCCGCAGTCGGGGCAATCGGTACCCCATGTCCCGTTCAACGCCAGCAGACTGAGCAATACATACATGATCAACCTCCCGTATTGGGGGCAATAGTATATAGCTGGAGGCCTTGCTCATGCCAAAAGGCGAGTTCGCTCACAAAAAATCTAACCCAAATGGGTTCGTTCGCTCAAAATAGAATTCTAACCATGAGCCACAGGAA
>JBMFOM010000134.1:0-3824 GCA_049969615.1 Caldifarciminota bacterium
CCTGAGACCCACTCAGGGAGATCAATTGCCAGCCTCGTCCTCTGGCCAGCTGAGTAGGGGTAATCTCCCAGGTCGTCGTTCCCGACCTTAACCCTCACTGTCCTCTGAGGTTCATCTCCCTCGTAATAAAGGTCAAGCACGAGCGAGAGCTCTGACCTCGCTTCCATGTATGGGAACCTGTAGACCAGCTTGTCAGAGTCGTAATCGGTCCTGAAGCCATTCCCATAGACCATGAAAGTGTCCCTTTCCTGGGTGTAGGGGATTGGGGTTTTGGTTCCAAGCCAGAGCGCGTAGAACGCGGGGACATCGGAGAGGTCTCTCTCGTATAGCCTGGAATCAAAGAAGAACCAGCCTGGGAGGGTGCTGACAGGGAGTACAACAGTTCCCGGGATTCCGAGATATGAGAGGCTTGAGGATGTCCATCCGAACCAATCAAAGGCCTTTGACTTGTCCCAGTAGCTCTCAAATGTTGGGAAGGATGTTGGGGTTCCTATTCCGAACCTCACTGAGTCCTTCATCCAAGCATCTTGCGCGAAGGAATACCTTGCCAGATCAACGCCTATGGGCCTCGGTATCTTACCAGGCCCTCCCCAGGCCTGCCAGCAAAGCCCCGCACCCTTCCTCGTGAAGGGATAGCTGCCGCGCATCGGATTAGGAGCAATCGTGTCCTCATCCAGGAAGCTCCCAGGCAGTTCAACATATCCCCATCTCTGGTAATATACCCCCTTGTCCTCCCAGGTTATGTGAACGAGGTTCCCATAGACATCAAGGGATGGGTTCCTGGCAGGCTCCCCTGGATGGGAAACCTGTATTCTCGTCCAGGATGGATCATCCGGCCTCTTGAAAGCATAGAAAACCGTGTCGTTCGCGTCGTATGCCATGTGCAGAGTTCCGTTGTAATCTATGGCTACCGATGGGCAAAGGGTTGCCGGAATCCGGACCGTGTCCCTGAGGGTGTCCCTGACGACTATGGGGGTATCAGGAGGTATCACTATCACCGTTTCTTGGATAGCCGCGTCAATGATGGCAGTGTCCTTTGTCAGTTGCCTTGTGGGAGTCCATGTGGCAACGACGGAGCTCGTTGCTTTGTTAGGCTTGTTGTAGTTGAAGGAATAGAGGGTAATGGTCCTCTTGTTGGCCGTGGTATCATAATCGTCAACAGCTATGTGAACCTTCTTCGGGTTCCTCTGGAAAACCAAAGAAGGGGATGAGCAAGCGTATTTAAGATTTCCCAGGCTGACAGCTGGGCTCCAGGCCGCGTCTCCTTTTGACCTATATGCGTATAGGAGCCTGTTTGTCCCAGAGCTATCCATGTTTACCCAGGCTATGGCTATTATTTCCTCTCCGTTGGGGAAGCTCCTGAGACCTATCGTTGGCAAAAAACCTGATCCTATGAGAGTCGGTGGGTTCCAGTTCTCCCCGTAATCCTGGGATTTCGTCCAGAAGACCTTCGGGTTTACCGGGAGGCCCGTTGTCCTGTCCATGCCATCCGCTACAGAATAGACCATGTGAAGCTCCCCTCCCTGGGAGGCTATGACCTTCTTGGAGTTATTGCCATAGGTGATGTAGGGAACAGCGGAGGGGTGCGCGGTTCTGAAGGGGAGAACCCTCTGAGCCACGAGCTCCCCGTTCTCGTCAAGGGCCTGGAGCATGAGCCTGAGCTTGCCTGAGGCATAATTGGGGCAAGGAAATGTGTATTGCTTCAAGGACGGGTTCAGGCCACTTGTCAGGGTATCGTAGCTCTCGCCTCCGTCCTCTGATAGAAGAACCATTATGCTCGTGATACCCGAATCCGCCTGCCAATACACGGTTCCCTTGCCACCAAGGGGCTGAACCTCAGGCATCCAGGCAAAGAGGCCACCGTATTGGCTTGGGGCAAACCAATCCGGTATCCTGTAGGCCTCTGTCCCTCCCGTGAAGAGCTCGTATTGACCATAGGTAAAGGCGAAATAGAGGCTGTCCTCGTCCTCTGATGGGATTACCTGGGGCCAGGAGGAGTTGAGGCCGTGGAAGGTGCCTTTAGGTTCTATGATAACATCAGGTAGATTGAAGTGTTCCACAAGCGTATCTTTCCATACATAGCCAGGGCCAGGTGGGTAGTATTCTGTGAAGGGTTTCCCTTTCGCGATATGCAGGGCATAGCTATAAAGTTTGTAGGGGTTAGGAATTTCGCATCTTTTTACAGCTACTACCTCCATCTCTGCCCAGGTGATGTAAGGATGGTTATTAACCACGGTAATCCAAGGAATCTGACAAGGGCCTTGGGCTACACCTATTGTGTATATCCAGCGAGACCAGCAGTCATAGACCTTGATGTAGGACTTATGAGGGGACAGCTCATCCGGATGCGACCTAAAAGCCACCAACGGCTCCACATTTCCCATGGCTACAGCAGGGTTGTATCCCTCACAAAGGAGAATCGGGGGTGTCCAAGTCTGACCTGTTTTTTCGGTAAGCTTTATTTTTCCACCCTCCTCAAATACCACAACCGGCGTCCCCTCCGGCTTCAGGCACATGGAGGGGAGGCAGTCGTTGGTGGGACCGAGATCATAGATCTGCTCGACTTGGCCTATGAGTGTGCCGTTAAAGTCCATCTCAAGATACCAGAGTTCACCGTCATATTTCTTGACAAGGCAGGCTACCTTTCCCGTTCCTTTTGCGGTGGTCACGCCGAGGATTACCTCGTTGGGGAAAAGACGGCACAGGGGTCTGACCGCTTCATTGTCGTATACCTTGCTCACCTGAAGCCCGTCCTGCCTCCCGATGAACACGAGGTAGGCATCCTCATCAGGAAGTCGTTCCATGGACGCATCGTGGACGGGGTTCACAGAGATGTTGTCGTTGAGTTCCCACAGGGTTATCCACGGGGGAGGATTTGAGGGTTCTGTCAGAGGCCCCCGAACAACCAGCGCGGCTCCGGTTCTGCTCCAAGAGAGGTGATGGTACCAATCATCCTTCAGCCACCTCTTGGTCATGAGTAGAGCCTCCCTTCCGTCCTCGGTTATCAGGAACCTCTTTCCCCTTGACCAGGTTCCCAGGGAATCCCGGCACGCGAGGGGTTTGTTAGCAGGGTTGCCATAGGTCTCAGCGTAGAGGTTGTGGATGTAGTAGGCTGGGGTGGGATAACAGATCGGAGGAGCTGACCCTTCCCAGGGATAAGGCCTGACCATGCTCCAACCCTCATAGTGCGAGAATGTCCACCAGAGCAAAGCCCTGAAGTCCAGATTATCCGGATGCTTCTCGTTGTAGAAGTTGTAGAGGTCATATCTCCTTGTGGTCAGGGTGCCTTGGTTGGAAAGGTTCGGCGGGGTGGGATTAGCCATGGCAACCGTATGTTCCCTCACCAATATCTCCTTCCCTCCTATGGAGTCGTTGAAAGCCGCTATCTGCTCCATGTCAGGGCCTATCCGCCAGTAGGGGTCTGCTTCCTTATCAGTCGAGTCCCAGTTCTCTGCCCAGTGGCAGATGTAGAGGTTGAAGGCTATGCCATCTATGAGGCTCATGTCTTCTCTATGTGGCCCCAAGAACATCTGGCTCGCGTAGTCAAGGATGCCAGTGGGATCAGGGATATTCCAGGGGTCTACATTCATCTTTTGGCTTCTCATGCTATCCCCCCAGAAGTGCTTGCCGGGGTAGCGGGGAAGGAGGCCATGTGTGGTGATCCACTTGTAGTATTCGTCCCACCTCTCCTTAGGCTCCGGCGTCCCCCCATGAGCCCCTGCGTTCTGCTCCCCGAGGAACACAACGATCTTGGTTTTAGGAAGCGCGCGCTTGAAGATCTCAATGATGGGCTTGAGGTTGGTTTCGTATTGATACCTGGGGTT
>JBMFOM010000135.1:0-3745 GCA_049969615.1 Caldifarciminota bacterium
CCTCTCCTTCATACCCAGAGAATAAGGCAAGTGGTCAATCAGGGGCCAGCTAGAGGCCAGCCGGGTGAAGGATCATTTTCAGGGCATCCTGGCCTTTTCCTTTGCTCTGTCAATGAACTCTATGGCCGCGTCAGGGGCGGCGTCCATTATCCTCTGCTCTATGAGCTCCTTGAGGTTCCTGAGGATCTCGTAGCCCACGGAGTTTCTCCCTAGCATTGCCGCTACACGGCTCGTCGTGCCACTTCCCAAGAACGGGTCAAGGACGGTCTCCCCCCTGTATGAGAACAGCCTTATGAGCCTGTATGCGAGCTCGTCTGGGAACGCGGCCGGGTATTCCGAGGGCTTCCAATTCCCCGTCTGGTTTGGTAGGCGGTTCGTCATCTCCCAGAGGTTGAGATACCACTTGCCGCCCAGATACTCCTCTTTCTCTATGGGATCATCCTCGTCTCTCTTTGCCCTAAGGGCCTTGTAATCAGGCTTGCCCTTCTGGAATATCAGTATGGACTCCTGAATGTTGTCCGGGTAGTAATACATTGGCCAGGGATGTTGGAGGAGGACTCCGGATCGCCGCGATATCCGGATGTAGCCTTCTGGCTTCTTCCAGGTTATCCTGTCCCTGTATTCAAAACCCACATCCATGAATATCCTCGTGGTGTCCGCGACTATGGGATAGCGCTTCCCTTCAACCAGCATGTCGTCCGTGTTGACCGCGGCGACCCTCCCGGTCTCCAGGACGCGCATAGACTCCCTCGCGAAGCTCCTTATGAGCTCAAGATAGGCATCATAGCTGGGGAATAGGTCCTGATAATCAAATGGCGCGTTGAAGTAGGGGGGCGATGTGATGATGAGGTGAACGCTCTCATCGGCGAGCTCCGGCATTTCCCGTGAGTTCCCGAAAACGATCCTGTGCTGAGTCACCCCAAGATTTTAATCCGAGGGCCCGGCCTGTGTCAAGCTAAATCCTGGCCCGGCAAAGACTTAGACGAATAGGCCGGATCCGGGAAATCGGCCCCGGACAAGGGATTCAGGGATTTTGCTCTCTGACCAGGAGGTGAACCCCCTCACGCGTAGATATTCGGTTCAGTCTCCTGGTTTCATTCAACGAGTCTGATCCAGTAATATTTACCCGTGCGCGAGAACCGCGAGCTCTCTGGCCTCTTTGATGATCTGTTTGGCCCCCTGGCCGGGGATCACCTTGAAGCACTCAGAAGGCCAAGCAGGCCTGGTCTCAGGATAAACACCCTGCGGGTTGGGGTGGAAGAGGGAAGGGGCATACTTGAGAAAAGGGGTTTCAGGCTCACGCCCTTATCCTTTTACGGGCCGGGATTCCGCGTTGACTGGCATCCTGGGGAGATGGGCAGAACGCTTGAACACGCGGCCGGCCTCTTCTACATCCAGGAACCCTCTTCCATGATCCCGCCAGTTATACTCTCCCCCAAACCCGGTGAAAGGGTGCTTGACCTGGCCGCGGCCCCCGGCTCAAAGACAACCCAGATGAGCGCGATGATGGATAATCAGGGCCTCATCCTCGCCAACGACCCGGACAGGCAAAGGCTCAAGGCCTTGCACGGTGCGCTTGACCGCCTCGGTTGCCTCAACGTCGCAACATGCTCGCTTGATGGCGCAAGGCTTGGTGAGCTCTATCCAGGCCTCTTTGACAAACTGCTCCTTGATGCTCCATGCTCCGGGATTGGGACCCTACACAAAAACCCGGAGATAATGCGCTGGTGGTCGTGGGAAAAGGTTACCCGGCTGGTCAGGATTCAACGAAGGCTAATAATCTCAGCTTTTGACGCGCTGAGGCCTGGTGGGACGCTTTGCTACTCAACCTGCACCATAACTCCCCAGGAGAACGAGGGAATACTTGATTACCTTCTCTCAGAACGACCGCTTGCGAGGCTCGTTCCCTTTGATGTTGAGGGTGTGTGTCTTTTGCCCGGCCTCACCGAATGGGCCGGCAGAATATTCAACCCCTCTCTTTCGCTGACCCGGCGCCTATATCCCCTGGCTGAGCCCGACCACGAGGGATTCTACCTGGCACTAGTGGAGAAAGCCAGGGATTGACTCTTCAAGTTTAATTTCTATGCACTGATACCTTAATATATGGAAGTGCCGAATACTCAAGAGGACATAAAGAAGGGTTTGTTGGCAGCTCTCGGGGTCGGTATATTCGGTTATCCCGCTTACACGCTAGTTGATTGGTTTATCTGCCCCCAGCATTTTGTTCCGGCGTCTGTTTTGAGGATCGGTTTCGGAGTTTATTCCCTGGTGGGCTTCATGGTTTTCAGGAAGGTACACGCCCGGAATCACCTCCTCCTACTTTATTTTACTGTAGCTCTCATCTCCTTTGTCCAAATGTTCATAACCTTGATAGTAGGCGAGATAACCTATCTTCTGACCTCTGCTATCATTCTGCTTGTGATCGGAAGCCTTATACCTATGAAGCTGAGAGAAGCGATAATACTTAACCTGATAATGTTTTGCTGCCTATTCCTGGTGCCCTATCTGGTTCTGGGTCTATCCCCTTCAAATCAGATAATGGGGGTTTATGGATTGGTAACTGGAATAGTCACCGCGACCATTTCCGGCTTCATAAGCGTCAGGACGCTTATGATGAGGGAACTTCAGATAGAAGCTTACCGTGAACTCCAGAAGAAAGGCGAAGAGTTGACCGCGCTTGCTGATAAAAACAAGAGACAAGCCGAAATAGCCATTGGAGCACTTGCTGAATTGGCTGATATAATCAGTTCCCTCTCGGAACTCATTGGAAAGATTCAGCATGAGGCCTCTCAGCTCCTCGCGTCTGTAGAGGAGATGAGGGCAGGAATCTCTGAGATGACGAAGGCCAACGAAAGCATATATTCCAACATAACCGAGGTTGATACCGTGCTTCAGGATAGCAGGCGGTCTGTTGTTGCTTTCGGACGATATGAAAAGGAAGAGGCGGCCACCAGAAGGAAGAAACTCCTTGAGGTTACTTCTGATATGATGTCCAAGGTCTCCGAAATAGGCAAGATAAGCAATGTGGTAACCGGCATAGCGCGCAGGACCCACATACTGGCGCTGAACGCTGGAATAGAAACAGCCACCAGCGGGTCTTCCGGAGGATTCGGGGTGATAGCCGGGAGGATGAGGGAGTTTTCAGAAGAGGTCAAGGGCAGAACTCAGGAAATAGTGGGTCTCGTAAAGGCGTTGGAGCACACGGCGCAGGTCTTGTCTCACCTCGTGGTTGATTATGATTCACAATCCAGCATAGCGGTAGAGAATTTCGTTGGGGGAGTTGAAGAAATAGATTCCGCGGCCAACAGTATGACCATTATAAAACAGAAAGCCGAGTCCATCGCATCAGCATCAGAACAGCAACTCAAGGCAATATCCGCCATGGCGGATTCGGCTTTCAGGCTTAGCGATATGGTAGGAGAGATTCATTCACTAATGCTCCGCGTGAACGAGGCCGAGAAGCAAATCAAAGGGATCGTATAGGGGTAGTCTCCCCACATTCGCGGGAGTCTGCTGGGTCATTTCGGGCCCATCATTGACACCCCAACTGCTCACAATCGCTTGCCGAAAGGCGATTTAGTGGATTCCGTGCTGTAAATCTCAACTTCAACACCAAAACCCCATTTTTACCCATCTTTGACACCTCATTTTTCGTAAGTCATTGATAAGTAAGGACTTAAGAGGAATAAAGGCCGGGAGAAATTGGCACCATGTTCAGAGGGGGTTCTCAGCGAGACCTATTCAC
>JBMFOM010000136.1:0-3661 GCA_049969615.1 Caldifarciminota bacterium
TTTGTCTTGTTTATGGGGGAGGGCCATATTTTGGCCCAAAACCCCATCTCCGCGCCTACTGAGAGGGAATGGAACCCCGTGCCTCTGCTTTGTGGGTTTGCCTTATACTTTGAACCTGAGCCTTGAAAACTGCTGAAAAGAGACCCATGGCCCTCCTCCTGGCCTTTATTGCCAGGCATTGGTTCCTTTTCGCGGCCTCTTTTCTGATGGCCCTCGCGGGGAGCCTTGTGGAGGGTGTGGCTGTCAGCACGCTTTCTCCGCTTCTTCGCGTCCTGTTTGGACAGGAGGGATTGCCTCCGTTCCTTTCCGATCCCCGGCTCGCGTGGCTTGGAAACCTCATAAAGACCCATATCCTTGGTGTTAGCCCCATGCTTGCTGTTTCCAGGCTCGCGCTGTTCATGATCGTGCTCTACGGCCTAAAGTCCCTTTTCAATTACCTGCACAGGGCCTGGGCCGCGGCTGTTCAGGAGGGCGTCACGAAGGACATAAGGGATGCTCTGTTCCACAAGCTCATGCGTGTGCCCCTGTCGGGTTTCTCTCGGCTATCCTCAGGCGACATCATGGCCAGGTTCTCCTCGGATGCGGAGCAGGCTAAGCGCGCCCTGACCGATGGGTTCTTCGTCGTCCTCCAGGAAGGCCTTAAGGGTGTCGTGTATCTGATTGTCGCGGCCATGGCCAGCTGGAAACTGCTCCTTTTTGCTCTCGTTCTTGTCCCTGTCTCAATGCTTCTCATTGCCTATGTGGGCCGAAAGCTCAGGAAGCGTTCTACTCGTGCCCAGGAGAGAATGGGGGATATGAGCAGGTATTTGTATGAGCTCCTCTCCGGAATAAGGGTCGTTAAGATAAGCGTCCAGGAAAGAGAGGAGGAGGCACGTTTCGCCGGCCATAACAGGTCGTATTTCTCCTCAATGATGAGGCTGGCCTGGATGGCGAACCTGGGGCCACCGTTGACAGAGTTCCTTACTGCAATAGTTGCGGCCGGGATGCTCCTCTACAGCGCTAACCTCATCTTTCTGGAAGGCAGTCTATCTCCTGACCAATTCATGGTCTTCCTGGTGGCGGCCCTTTCGCTGATGCACCCCCTTAAGATGCTTTTCGCGGCCAACGCGCCCATCCAGCAGGGACTCGCGTCCATGGCGAGGGTAGGCAGGGTTCTGGCTGTTCCAGAGGAAAAGAGGGATGGTCTGGAGTTCCCTGGCATCAGAGAGGGGATTGAGATCAGGGAGCTCTGGTTCTCGTATGACCCCGGCATTCCAGTTCTCAAGGATATTAACCTTTTCATAAAGCGGGGCGAACGGCTAGCGCTCGTTGGACCCTCTGGAGCGGGCAAGTCAACCCTCGCGGATCTTCTTGCGAGTTTTAGCGAACCAACCAAAGGAGAAATACTCGTTGATGGCACCAGGCTCTCGGATTTCTCAATTACCTCCTACAGGCGCAGGGTTTCCTTGGTCCCCCAGGAGACCTTCCTTTTCTCTGGTTCGGTTTTCCAGAATATAGCCTATGCCAGGCCGGACGCGGATGTTGCCTCGGTGGTTAGGGCCGCGCAGGATGCCTTTGCTCACGATTTCATCCAGGAATTGCCCCAAGGATATGATACTGAGCTCGGCGAACGCGGCGCGAGGCTCTCCGGAGGCCAGCGACAGCGCATAGCCCTTGCCAGGGCACTCCTAAAGAACCCCGACTTGGTTATCCTTGATGAGGCGACCTCCGCGCTGGATTCCGAGTCAGAGGAGGCGGTGAAGTCAGCCCTTGAGAGGGTTCTTACCGGTAGAACATCCGTGATAATTGCTCACAGGCTCTCAACCGTCCTTTCCGCGGACAGGATAGCCGTTCTCAACGAGGGAAGGCTGGTGGATGTGGGTTCACACGCGGAGCTCATGGAAAGGTGCCCCCTCTACAGGAGGCTATACCGTCTACAGTTTGAGGTCGGTATGGGCGCGTGATAGCCGGTGTCCCTTCGGCGACACCTTAGACGTGAACGCTTGACGGGGCCTCACTTGCCGCTTGATGCTTTTATTGCTGCTAAGCTCAACTTTGACACCAAAACTTACGAAAAATGAGACGTCAAAGTTGGGTGATAGGACACCCTGGCGAGACTTGTTTCTCCTACAGGGATTGCTTTGTCTTTGCAGATAGGGCAGACCCGCGTGTCTGCCCCTACAACGACAGGATTTCCGGCTCCCCCTCCGTCACCAGCACATCATGTTCGTAGTGCGCGGAAGGTTTTCCGTCCTCAGTGACCACCGTCCAACCGTCGTCCAGGGTTATAACCCTCCAAGTTCCCATGTTTATCATTGGCTCTATTGCTAGTGTCATGCCTGGTTTCAGTTTCACCCCCGTACCCGGACTGCCGTAGTTGGGAATAAGCGGCTCCTCGTGCAGGCGGAGTCCTACCCCGTGACCCGCGAGGTCTCGGACGGGCGAGAAGCCATATCTTTCCACATGGGACTGAACCGCGTGGCCAATGTCGCCGAGGTGGTTCCCTGGCCGCATGACATCCAAGGCCTTGAAGAGCGATTCCTTGGTGGCCTTAACGAGTAGTTCCACCTCTGGTTTTACCTTGCCAACGATGAATGTGTCGGCCACATCGCCCACATAGCCATCAATGGTGACGCCCACATCAACCTTGACCAGGTCCCCCTCCTTTATGAAAACCTTTTCCGATGGGATGCCGTGGACGACTTGATGGTTAAGTGATATACAGCAGGATGCTGGGAACCCTCTGTATCCCAGAAATGTGGGGACCGCTCGGAGCTCCCTGGTGATGAAATCGTGAACCCTGCGCTCTAGTTCCCTCGTGCTTGTGCCTGGTTGGATATACTGGCCTATGAAATCTAGGACTTGCCTCGCGGCTACCGCGGCCCTTTTTATGCCCTTTACCTCAAGCCGGGATTTCAGTATTATCAAAGCCCCAACGCCCTTTTCAGTTCCGCGTATATTGTATCCGGGTCTCCGGCGCCGCTTATTATCACCATCTTGCCCTTTTTGCTGTAGAAATCAATCAGGGGTTCGGTCTCCCTGTGATAGACCTCAAGCCTGTGTCTGACGGTTTCCTCGGTGTCGTCTTCCCTCTGGTAGAGCACACCGCCGCATATGTCGCACCTGCCCTCGGTTTTTGGCGGTTTTGTTATCAAGTTGTAGTTTTCCCAACATTCGCCGCACACACGCCTCGCCGTGAGCCTTTTTATCAGCTCGGTTTCCGGAACGCTCATCAGAACAGTCGCGTCAAGCTTCTCGCCCCTTTTTGCGAGGATATCATCCAAGGTTTCTGCCTGCCTGATGTTTCTGGGCAATCCGTCAAAGATTATGTTCTCGCATGAAAGGTCCTTTTCTATTAACTCAAAGATTATCTCATCGGGAACCATTTCGCCTCTGTCAATGAAGGACTTTATCTTTTTACCCAGCTCCATTCCCTCGGCAACATGCTTTCTGAGTATGTCCCCGACGGAGATCCTCCTGAAACCGAATTCTTTCGCGAGGCGAGCGGCCTGGGTTCCTTTTCCCGCTCCCGGTGGCCCCAGAAGGACTATTTTCATTGGAAAAGTATAACCTACTTCCCGCGCAGGATCAAGTATTTGTGAAACCCGTGATCCTTCACCCGGCTGTCCTCTAGCTGGCCCCTGATTGACCACTTGCCTTATTCTCTGGGTATGAAGGAGAG
>JBMFOM010000137.1:0-3628 GCA_049969615.1 Caldifarciminota bacterium
TCCGAGAACCCCACAGAATAGTCCGCGTATGTGAATAGGTCTCGCTGAGAACCCCCTCTGAACATGGTGCCAATTTCCCGGCCTTTATTCCTCTAAATGATCCTGTGTAGGAAATAGCTTATAATTTATGCTTATGCGAAAGCTGATTTTTGTGTTTGTGCCGGTTTTGATTTCGGTTTCATGTGAGACGAACAAAGAGGAGCCTTCTGGTGATCCAATGCCTCTTGTTCTTGGAAACTACTGGCTCTACGAGGCCGAGGGCCCGGATAGTGCCTACCATGTCCTGGACACCCTGGTGGATACTCTGGATTTTGCCGGTCATTCTGCCTGCCTTCTCTGGCACCGAACCCCTGATGGTACAGATACTGTTTTTGCATACTACGACGCTGACGGCTACCTAGTATGGGCAGATGTTGGGGTTTCTGACACGGTCTACAGCAGGATGGCCAGAAAAGGAATGGCGCCCGGTGACACCTGGAGCACATGGGAGGGATCACCTGTCTTCATGAGGGTTGGAGAGCTAGAGACCCTCCACCTGGCCGCCGGAGATTTTGAGGCCTTGCCCGTGATGATGACCACCGGAACCGATACCATGGCAATACACTGGTTTTCCTTTGGAACCGGAAGGGCCCAACACAAGGACTTCGGAGGTTTCTACCACAGGCTGATGGAATACCATCTGAACTGAAGAGGACATTATAACTCTTTCTGGCCACTGAGTTACTCAGGCTGATGGATTGATGACCTGATAATCACTGTTCCTGCCGGGGCTGGCCTGGGTAATTCAAGGCCAAGTTGCAACGAATACTCTCAGTTCTCCCTGTTTTCCACCATAACAAAAGAAGACCTTACCCTGCAGTTCTCCCTTAATTCAGATTGTTGCGTTCCTGAAATAGGGGAGGAGCGCGACTACGCGCTCACTGCTCCCGTCTCTCAGCGAGATGTCTAGCTAACATAATAGTTCCGTATGCCGCCGCGACCCCGGCCCAGCTCGCGACCATATCCCGCCAGCTGAAACCATCGCCAACAAAGTGATATGGTCTGGCTTGTTCCCGCTCGGAGGGGAAGTTCTCAGGGTTGTAATAAGCATCCTTGACCTCCCAGAGAAAAGCCACGCTCGCCACCGAGGAGACCACAACGGGGTCGGAGAGCCAGGGCCAACCCGAGGCATCACCAATGACCAGAAGGGGCAGGGTTCCCAAATAGCCACCGACAAAGTGCTCAATCTTGTCCGACATCTTTGCGGTTGTCTTCCAGTGATCGCCTTTTGCCCAGCGCCACTTTATTGTTGCTTGTTTCTCGGTCCTGTTGGCTGGCTGGAAAACCTGAAGGGAATCCGGCTCAGGAATGACCTGGCAAAGGAGGAGGAGGCTTAGCACAGGCATATTATGACGGCTGGACGCCCTGGTTTTCAACCTGCAAATTACTTTACATAATATCTCTTATGTTAACTAATATAGGGATTAATCATGCCAACCATTTTCAAGTGGTGAATGAATCCCTTATCAGATGCTTGTTTCAAATGCTTGCACGATAATGGCCAGCCACTGCTCTTGTGTGAGTTTTTTGTGAGAAACCTGTGAGAAACAGCTTAGAAATCCCCTCGCGCGCGCGTGATATGCGCTCTATGATTTCCGGCCAATATGGCCATTTTGTGTCGTTTATGTTCTTTATCTACAAGGACTTAGGTTTCGTAACCTAAAGTGAATTATAGGCGGATTGATAAGGTTTTCACGCACAGGATAAGGGGAATGCGTGCACGAACCTAGAAAAGGAGAAAAGCGGCTATGATGAATGGCGTAATGGCCAGAGAATATCCCAGACAGAAATAAGGGATGCTCTTCTCGGTCATGGTCCCATAGGTTTTCGTCCCTCCAGGCTCATAGGTCTCAACCCACCTATCTCCTTCCCAGTGGCCCTCAACCCTGGCCGGTCTGTCAACCTCGTAGGTTTCCTCCTCACCATACATGAGTATATTGGTATACTCGTATCCCGCGAAAGCCAGTCCACAGCCAAGGCCTATGGCAGAAGCAGTGAGGGGAACTTTTATGGTGCTGTCAGCGGGGTCCTTGTAAAGCCACACCACGCCGGCACTTAGGGTTCCGGCCAGGCATCCGAGGCCGAGACCCCTCCCAAGGGCCGCCTTCTCGGGGGTTGTCCCCGTACCCAAAAGAGTTACTATTATCAGAAAGTTCATAAGCTACAATTATAACCCATTTCGAGCCCGTCTCACAATACGATTTTTGATGCCCCTCAATTCTATGAATGAGGCCCGGAGCGGATCTTATCTGAGACAGCCCATGGCTCCCAGAATGGCCTCCGCGGCCCTTTTACCCGCTCCGGGGTATCCCAATAACCCCCTGAGTTCAAAAAGCGCGTCTCCGGTTCCCTGTGGCCCTCCCTCAATGGCTCTGGTCATGTCCTCTGCAACCATTTCAGGATCAATGTGTTGGATGTGCTCTGGAAAAACCTCCCTGCCGAGAATGATGTTGGTCAAACTGGTGTGCGGAACCTTTATCATTCCTCTAGCGAGCCAATATGTGAGCTCCGAGACCATATAGACCACAACGGATGGGGTTCCCAAATAGCCGGCCTCAAGACTCGCTGTCCCCGAAGCAACCAGAGCGGCATCCGAGGCCGCGAGAACCTCTGGGGCCATGCCCGGTAAGACCCTGAAGTCGGGATCCGGCGGCCAGAAACCCTCCAGGCCTGGCAGCAGGGAAAGAAGGAATTCGGCTCCGGAGAAACGAGCTTTCAGGATATCCTTGACACGGATGAATTTTCTGGATAATCGTCTGACCTCGTGCGGCCTTGAACCGGGTAGAAAAGCGAAAACCGGTTTGCCGGTGGTAGCTGTGGGTTTCGTATCCTGCAGTTTGTCCACCAGGGGGTGCCCGACAAAAAGTGCATCCAGCCCCCTGTCCTTAAAATACCGCTCCTCAAATGGGAGGATACAAAGGAGTTTTTTGTAATACCTGGAAAGTAGTCCGAGCCTAAAACCGCCCCAGGCCCATGTTTGCGGGGGAATATAGTATATGGCGTTCGGATGCCTTACCTTGCTCGCTAGGTATAAATGAAAGCCTGGATAATCTATGGTTAACATAAGATCACTCTTAAGCGCCTCCCTTGCTAGCCTCTTCACGAGGGAACTGAGATCCCCCATGTGTACGAGCGCCTCCTGAACCCCAACCACTCCCCCACCCTTGCTGATGTCTGCTAGAAGCCTGACTCCGGCCTCGGCCATCAAGGGGCCGCCCATCCCAACCAGCTCAAGGCTCGGTTTAATTCTAAGGAATTCCCTGACAAGCTCAGCCCCGCGCTCATCCCCGGATGGCTCACCAGCAGAGATGAATATCCTCACATCAGAAATTATATCGGGTAGATTTGGGGCATTGCACCTAATACAATGACAGAATGAGGATACCCCTTCTCCTCTTCGTGTAAAGCTCAGGGCATAACAGGAAGTCAAAGGGATGAAGGTATTCTCCTTCAATCCTGACCGCGTATCTGTCCACAGGGATGAGACCGTAGGTCTTGCTCAGGTATCTTCTCGGCCTCCTGTGGACCTTCCTGACCGCAAGACCGTGGTCCCTCATCAGGCGTATGGCCTTGTCCTCTGTCTCAAGGA
>JBMFOM010000138.1:0-3609 GCA_049969615.1 Caldifarciminota bacterium
TCCTCTCCTTCATACCCAGAGAATAAGGCAAGTGGTCAATCAGGGGCCAGCTAGAGGCCAGCCGGGGAAAGGATCACGAGATACCCAGATAATTGATCCTGCGCATGAAGTGGGTTATAATTTGTAAATGTTCCCAATTTTATTACGAATAGGAAGCCTTGAGATTAGGACCTACGGCGCAATGCTTCTTTTGGCATTTCTCTTCGGGATATGGTGGACCGGGAGGGAATTCGCCAAAATGGGCATATCAAAGGAAAAGGTCTGGGATCTAGCCCTCTGGATAATGATCTCCGGGGTAGTAGGTGCCAGACTCATCTATGTGTGGGAACACTGGGCATATTTCTCAAATAATATCAGGGAGATATTCGCCATATGGCACGGTGGCCTAACCTTCTATGGCGGGCTTCTCGCGGTGCCAGTGGTCATCATCTTTTTCAGAGTCAACCGCTGGTCTTTCTTGCCTACGGCGGACGCTATAGCGCCAGCCCTCGCGGCCGGGATAGGCATAGGCAGGTGGGGCTGTTTTTTCAATGGGTGCTGTTATGGAAAACCAACGAGCCTGCCATGGGGCCTTGTTTTGCCCGCTGGGACTGAATTTGGCGAACTCTTTCCTGGCCAACATATTCACCCATCACCCCTGTATGAGAGCCTGGGGGAGTGGATTCTGTTCTTCATCCTCGTGTTCCTGGTCAGAAAAAAGGCCCCATACTCCGGTTTCACCTTTGCTTTTTTTGTGTTTTTTGCAGGTCTCATAAGGTTTCTGAACGATTTCACCCGGCATTACGCTGACACAGCGTATGTCCTGCCACCGCTGACCTTTAACCAGCTTATAGCCATTGCCCTCATGGCAACTGCTACTGGTATCATAGTGTATCTTGAAATTCGTAAAAGACGCCCTCGCAGGGCTGATTGATTTCTTTCTCCCACCCGTTTGTTCCGCTTGCGGCGCGGGGGGTAAGGGACCAATCTGTAATGCCTGCAGGAGCGCGCTGGTAAGTCTCTCCGAAAAACACCTCAAGTCAACCGAGACCATTGAGGTCCTGGCGCCATTCCGCTATGCTGGGCCGGCCAAAAATATAGTGGTTGATTTCAAATATCACGGAATAAGGGGCCTCGCTGGCGAGATGGCTCGGTTCATGGCAGAAAGAATAAGGGATCTGGACATAAGATCCCTTGTCCCGGTTCCTCTACACCGGGCAAGGATAAGGGAGAGGGGCTACTCCCAGACCAGACTTTTGGCAGTCTGTATCTCAGGGATCACGGGAATCCCTGTGGTCAATTGTCTGAGAAGGAGACGCTACACGACCCCCCAGGTGGAACTATCCGGCCGGGAGAGACTATCTAACCTTCAAAACGCCTTTGTTTTCAAGGGGCCAATGCCCCTGGAGCCAGTTGCCATAATAGACGACATCACAACGACCGGGACGACCCTGGAAGAGGCTGGGAGGGTTCTTCCGGCCAAAAGGAAAATAGGGCTTGTTTTTGCAATAGCCGGGGAAGGAGAGGACTCGGTATGACGGTCATAAAAAGGATAGGATCTCCCAGCGAGCTTGTCGAAAAAACCGCCGAGGGCATAATTCTCCTGGAAAGACAATACCTGTCAATGCTGGAAGGTTCCACCGGTAAAAAGCCTCATGGTCTCCCGGATATCAGGGCAAAATCCCTTGATTATTATAGGGAAGCCCTCGCGGATGCTGATGTTATTCTGTATGTGGCCGAGGATGAGGGAAGGGTGGAGGGCTACCTCTACGGAAAGGTCATGCTGGAACCCGATGACATGGTTGCGCCACCATTTCTGGAAATCTTTGAGATAGTGGTGGACATGAATATGAGGGGAAGAGGCGTGGGCACATTGCTTCTGAAGGCATCCGAGAATTACGCGAGGGACAGGGGGATAAAAACCATCCAGCTCGCTGTCCACGAGTTCAATCAGAATGCCATAAGATTCTATCAGGACAAAGGATTCAAAACCATCATGCGTAAAATGATCAGGGAGCTTTAGATGGAAACCGACAAACCCATAAACAAAGGCGCAGTACTCTTCATAACGGCGACCAGCTCGTTCCTGACCCCCCTGATGGGTTCTGCGGTGAACCTGGCCTTGCCCGCGCTTAGTGTGGACTTCAACATGGACGCTGTGACCCTCGCGTGGGTCTCCACCTCCTATCTCCTCTCCGCGGCCGCGTTTCTCCTGCCTTTTGGAAGACTAGCTGACATATTCGGACGAAAAAAGGTCTTTCTGTTCGGGATAGGGACATTAACGATAACTTCGCTCCTGTGCGGCCTGGCACCATCAGCCCTATTCCTGATAGTATTCCGCGTCCTCCAGGGCATCGGCGGGGCAATGATATTCGGGACAGGGGTCGCGATACTAACCTCGGTCTATCCGCGCGAGGAAAGAGGCAGGGCCCTGGGGATAAACACGGCATCGGTTTACCTTGGGTTGTCAATGGGTCCGTTCTTGGGCGGTATCATCACCCAATACCTTGGGTGGCGTTATGTCTTTTTCATGAACGTACCGATTTGTCTGTTCATAATCATCCTGATCTTCTGGAAACTGCGAGGTGATTGGGCTGGTGCCAAAGGCGAGAGGATGGATTTTCTGGGTTCAATCATCTATGCCCTGGCCATAACTACCTTCATATACGGCCTTTCTCACATACCTTCCCCACTTGGTATTGGGCTGGTCATTCTTGGCCTAGCTGGATTTGCCGGGTTCATTTTTCTGGAAATGAGATCAAAAAGCCCCGTGCTTGATGTTGAGTTATTCACTCTCAACAGGGTTTTTGCCATGTCAAACCTCGCCGCGCTGATAAACTATGCGGCCACTTTTGCCGTCGGGTTCCTGATGAGTCTCTATCTCCAATATGTGCGCGGAATTAACCCGCAGATTGCCGGGGTAGTAATGGTATCCCAGCCAGCGGTTCAGGCAATGTTCTCCCCCCTTGCCGGGAGGCTTTCTGACAGGGTGGAACCCAGAATAGTCTCATCGGTCGGCATGAGCCTCACAGCCATTGGGCTTTTCTTAATGGCTTTCGTCAATCAGTGGACCCCAATGGCTCTTGTTATAGGCATATTGGGATTGCTCGGTCTTGGTTTTGCCGTTTTCGCTTCACCGAACACAAACGCTGTGATGAGCTCGGTTGAGATGAAATTCTACGGGGTCGCGTCAGGGACACTTGGGACAATGCGGTTGGTCGGCAACATGCTCAGCATAGCCGCGGTAATGCTACTTTTTGCTGTGATGATAGGAAAGACACCGATAACTCCGGATAATACCAGATCTTTCATGGCAAGCATGCGCGTCGCGTTCTTTTTATTTGCTGGGATATGCGCGGTAGGAATCATTCCCTCACTGGTCAGAGGAAGGGTCAGATAGACAGGGGATGATTAGGGGTTGCTCTCCGCACGGGATCACGCGCTTGCGTGTTTGTGGAGAGCGGACATAACCGCGTCCATGCTCATGAATCCCTATGTTTCTCATGGATCCCAGATTCAGCCTGTCCGGGAACGGAGATCTTTGATTGTCCCTAGCACAGACTTTAGCCTGCGGCCTAATTGAACCTGCCCCTCGTGCCCCATTATCATTTGAGCTTGCAAAACCAAATT
>JBMFOM010000139.1:0-3529 GCA_049969615.1 Caldifarciminota bacterium
ACAACGGGGAATGAGACTAAAAAGCCTTCCCCAAAAGAGAGGTGAAGTATGTTGAGAGCCAGAATAAACATACCAAAGGAAGAGCTGGAAACAGCTCGTGATGCAGGTCGGAATGTCAATGTGTCATTGCCGGCCGAACTGATCGCGCGTCTACCTAAGGATGCACAGGGGATGCCTGTAATCGGAGTGCCGGAGGAGATTTGTCCAACAGACAAATACTTCTCTAGGATCAAGTATTCATACTTCCATAGGCTTGATCTGTATAACCTAAGGGGGTTGAATACGGCCACATTCTTTAATGTGGCGCCTCCTGCTCCTCCGCTCTCCAACTATACCAACATAGGGCTAAAGCTCAACGCAATAATCTGGGGTTGGAGGCTCACACTGGAGCCTCAACCGCTCAGAGCTGCAAATTCAGCTGCCCCTGATGGTTGGGAGTTGGAGTGGATAACTGCTGTATCTATGGCAGTTGTGACTCCGAGCGTGGAGATTACATCTCGCGTTACGGCTCCTCCATATAGGGTTGCGGATGCTTGGGGTGGAGTGGACTTCATAGAGGCTGGAGGCGCGGGTGCCATAAATGCTTGGCCGATTATAAAGCCCTCGCCCTACGCGAAGTTCCAGAAGCCGCTGGTTGTCAGCGATACTGAAGCTGTGAACTTCACGGTTACCAGCCCTGTTGCTTTCCCTGGATCGGGGGTTGGTCCAGCTAACCCTAATGAGGCCTGGATGTGCCTGAGTATCCTAGTGGATGTCTATGACAACGCTAGAGACTTTGCTGTAGCGAAGGATATCCTTAGGAAGAAGGCGCTGATCTAGAGGAACTGCCGTGAGGCGGCCATGCTTAGAGCGTGGTAATAAAAGGTTACTCAGAGGGGGGTTCTCCCCTCTGAGTAACCTCTCTCGGAGCAAGGTATGGAACAGATAGAGTTAAAAGTCATTCGGTACAACCCACGGGGGGACGAAAGGATAATAATCCTCCAAGACCGTGTTGAGTATATCATAACGGAGCCAATGCTTCTCCGTGATTGCTTTGTCCCTGGCGACGCGATCTACGCAAATGCAAACAACCCCTGGTGGTCATTGACGGGAAGTAGACTAGTAGCCAACCCAATTGTCCCTACTGATCAGGTAGGACTATCGCTTGAGGTTAATAACAACCAGTATCCTCTTAGCCATGTTCCCTTGCAATTTTTCACTTGCGACACAACTGGTTCATCGCAGGTTCAGGTTCTAAGGATGATGAAAAAGTGGGTTCCACTATACTGGATTGTCAAGCCAGATACTCGTCTAGTTCTGCGGATTGATAATACGGGGCTATCAGAGTTTGATCCTAATCAAATCCAGCCTCAGCTCTACATACGTGGATATGTTCTCCGAGAGGATAGTGTTGATTACAACTTCATGCCTAAGTATGTGTCATCAGAGAACATATTCCATGTCTACCAACCTGGCGATATTACCTGCTATTTCGGTGTTGATAGCTTTGTGATTGGGTTTTCAATCTTAAGGTTCTTTTCTGATGTCAGAGTACCTACTAGGATTGGTCTTAATGATCTTCCAGCAAATATCCCTCCGGTTGAGGCACCAAGTCCAGCCTTTGACATCCTTGAAGTGAAGCAAAACGGCTCATCTGTATCCCTGGCTAATCAGCAAGGGTTCAGGTTCGCCTACGGGCCGTTTGACGGGCAGTTTGGGAGGATTAACTTCTCTCACAGGATGGTAGCTCGTGGGAGAAGTATCTATATGACCCGTGCGGGAGTTATAGCTCCCACGCCCCCATGGAGTATAGGTGACTGGTATTCCCTTATCTGCTATGCTCTAGATAACAACGATATTGCGGCCTTAATGAAACAGCCCCATTTGCACAGATACATCTATCCACTTTTCCCGTCTGAGAATATCACCTATGAAATGATCCATGCCATAGCTGAAGGGTTATGTAAGGAGGGAGGCAAGTGAAGCGCTATTCTGTGACACTACTTGGAGCTGCTGGAGAACCCGGGAAGTTTATTCGTGCGGTAGTTACCGGCGACAATGTCGCTTTACGCGGTGGGAATGGTGAACCTATTATCTTCATGAAGAAAGGGACTGAGCTTGATGTATATCCAGCCATCTTGTCTAGAAGTCAATTGACAGCTGCTGGTTGGAAAAATGATGTCATTAACCTTTGCCCAGAAGGATGGCATCTGGTAAAACTTGAGTATCGCATAGGCGCAGTCTGCTCAAGGTATCTAAGGTATATAGATTATAAAGATGAGGTCCCTAAACCCAAACCGGGTGGAGAAAAGCCCCCGGCTGAAGACAAACCAAAAGATGAAACAAGTACTCCTACTCAACCATCTCAACCATCAATCCCAGCGGTGCCTGCCCCTAGTCAGAACTGGATGGTCTGGGTAGGGATTGCTATACTTGCTGCTGTAGGGATAGGAGCTGTTATCCTTACTCGTAGCAAACCTAAGGAGGTAGGTAGATGAAACGCTATTCTGTAACCTTGCTTGGAGCCAAGGAAGATAAACCAAAAGATGCAACAATTCAACCTGTCGGGCCACTTACTCCTGCAAAAAAACCAGTTCAGAATTGGCTAATTTGGACGGGAGTTGCCGTGCTTGCTGTTGTAGGAATAAGTGCTGTCGTTCTTATCAGAAGGAGAAGGAGATAATATAATGAGACCGACTGGACCCATGGGTGAGCTTGCGGAGAAAATCCAGAAAGCATTCCTGCCAGAGGTTCAAATCACTGCCTCAATGGTGAAGCTCACGGATCATCAAGATGGCACAATATTCCCTGGTGGAGTGAAGTCTCCGCAGTGGAAATGGGTTCCAAAAAGCGCGAGGGTAAGGCTACCAACCGGATGGATTGGAACCATAGAGACGGGCAATTTTGGTAAAGAGATTTGGGTTGATGTTACATATCCCCCTGAGGTAGACCTCTTCTACTGGCTTACTGGACTTCCTGACCATAAATATAATAAAAAGTTTTTGGCCAGGACCTTTTCATACATGGCTTGTGTTGATCCAACAGAGGAGCTTACTGACCCAAACTTTAATAGGGATAGGTTCGTTGGAGAGCTACCTTACCTTTGTAGGTTAAAAAATAGGAATGTTTGTGAGGCTGTCCGGCCTGGTTGTAAATCTCCAGAAGATGTCGCTGTAGATGCTCGGTTTGCCAGAAACAGACCAGGAGGTGAGCCACCTTCCATTAAAGGAATTGTGGCATCTTGGGAAACTGGCGAATGCACGAAGGGCCGTAAAAATCCTGCTGGGATGTATTCAATATGGTGCTATGCTCCTCGGAAAGACAAGCCATTCACCTTTGGCGAAATTACTGGTAGGTTAAAAGCTATCGCGGAGGGCTACCTGTACTATGCGGCAGCCTCAGGACTTGCCATCTTGATATTTCTTACCGCGTGGAATGTTTATACAGATATAGCGTTAGGAGCTATTGCGGTGGGTTTACTATCCAAAGGAGCTGCTACAGTCTTCAAGAGATTTAAGGCACTATCTGCCAATTATGTCAATAGTATCCA
>JBMFOM010000140.1:0-3501 GCA_049969615.1 Caldifarciminota bacterium
CGTTGTTCTTGTGGGGGTTGCCCTTCTTTATGCCTGACTTCCAGGCTATGTGGATGACCGAGTCCTTTACATCTATGGCAGGCGCTCCTATGCCTATGTATCCAGAACCTGGAGTCACCTTAAGGAGTTTTGACCTGGCTCCCCAGCCAGCGCCCGGCTCCCTGGTCCTGTAATACAGGTCAGTGGTCATGCCAACCACATCCGTGTATGCCAGATGAAGGGTGAGGCTGTCCTCGCCCAGGGCCAGGGAGGGCGCGTAACCCGTGCCCAAGTCAGAGGGGCCAGACCAAGCTTTGCCGGGGAGCTTCTGGATGTGGTAGATGTGATACTTGCCGTCATCAAGGGATCGTGAGGCATAGACCAGGTGCTGGACACCGTCCTTGTCAACCGCTATTTTCTTGGTGGATGATGGGAAAAGCGCGAGGGTGTCGGAGACAGCGGCCGGGCCGGGGTGGTAGAAAAGGGAGGTGTCACCGAGCTCGTCCGAGGCCTTTGACTCGGTTCCCCAGTAATCCACGGCTTTCACGCCAACAGCGTCCCAGTGGCCGGAATCAGAGGTGGTGTTCACGAAGGTTTCAACATTGAAGGTGAGGGGGGAGCTGAAATCCGTGGAGGTCTTGCCCGCGGGATAGACCCTTATCCTGTAATCCCTGACCGTTGGTTCTGTGCTGTGGTTCCAGACGACCCAGGCAACAGAGCCGTTGTTCTGGGAACGGCACCAGTATATTTCAGGGGGGCCAAAGGGGATGGGCTGAAGGGGAGGAGTTGCTATCGGGCCATATGAGTTCTTTATCCAGATTGTGGGTATGCCGAAGGCAGGGATGCACCCCACCGCGAGGCCGTCGTTATCTGCTGAACCGTAAATGACCCTTCCAGGCGGGTTTGGGTCGCCGGGGTCGTTTTGTATGGTAATATTACCTCCCTCATCCGGCAGAAGCTGATCCTCTTTCGTATATTTCCACATCCCAGTATCTTATGGGCCCCTCGCCGAAGACATAGCGCCTCAGGGCCGGATATTCCAGGGTGGAGATGTCGTAGAAAGCTCTGTTGTCCTGGTAGGTTCTCTGTTCGTAAGAGGCCATCCTGTCCGTTGTTCCCCAGATAAGACCATGTCTCAGGGTTGGCCCTATCTTTGAAATGCCCACAGCAAAGACCGAGTCTGTTATCCCCGCCTCGTTCCAGTAGTGAGAATATCCTGGCAAAGAAGGCATCTGAGCTCCCTGGTCCCAAAGGTCGTAGATAGCATCAAAGAACGCCGCTGTTGTGTCTGAGCAGTGAGGAGGATTACCCCCAAGCCATGCTCCAGGGACTTACCTCGTAACCCCAGTCTATGTATCCGCCATCCCAACACCGCCCTGTCACCCAGGTGAAATTCTTGACCGTACCAGGATAAGGATAGTAAGCGTGGACACCATAGAGGTCAGCTACAGGAGCTTTTGCACATGGGGGTGGTGGGTTAACATATCCAAGACCACCCGGGGACAGGCTGCCTGTTATTACCTGGTTTGCGAAACCCACGATCCAGGCTTTGTGATCCGTTCCATCGGTGACGATTACCGCGTCAGTGAGAGGGGCATGAGGCAGGAGCACGGGGTTTGTCACCCCCAGGAGGTCGCCTGTCTTGTCCTGCCAGGTTGTGCCACCATCATTGGTCACCAGGATACAGCCATACCAGAAGGGACGTTCGCCGGACTGGAATTGATACTTCCTCGCGAGGGCCCACCCCACCGCGACCCCGTCCAGTCCGGTCCCGCCCATTCCCATACACTTGGTCAGGTGGACGCCATAGAGGTGGTATTCCCAGCCCATATACAAAGAGCCATCAATCGGGTAGGGGTCTGTCAGGACAGAGATGTTCCAGCTCGCGCCTTTATCCCTGGAATAATAGGAAAACGGAGGCATGGGGGCTTGAGGGGTGGAGGAAATACCGAATTCCCCCACGGCCACCATCGTATCCGAAACCAGGTTCGGGTCTATGCCATAGCCCCTGTCTATCGCGCTGTTCGGTGGCATGGTGCTGGCGTCGTAGAAACGGGCCTGCCAGGATTGCTGGGGCACGGGGTTATAATTGCTCATGGGGACGACGCCCCAGGCCTTGTCATCTATGTGCCGGCCGTCTATGACCGCCAAGCAAACGCCCTGCCGACGGCAATAGATGGCGCATATCTCCAGGTTGGAGTCGTCATCCACATCTGAAACCATGGTTAGAGGAAGCTCATAGCCGTTTTCACCTGTTTGAGACTGCAGGGTATATCGGGTGCGCAAGGCACCTGTTGCTCCATCCAAGATATAGAGATAGACATAGTTCGGGTTGGCCTCGTGTCCCAGGCTACAAAGAACATCCAGGTCACTATCGTTGTCCAGATCGGCTAGCACCGGAGCAGAGGTGGGTTTTGTGCTGTTGGGGCCGAAGCCGTAATCGTATGTCCAGAGTGGGATAAAACCTCCGGCATATTGATACGCGTGGACGGTCTGGGTCGACGTTAGCACAATATCCGGCGAGCCATCGCTGTTTATATCGCCCGTAGCTACCTCTCTGGGGGGATCAGCAGAAGGATAGGCAGGCTGTATTGGGAAAAACCCCACTTTCTCAATATCCAGCTGGGTTCCATTATGGTCGTAAGCGACGAGATAGAGGTGTCTCTTTCCGGGCGCAGTTTCCTCCTTATCATCCGGATTGGTTTCCAAGAGGAAAACTATCTCAAGCTGAGGGTCCTGATCCAGATTTATGAGCGTGGGTGAGCTTACGGAGTAAGGATATTTTTCGTGGTATCCACTTATCATGGAGGCCCAGACCTGAGAACCCGTAAGGTCGTAAAGATAAACACAAGCATATTGGTTATTCGGACCTATGCCCGCGGTGACTATCTCCGGGTTCCCATCACCGTTCACATCACCTACGGCAGGAGGGACATATGTAGAGGAGGCTATGGGCGAAAAGGTTGTTGCCCATAATTCTGAGATGGCGTCTTGCCCTGGGTCATATTTGAAGGCTACTACCTTCCTGGTTCCCACCGCGATCATCTCAGGTATCTTATCCCCGTCAAGATCGGCCAGTCTTATGCCGGAGAGAAGATCACTATAATGCAAACCTCTCCAAAGTTCTGGATCGTGTGGTGGCCAGATATACACTAAGCTCACGCCACCGTATCTCAGAACCCCAGCCACATCCGGGATATGAATACCAGCCGGGTCCTCTCTCAAACGGAAATCAACGATGGCAGGGGAGGTGCCTCCAAAACCCTCATAACCCGGGAAAGTGAATGAAAGCCGTAAGGTTCCATCTGGCGCATACAAAGCCACCGTGCCATTGAAGACGGTTACGATCTCAGTCTGTCCGTCTCCGGTCACCTCACCTGCGGCCAATCCGTAGCGGCCTCCATAGGGAAGATCATACCCTTTGATGGTAAAGCTCCCCGCCGGAAAGTCTCCGTGTCCATACACGCGGCCCGTGTTTGCCGCGTCGTGCCGGCCCTGGGCCCACCAGGCCAGGCCTGCAAT
>JBMFOM010000141.1:0-3496 GCA_049969615.1 Caldifarciminota bacterium
TCCTGTGGCTCATGGTTAGAATTCTATTTTGAGCGAACGAACCCATTTGGGTTAGATTTTTTGTGAGCGAACTCGGGCCTGGCTGTATCCAGCTCAAACTGGCCCCGTTTCAGGGCAAACCCAAATGTGCCTGAGGCGCCCGGAAAGGAAACCGATACGCTGATAGCGCACAATACGATATATCATAACGCTTCATATCCATCGGCACTTATCCTTCCTGTCGTGAACGGCTGGTCTGTTGGGGAAACTGCTGGCAAGGGATGGCAGGGTCTAAGATTCTCATCCAACCCGTTCAGGACGACCTGCGAGGTCTCCTTCTTCCTGCCCGAGATGGGGCGCGTTTCCCTCATGGTTTACGACATCTCCGGCAGGCTTGTGGAGACGCCTCTATCCGGCACAGCCGCGGCTGGCAGAAACACGGCAATTTTCGGCGAAAACCTGGGGCCGGGGGTCTATTATCTGGTGCTGGAAACAGGGACCAGAATGCTCAAGGGGAGGGTCGTGAAGCTCAGGTAGCGCTAACCAAATCGGGAAAGCTCACTCCACCAACCACCTGAGTATTGGCCCGGATTGTCAATATATATCCGTGGCCGCGGAGGGATGAATGCTGCTTGCCGTGTTGTAGCCGGTGATGAGCAGCTTACCGAGTGATCGCACACATCAACAACTACCTTAGCCCCAAGGCCTCCTCTGCTCTTTTCTGAAAGGATTCCTTCTGCGCAAAACCTTGAGACTGAGATTGGGCAGGGGTCCCAGCATAGAGAAATAGGGTCGGGGATGTAGTGTTTATCAGGTAAAAATTGCCCTTAAGCTCACCGGTCATGTTTGCCCTCGCACCCGGCTCCGGCATTACTCCAGCGCAAGGGTCTATATCAAAGAGGATCTTGGAGTAGCCATAGTTGCCGGGGAAAACTATGGAGTCCCTGGGCAGGGTGTAAGAAGTGTCCTTCGTGAAGAAATAGATGTAGCGCTCGCCAAGTTCGGTTCCGGAGGGGGTATAGCCGGTTATGCCGACCCAGAAGTCGTAGAAATCCGCGCCCTGGGCCCTGGTCCAGGCAACCGTAAGGTCAGCAATCGCCACCGTGTCCGAATCGGAATGTGAGACAAAGGAAAACGTATGGGGCATGTTTAGGGTTCCCTCAGAGCTCCCCACATCGGACTCAACATCCATCTGAGCTATGTAGCCGGGCTGGAGGTCAAGACCCGTAACAAGAACACCAAGATAAACCGCTCCATATGTGTTTCTGAACCATTCTCCTGGTATCTGCCAGTCGTTAAGATAGGCCCTGCATCGCGAGGGATCTGCCATTGGATCCGAGTAAATGAAGACATCTATCTCGTCCAGGCTACTTGACATGTGGAATATGTAAGCCAGGACCATACCAGTATCGGCTGGTTCGGTCTTGTGACAGGCAGTGAGGCTCATGCTCAAAAGCGTAAGCGTAATAACCTTTCTCATAGAGACAAAATATAACCCACTTCCTGTGCAGGATCAAGTATCTGGGGAGCTGCACGAATCTGCGCTAAAATCCTCAATCTTTTGCGGTTATCAGGTATCCCGGATCTTACAATGCCTTGTTCCAGAGATTAGGATGAACAATGTCATGCAGGCTGATCCTTGATGATTTGAAACTTCTGATAAAGTAGTGTAATTACTGGTTTGAGCGAGGACCACTCTCTCCAAGAGAACAGGGTTATAAGAGGTGCCTTGAAAAATTCCGCCACTAGGGATGAACGACAAACCGGGGTTTCAGTTCAATGCTTGGAACCCGCCACAAAATCCGGATTATAATCTCAGCGTGGTTTATCTGATCCGCTATGGAGAGCTTGTGCTCAAGTCCCGGCAGGTCAGGAAAAGATTTCTCGCTCAACTGGAGGAGAACCTCAGGGCAGGACTTGCCAGGAAGGGTATCTTTTACAAGCTCACGGTTGACTGGTCAAGAGCCTATCTGGAATCGGATGACCCCAGGGCTGGCCTCGCCATCTCAAGGTGCTTCGGCGTGAGCTCCTTTTCCGCGGCCGAAAAGAGGGGTTTTGAGTCATTGGCGGATATCATAGACCACGGGGAAAAAATATTCGGGGACAAAGTATCCTCAAAGAAATTCGCCGTCAGGGCGCGCAGGCGCGGTTCTCACCCGTTTTCCTCAAAGGATATTGAAAATGAACTGGGCGCTCGGCTCATGCCGCGCTCGGCCGGAGTTGACCTGGATCACCCGGAGATAACCTGCTATCTGGAAATAGAGGGCGCGGAGGCATGGTTTTTCACTGAAAGAACCAAAGGACCTGGAGGATTGCCGGTCGGCACTGGCAAGAGGGTTCTTGTTCTCTACTCTGGCGGCTTTGACTCTTCGGTCGCGGCTTGGATGATGCTGAAAAGGGGTTCGCCGGTGGACTTTCTCTTCCTCAATATAGGTGGTCCGGAGCATGAGAGGAGGGCAAAGCAGGGCGCGTCGTTTCTGGTAGAGGAATGGGCGGGCATCACTGATGGACTCCTCTACACCATTGATTTTTCCAGAATTATAAAGGAAATAAAGGAACAGGTCAACCGCTCATACTGGAACATGGTGCTCAAGAGATGCTTTTACATGGTAGCTTGGGAAATAGTCAGGAGAAAGAACTACCCCGCGGTGATCACGGGCGAATCGCTGGGCCAGGTCTCGTCCCAGACGCTTTCAAATCTGGTCGCGCTTGAGACAGGGGCAACGGTTCCTATGATAAGACCTCTCATAGGCCTGGATAAAGAAGAAATAATAGAACTGGCGAGAAAAGCAGGAACTTACAGCATATCAGAGGGCCTCAGGGAATACTGCGATCTCGCTGGCGGCCACCCTGTCACGAGCTCAGACCCGACGAGGCTTGAAGCGCAGATGAAGGTTCTGGATATGAGCCTTGTTGAAGAAGCCCTATCGGCCCTTGAGATCATCCGGCTCCCCGCGCGGCCGGAGGACGCTGGGGATGTTGAGATAGATCACATACCGGAGGGCGCACTGTTGGTTGATCTCAGGGATATCTCCAAATACCAGGCTTGGCACCCGGAGGGCGCCCTGCTCGCGGGCTACGAGGAGCTGGAGACGGGACTCTTCCCGATAAAGAAGGGGAGGGCCTATGTCCTTTATTGCGACCAATCGCTGAAGAGCCTTGATGCGGCGAGGGTCCTTCGGAGGATGGGCTACGAGGCCTATTCGTTCAAGGGGGGAACAAAAGGCTTGATGCGCTTTTTGGCTAAAAGATAGCTGAACTTCTTTTTGGAGCATGATCCAGTATAGCCGGGACAGGCTGATATTTCCCTAACCGTCTCGCTCCCCGGAGCCTGAGGGAGTCTTATTGGGGTCTCATGGTCTCAGGATCGTGCCGAAGGGTTCCATTAAACCCAACTTTGACACCTCATTTTTCGTAAGTCATTGATAGGTAAGGACTTAAGAGGAATAAAGGCCGGGAAATTGGCACCATGTTCAGAGGGGGTTCTCAGCGAGACCTATTCACATACGCGGACTAT
>JBMFOM010000142.1:0-3437 GCA_049969615.1 Caldifarciminota bacterium
TTCCTGTGGCTCATGGTTAGAATTCTATTTTGAGCGAACGAACCCATTTGGGTTAGATTTTTTGTGAGCGAACTCGCTTACATGATTCTGCGCAGGAGATGGGTTATAATTTGCTCGTGATCCTTTGTCCTGCAATTTTCTCGGCCACTGTGGTCCAGCTCACGGTCTCCGGGGCAATTTCCCCGCCGGTCGCGGAATACCTCGCCAGGGAGATAAGGAAGGCAAACCAGGAGCGCGCCGATCTCATCCTGATAACCATGGACACCCCTGGAGGCCTTGACGAATCCATGAGAACCATAATCAAGGAGGAGATAGCCTCGGATGTTCCCATTTGCGTTTATGTTCATCCACAGGGCGGAAGGTGCGCATCAGCTGGGGTTTTCATCGCCGCGGCCGCTGATCTAGTCGCAATGGCCCCCGGAACCAATATTGGCGCCGCGCATCCGGTCTCAATGGGTGAGAAGCCTGACTCAGTGATGCTTGAGAAGGTCACCAACGACGCTGTTGCTTATCTGGCTTCCCTTTACGCCAGAACAGGAAGGCCAACCGAATGGGCAGAGAGGTTTGTTCGGCAGTCCGTTTCTTTATCGGCGGACAGCGCGGTTTCCGCGGGGATAGCCAACCTAGTTGCCGATAGTCCGGAGGAATTGCTCAAGGCCCTTGATGGCAGGCCCGCGAGGGGCAAAAATCTTGAGCTCTCGGACGCCCGTGTGGTCAAGAGGGGAATGAGCTTCAGGGATTCCCTCTTAGCCCTCCTCGCCAACCCCAATATCGCATACATCCTCCTGATGATAGGCCTCTACGGCCTCCTGTTTGAGCTCGCGCACCCAGGCGGCATATTCCCAGGGGTCACGGGTGCGGTCTCCCTCATTCTCGCTTTTTACTCCTTCCAGACCCTTCCCGTGAACTACGCTGGCGTTCTGCTCATCATCCTCGGGGTAGGCCTCATGCTCGCGGAGGTAAAGATAACCTCGCACGGGATACTCGGAACAGGCGGGGTCCTTTCCCTGCTCTTGGGATCGATCATGCTCTTTGATATAAATGTTCCCTATTTAAGGATAAGCTGGCTCTCCATAGCGGTTGTGATCATCCTCACCCTTCTGCTGTTCATCTTCGTCATAAGCAAGGCCCTGCGGGCCCAACTCTGGAAACCCACCACCGGCAAGGAAGGCCTGGTAGGAGAGGAGGGCGAGGCGCTTGAGGACATAAAGGCCGGAGGGAAGGGCCAGGTATTCGTCCACGGAGAGAGGTGGCTCGCGGAGGCCGCGGAGGACATATCTGCGGGCGATTCCATTATCGTAAAGGAGGTCAAGGGTCTGAGGATCAGGGTTAGGAAGAAGGGATAACCGCGCGAGCGGCGCCCCGTAAATCATTCCGAGTCTACTAGAAAGCTATGAGACCCCTGATAAAGTCGAAGGGGTGCAAATATGGCCAGGGTTGGCTGGGGGGATTATCTTACCACTGCCTTGCCCTTGTATGGCCCTGCCTGCCAGATATAGACCCCCTGGCCGAGCGTTATCCGGTTCTGGCCCTTTTTAAGCTCCTTCGCATAGATCAGTCTCCCCTCATAGGAATAGATGTTTAGCACCATAGCATCGTCATTACAGGTGAAGATAAGTCCGGTGCGGCTCGCGCGACAGGTTATTCTTGGGGGGGCAGTGCCACCTAATTCCTCAACCTCAGAATACACCGGGGAGCAGAAGTTGCCAGTGCTCACATTTGGGCTTGATGGGCTAAGGCTTAGGTTCGTAACCGTTGGAGACCAATCGTTGGCAGACCAGGAAAGGTTTGTTGTGGTTAAGGATACGTTTGCAACAGTGGGGGACCTTGAGATCAGACAGCCCGTATAAGAACCATCAGAGCCTATTTTGAAGAACAGTATGTTCTGGGAACCAGGCCCTGAGCTGTTGGTGTTTCCCGTTATGAGGTATCTGCCATCGCCAGCCGTAGAAATGACGCGAGTTCCGTCCCATTCATACCAAGAGTCCCAGCCCGATGCGCCTATGGTTGATGACCACTGAAGGGTTCCGTCAGAAGAGAATCTCAGGAGGACGATGTCCCGGTAGCCAGCACCGGCGCTTGTTTTTCCCGAGACCAGAAAGCCCCCGTCAGAGAGTTGGACAATGGATACGGCTGTATCAACTGTGTAGCCCCAATCAACAGCCCTCGCCCAGTTCACGCTTCCGTCTGAGTTGAGCTTTATGACGAGCAGATCGCCGAAAGAAGAGGAATTCACGAGCGCATACCCGGATCCGGCTACAGCATAGCCACCATCGGCCGTGTTTATGATTGACAGCCCAATATCCTCATATGACCTCCCATAGGCCTTTGCCCACTGGACCGAACCATCAGAGGACATCTTCATCACCAGGACATCCCTGCTCCCTGCTCCAGCGCTGTTCGTCTCTCCTACTACAGCGTAACCGCTATTGGTGGTATTGATGACGCTGAAAAACGCATCTGCATTTGAACCTCCATAATGTTTTGCCCACTGGAGGCCGCCGGATGAGTTGAGGACAAGGAGGCACCCCTGTCCGTTTGAGACAATGCACCACCCTGCCACCGCATAACTTCCACCAGAGTTCTGGACTACAGAGTAGGCTCTATCACGGCCCGATCCCCCTATGGCCCTTGCCCACTGGAGAGAGCCACTGGATGAGGTTTTGAGAACGAAAAGGTCATAGTCTCCACTGCCATAGCTCAGAGTATGACCAGCCATCACATAATAGCCGTCGGCGCCTATGAGCAGGGATTTTGCCGCGTCATCGTTGGAGCCGCCAAAGAGCTCCGCCCAATTCACGGTTCCGTCGGAATTCAGCTTGAGAAGAAGCAGGTCCCAATCGCCGGCTCCGGGCTGGTTTGAGTATCCCGATATTATGTATCCGCCATCTGATGTCTGCAATCCCTCAACGCCGTAATACACATAACTACTAACGCCATATGTCCTCGCGAAGAGGGCCTGCGAGACCAGCATATTCACGCTTATAAAAAGACTCAACATCTCTGATAACTCATTCGGGTTTTGTTCTTAAGAATCGGGCCAGCTCCGGTAAAACAGGAGGTGCGTGGGATCCGGAGCTGGCCCGCGGGTTTCATCTTACCACTGCCTTGCCCTTGTATGGCCCTGCCTGCCAGAGATAGAGGCCGGATTGGAGCGATACCTTGTTAATGCCCTTTCTAATAGGCGCAGAAAGCGCCAACCGCCCATCCGGCGTGTAGAACGCAATCTGCCTTTCGGCGTCCGAAGACACGATGAAGCCACCCGGAGCGCTCATGACCCTGAATAGCAGAGTGGCATCAGCGTGCTCCTCACTGGCAACAGTGCTACACAACAGGTTCACATTCGGAACTGGGCTTGTAGGGCTAAGGGCAGGGCTTTCCTCGTTGGGGGCCCAGGCAGCGCTTGCGGATTGATCCATAGGGGCAACAGAAACTGA
>JBMFOM010000143.1:0-3393 GCA_049969615.1 Caldifarciminota bacterium
TATCCTTCTGGTCCTCTCCTACATACCCAGAGAATAAGGCAAGTGGTCAATCAGGGGCCAGGTAGAGGCCAGCCGGGGAAAGGATCACGGGGAGAAATGGGAGTTGCAAGAGCTCAAAACCCTGGCTTAAAATCTCAGTATGCCTGAGATAAGAACCGGGATGGCCATAAGATGGCAGGGTGAGACCTGGATAGTAGTTTCGTTCAAGCACACGCACAAGGGTAGGGGCGGAGCCACCATGACAGTTAAAATGCGCAACCTGCTCACGGGTGCTGTCAGGGAAGCTACTGTCAGGGAATCGGACGAATTTGAAGAGCTCAGGGTGGAACGTTTTCCGGGAACGTATTCCTACACGACTGGCGAGGATATGGTTTTCTTCAACAACGAGACATACGAAGAGGTCACTTTCCCCCACGAGGTCATGGAATCCATCAGGCCATACATAAAAGAGGGAACGGAGGTCACGCTTCTCTACATAGACGGAGCGCCCGCAAGCGTTGAACCGCCCAACTTCGTTGAGCTGGTCGTCACGGAGACAACGCCAGGCGTCAAGGGCGACACCGCTTCTGGCGGCTCAAAGCCAGCCAAGCTGGAAACGGGTCTGGTCATCCAGGTGCCGCTTTTCATAGAGGTGGGCGACACTGTTCGCGTTGACACCAGGGATGATCGTTACATAGAGAGGGTTTAAATTGAAACTGGGAACCGAACTTCTCCGGGAATTGGTGAGCCTCTTGGAATCCTCCGGGATTGCCGAGGTAGAGATAGAAACAAAGGACTTCAGGGTATATCTCTCCAAACCCAAGGCTCAGGCTCCAGCCCAGGTCATCGCCACGCCAGCGGCTGTTCCCACGGCCCCACCAACAACCCCGGTTGCCACCGTGGCCGAGCCTGCCGAAAAACCTGGCGCTGAACCAGCCCAGGAAGAAGTCCCTCCAGGGCTTCACGCCATCCGTTCCCCCATTATCGGGACATTCTACCGAGCGCCTGCTCCTGGTGCTGAACCATTCACTGATGTGGGTAAAAGGGTGCACAAGGGCCAAGTTCTCTGCATCGTTGAGGCCATGAAGGTTATGAATGAGATAGAATCCGATGTGGACGGCGAGGTGGTGAAGATTCTCGCGGAGAACGCCAAACCCGTTGAATACGACCAGGTTCTATTCCTCATAAAACCGGGATGACGCCCCGGAACATAAGAGAGCTCATTTATCTCCTCTACGGCAGGTATGTCCGCGGCCTTGAGGGTGATGATCTGGATTCCTTTGTGAGGCTACCCATTCAATGGCAGAGGATGATCAGGGAGGATGAGATCGTTTTCGGCCAGGCGAAAAATTGCGTCTATTGCGGGAGAACCGATGGAATAAAGCCATGGCCAGTCATACCGCCCCAGAGGGCCGGGGCCGATCAGAGGCTTCTGCACATTCTCCGTTCAAAGGACAACCAGGTTCCCACATGCGAGGAATGTATATGCATAATGGGAGAAAGGGATGTGTTTGAATGGCACCCAAGGCTTGAGGATATTCCAGCGGAGGCGATGTTCGCTTTTCTGAAAACCGCATACCAGATCCACCAGACACAGGGAACACTGGAATCAACCGATCCCAACATGGACGGCAGGCTTGATCTTCGGGACCTGGCAGTGGCGCTCCTTTATTTCGCCCTGAGGAGGGAACCTTGATCCTCTCCTGGGAACAAGCCGCTTTCCTTTCGGAGGACATGAGAAATCAGGGCAAGATCGTTGTTTTTACCAATGGCTGTTTTGACATAATCCACCCGGGCCACATTCACCTTCTCAAATCTGCCAGAAGCCTGGGTGATGTCCTCCTGGTCGGGCTAAACACCGACGATTCGATCAGGAGGCTGAAAGGGCCAGGCAGGCCGATAAATCCTTTGGAGGCGAGGGCCGAGGTCCTCTCAGCTATACGCCATGTCAACCATGTCATTCCCTTTTCCGAAGACACGCCACTGGAATTGATAAAAGCCTTGAAGCCGGATATCCTGGTCAAGGGAGGGGACTGGAGGGAGGACGAGATAGTCGGCGCTGAGCTCGTTAAATCAAGGGGGGGCAGGGTTATCGTAGTGCCTTACCTTGAGGGATATTCCACGACGGGCATACTTCGGAAACTCGGCCTTGAATGAAACTGGTCAACCTGGATCATAAAGACACGATAAGGTTATCCGAGCTCTACGCGGACGCGTTCGGGAAGGATACTTCTCTAATGAAAACCTACAATCTGAAACCGCGAGACCTCGCGGGATTCTTTCGTGTCCTTCACGGGCTTTTCCTTTCTGGGAAACCCGTGAAGATTATCGGACTGGAAGATAACGGGACACTCCTCTCTGCGACCACGTTAATAGGCTCTGACTTTATGGCAGGGCCACGCCCCTTGCTTTCCGCGGCGGTCGCATCGGCCGGAGAGCTCGGCCCTACGAGGGCGACGTGGTTCTGGCTTATAAATATCTATCAGGGAATATTGTCCGCACCCAGGAAGCCGTGTTGGCGACTCCTTTTCATAGGCACGAGAACAGACTGCGCCGGAAAAGGCCTTGGTGGGACGCTTCTTGATGAGACTTGCAAGGTATTGCCGGGCGAGAGGATTCAGCTGGAGGTTGAAGCGGTGAACCCAGCGGGCCGGCTATACGAACGGAAGGGTTTCAGGGAGGAGAGAAGGTTCCGGCTCAGGGGAGTTGAGTGGAGGGTGATGGTAAGATTGTAATGGCCTGACCGTGTCTGTTTTTGTAGGGGCAAACACATGGCTTGACCCCCACCTGTCAAAGCTAATACCAGAGACCCTGGCATCTGGGCCATCGCAGGGGACTCTATGGCCCTCGGAGCCTTCCCCTGAACAGGGCATGGCACCTTTTAGCTGGACTACCCATGATCCCCCTTGTCCTCAAGGAGAACCTCGTCCAGGAGAAGGGACATTATCTCACCGCGTTCATCTTGGCTCAGGTATTCCGTGGCCTGGCCAAGCTCCCAGGCGTATTCAATCGCGGAGATCATCCTTTCCTTGAGGCTGAGCCTTTCGGCCTCATTCCTCTCAAAAGCCTCAATCTCACGCGTAAGAATAGCCTCCCTCTCAGTGAGATCCTCGTATTCAGCCCGTATCCTCTCCTTCAAATCAGGAACCCTTATACCCTCCTCCAGTAAGAGCAGGTAGAGCTTATCCTTCTGGGCCTGGATCTTGCGCAGGGCCTCCTTTTTGGACTGGGGATCAAAGCCTTGCTCGCTCTCAGGGTGTCCCTCTATGTAATCAATCAGCTTGTCCGCGTTAATGTTCCTGACCTGGCCTTCCTGAGTTTCTTGGTGGGCCTTTTCGGCTCGGTTGCCACCTTTTTCCTGAAGTGATATGTGCCCACATAGGTCTCCCTGGCAAGGATGTTCCTCATGGTCCT
>JBMFOM010000144.1:0-3375 GCA_049969615.1 Caldifarciminota bacterium
GCATCTCTTTAACCTCCGTTGGTTTGAAAATTATAAGCTCATCAGGGCAAACCGAACAAGCGCGGTTTTCTCTCACCCGGCACACTTTCAACCCCTCCTAAGTCTTTGTTCATCAACGAGTTCGGCGAAAGCGCTGATGGTTCTAGGACTTAGCGAGGCAGGATCGGGGACTTGCCTTATTGAAACCCCTGAAAAATTCCGGTTTGTCCTTGGTCCATATCCTGGAGCCTCATCATAGCTAATGGATAGCCCAGAGGAAAATGCCCTCTTGGCAGGATTTTTCAGGGGGTCTCTCTTATAACCCTGTTCCCTTGGACAAGGTGCTCCTGGCCCAAACCAACAAGTTATTGCTACCTTATCAGAGGTCTTATACATGATCCTGCGCGGGAAGTGGGTTATAATTTCTTCCTATGAAAAGGAAGAGGATCATAGCAATATGTGTTGTCGTTGGTGTGCTTCTCCTCATGTGCGTGGGTGGATTCATTTACATCCGGGCAATCGTGAATCCCGTTTCTGTTGCACGGATGGTTTCGGCTAGGGCATCACGGGAGCTAAACAGGAAAGTTGAGATAGGAAGGGCAAACCTGGGCATAGGTTTCACTGGCATAGGCATCAACATAGACAGCGTTTTTGTCGCGGGCGAAAGAGAGAGCGACCCACCCTTGGCAAAAGTTAAAAAAGCAAAGCTGAACCTGCGAATACTGCCATTGCTCTGGGGCCAGGTCTCGGTGGGCGGAATAGAGCTTGAGGATCCTGAAATAACCTTTGTTATGGAGCCTCTGAAGCCTGAAAAGAAAACCAGAAAGGAAAAAACAAAGGAAGAACTGCCTTTTGCGCTTGAGATGGGTGGTCTGAAGGTCAAAAACGGTTCCCTCACCATACTTTCAGCACAAAGGGAGACAACCCTGGCGCTCTCAGAGATAAACATGGCCCTCTCAGCCTCGGTATCAAAGAAAACCGAAGTAGGGTTGAAGTCCAAAGGCAAAGCAAAGGGCCTGGTTCTCGCGCCAGGCCTGGTTAACAAGCAGCTCTCGTGGGAGCTGGCTGGTTTTTATGATCAGCAGAGTGATTCGTTATCCATCGGGGAATCAAAGGTCTCTCTGGACAGGATGGGCGCGCGATTCGCCCTCTCGGCAAGGGGTATATCGGCGGATTCCTCCTCATACACAATAATTCTTCCCGCGCAGGTCTTTGACGCGGAAGGCCTGTCCGGTGAAGTCGCACTGAAGGGCGAGATAAGAATAGACAGCCTCCGGGTTGAACTATTCAGGAAAGACACCCTGACAAAATTGGTTGGCGCGTGGGGCAGTCTGGATGCCTCTGGACTCTCTGTCAAAACTGAGCTCGCACCTGAACCGGTCAGCTTCTACAGGCTCAAGCTCGGACTCGCGGGGGACAGGGTCAACCTTGATGTTGTCGCGTCATCCGGGAGGACAAAGGGTTCAGTGGAGGGAACCGTTATCTTGAATCCAAGGATCAGCTATTTCATCAGGGGCCAAGGGGATCTGTGGCTTGAGGATTTTCTACCCGATATAAGCGGGAAAACCAGTTTCGTCTTCAGTTCATCCGGCACTCCGGAGGTCCCTTCTGTGAAGGCAACGGTCACGGTCAAGGGCCTCAAGACAAAAGACCTTCCGGACCGGATTGACTTGGTGGAACTTGAAGCGGTATATTCGCCGGACTCAACCAGGGTGAATCGCCTAAATATAACATCATCGTTCCTGACCCTCTCCGCATCAGGCACTGCTTATACCGCTCGGAAGGAAGGGTATTTCCTGGTGAGGGCTCAGAGGATTGATCTGGACGCGCTCCTACCAAAGGGCGGTGGCGGTGGCGGTGGCGATTTCACGCCTGACCTCATCCCAAAAGGCAGGCTAGATTTCTATGCGGACTGGATAGGCATCAAGGGGGAGGAGATACGCAACCTACAGGTGAGCGTGGTCTCTGATGAGAATGGGCTGTCTGGCGAGGGATTGCGCGCTTCATTATACGGGGGCACGCTCTCAGGCAGGGCGAGCATATCCAACGCGAGGCCCCAGACAGTCAATCTGGATATAACCCTCTCCGGTTTTGACCTAGCGGAGTTCTGCAAGAAGCACGATCCGGTTGGTGCGAGATTAACGGGCAAGGCGTCCTTCGCGGTCTCCGGCGGATTCCAGGCCCCAGATCCCCTCGCAACCATGAGCCTGGAGGGAAGGGTTTGGTCATCTGGTGGCGCGGCTCACGGCTCTCCCCTAATGAAAAACCTTGCAGAATTCACCGGAATAGCCTCTCTAGGGACATACAGCTACAAGAGCGGAGATGTTAGTTTCCTGGTCAAGGACGGTTGGGTCAACTGCAGAAATCTGACATTTGCTTCCGAGAATGTCGGCCTGGCCTTCGTCGGCAGGTCCTCTTTCCAGAAAGAGCTTGACCTTGACCTGACCGTGGATGTTGACCTCACAAAGGTAAAGACCCTAGCACCCCGACTCTCAAACCTCTTGATCCCGAACATGCAGAAAGCAACATTCTACCTGAAGGTTGGCGGGACAATGGATTCACCGGATATCAAGATCACGGGCGCGGATGTTGGCGGCCAGATAGAGGAACGGGTCGGCCAGGAGCTTGAGAAGGGCAAGGAAAAAGCAAAACAGAAGGCTCAGGAGGAAGCCGAGAGGGCAAAGAAGAAAGCCAAAGAGGAAGCCGATAAGCAGAAGAAAAAGGCCAAAGAGGAGCTTGAGAAGAAAAGGAAGGAATGGTTTAAGTAGGGACGCGTGCCCTCGGGTGTGGGGAATTCACTGGCCGATGGAACCCGTTATTTGTGTGGCTATGCTCGTGCAGGCCTTCCTTATACCGGCATCCGTGCCATCGCTACTGCTCTCAGTGGCCATTATGACCTCGCCCGTCTCCACGCTCACCAGTCTCGCGTTTATGGAAAACCTATTCGGTTCTCCGGTGAGGGATCCGAAAACCACATACTCAACCCCAAGCAGTTTGCCCAGATTAACCGCTGTCTTCTGATCAACCGTTCCGAACCAGCTGAATTCCTGTTCCTCCAAGACCTTCTCAATCTGGCTCCTCTCAAGCACCCTAAGTCCCCCCTGGCCGACCAAAGCCGCTATGAGCTTGTCCTCCACGACCCTCTCGTTGCTCTCAGGTACCTTGCCGACAGCGTCAAACCGGAGGACGGCTATCCTGCGGATAGGTTTTTCAAAGGAGATAGAGGCTTTTACCCTGTCAACCCTATAGTAGGAGGGCTTGGTTCTGGTGGCCGTGTAAAAGACAAAAGAACCATCGGAGGCAAATCCAGCAACCGCAACATCCTCATACGGCCCCCATTCCTCGCCGTTTACGATGACATACTGCTTGCCATCGGCCTTCTCAGCCTCAAATCCC
>JBMFOM010000145.1:0-3249 GCA_049969615.1 Caldifarciminota bacterium
GGCTCATGGTTAGAATTCTATTTTGAGCGAACGAACCCATTTGGGTTAGATTTTTTGTGAGCGAACTCGGGTGCTTGCAATACCTGTCCGGCCGGGTATATAATTTGCTCTTGCTTAACTTTTCGGAGGTTTTTTGCAGATGTCAGATAAAAGGATAGAAGGCACGGTGCGTTGGTTCAACGCGCGCAAAGGATACGGGTTCATAGACAGGGACGATGGACAGGGATCTGTTTTCGTCCACTACAGCGACATAGAGTCAGAAGGCTACAAGAGCCTTGAAGAGGGGGAGAAAGTCTCCTTTGAGGTCCTAGAGAGCGACAAAGGCCCCAAGGCCGTGAAGGTGAGACGCATGTAGAACCTTTGGCACCGAAAGAAAAAGGCGGCCCTACGGGGCCGCCTTTTTATGGCGAAATATCTCTACTTTATCAGAGGTATCCTACTTATTAACCAGGAGCTTTCTGGAGAACCTGCCATCTGCTTCCGCGTCCATTATCAGGAAATATGTTCCCGAGGGAAGCCTCGGAAGGATGATCGCGTGGGTGCCAGCCTCCCGTTTGCCGGAGATAAGGGTTTTCACGAGCCTGCCGTCAACAGAATATATCTTCAAGTCAACGACCTGATCCCGCGATATCCCGAACCAGAGCGCATCACCGGGCCTGGCCGGGTTTGGCCCAGCGAGTCCAACAAAGGGCTTGCCGGGCAAGCCCGGCTCTTCAACATTCTCATAGAGGGGCTGGTTCGGCGACCAGAGGTACTCCACCACCTTGAGGGTGTCTCCTGGGCCTATGGTCTTGTTGACCCACATGAACACCACGCAGTCATCATTGTAGCGGGCCAGGCTATCCCTTCCGTCAGCCATGTAATTGACGGGGAAGGCCGAACCCCAGGCCAAGGGCCAACGGACAAAGTAGAAGGTATCCGGGTCAAGGGGATCCGGCGGCCAAGGCGACCACTTGCAGGATATGTAGTGCCAGAGAGGAGTACCTAAGATAGGGTTCTGGTTTTCCTCGTAATAGAGGCCCATGGAGTCCCCCCACCAGTGCTTCTCCGAGCCATACCATCCGCTCCAGCCAGTGGTCTTGTAGGCCCTTATGTATGGAGCGTCCGTATCAAATATGTGGATGTCCCACTCGTATCTGACCGAGACCGTCCTGTTTTGGCTCGCGTGGGTGTTTATGACATAAGTCATCACCTGTATTCTGGCGTCAGCCACATTGTTGCCGAGGGCATATATGTGCTGTTCAGCCCTTAGGTTGTCCGGGAGATTCCAGACAGTAACCACTGAGTCCTCGTTGCCCTTGATCATGTATGAGCCCACAAAGTATGGGTCCATCTGAGCCACGCTATATCCGGCCTGGGTCGTGCAACCGCTATATCTGGTGACAAAATCAGTGTTGCTCCGGTATGACCTTATGGTCAGGTAGCTTGACCAGGGGTTGTGAGCCGCGCCCGCGAAAAGGAGGCTTATGTCCGGACCACGAGGATGCAGGGTATCCGTGGCCGCGGTGATGGTCCCGTAGCCATCAGTAGTGGTGTTCTCAATATAACAGGCAACATAACCCTGGCTGACCTTTATTGGACTCCATGTGATCGGGACCATAGTGGGAGGAATCGTGTCCAGCTCTACATCGTCTATATACCAGCCCGTGTCGGCCGTGAACGCGTCGGTCTTGAGAACGAACCTGAAGGTGAAATTCGCGCTCTTGTAGGCGCTGACATTCAGGGTCTCCGCGCGCCAGTAACGGAAGGTCGCCGTGTAGGTTGCCACGCGGTTCCAGGTCACGCCGCCATCCGAGGAGACCTCAACAATGGAGGTATCAGCGGTTTCCGCGTCCCGCCAGTGCCAGAAGTCAATGATGACCCTGGGCCAGGCGCTGACATTCTGGACAGGCGCGCGCAGGACCATTACCGCGCTATTCTCGTATGTCCCGCTGAGGTCTGTTCCCCAGCACCGGGAGCCTGAGTGCGCTCCTATGACCCCGGGTGGCGCTCCCCACGCCCATTCATTCTTGTTGGTTCTGGTCGCCGCTGGGTTTGCGGCGAAGTTGCCGGAGTCAGCCTCAAAGTCCCAGCTCCGGACAGTGGTCAGGGTCCCGCCGGTTATCCTTACCGAGTCAACATACCAGCCCGGATAAACGATGGAGAAGTCTGACTTGAACCGGAACCGGAACTTGAACTGAGAGGAGGCATAGGAAGAAATGTCAAGGGTCGTCTTAACCCAGCCAGCGGATGTTCCCCTGTAGGAAGGGGATGCCTTCAGCCAGGTGCTCCCGTTGTCGGTTGATACCTCAACCCAGCCAGAATCGTAGCTGGTCTCTGTGGAATACCACTGCCAGAAGTTTATCTCAAGGTATGAGTATCCGGAGGCGTTTATGCTGGTTCCTTTCTGGATGGCCTCATCGGCTGAATTGTTGTAATCGCCGGTGAGGTTCGTTCCCCAGCACAGGGTCCCATCGTATGCGGAGGCTGGGCCAGAAGCGTAGTTGGGCTGGCCCCTCTGCCACGGTGCGGCTCCTCCGCCTATGGTCACGGGACTGAGGTCACCAGGGTTGCCGCCGCCTTCAAAGCTCGTCGCATAAAGGTTCGTCGCGCCGGTCGGGCCGTTCAATATCCTGACATCATCTATGAACCAGCCGTCATACTGGACACTGCTATCCGAGGTCAGGCGCCACCTTATCATCACCGATGGCCTGCCCGCATAGGCGGAGAGGCTAACCGAGACTTCCTGCCAGCTGGTGCCATAGCCGGCCCACTTGGCCAGCTCTGTCCAGGAACCCCCCCTGTTCGTGGAAATCTCAAGCCTGCATGTGTCGTAGCTGGACTCAGTCTCGTACCAGTGCCAGAACTTCAGGATGGGGCTGGTCAGCGTTGAGAAGTTCTGTGCGGGCATCGTAAGGGTCCAGTTTGCGTTGGGACCATACGATGGGCCGTCAGGGCTGGTTCCCCAGCAATATAAGCCTGAGTGGGCAGCTCCTGGGCCGTTGGAAGGGTCGTCCCATCCCCAGCCTCCGGTGCAGAACCAGTCAGGTGGGGCTACAAAGCCGCCATCCGAGGCCTCAAAGTTCCAGGTTATTATGCCCTGGGGACCGGCCCAGGGGACACCGGGGTTGATGTTTTGAGGGATCGCTTCCTGATCGGTTTGCCAGAGTCCTTTCTCTCTGAGGGCCTTCTCATCGCCCTCTAAACCGCACAACAACAGGGTTACATAAAATAGATTCATAATACACCTCTCACTCAGAGATTATTATA
>JBMFOM010000146.1:0-3238 GCA_049969615.1 Caldifarciminota bacterium
CTCCGACCACATATTTCTATGTGCTTTCTTAGGGGAAGAAATTATAGAGGCCGTGTAAAGTGATATACAGGGGTCTCCCTATACTGGTTCCATCAGAGTTCATCCCCTCTTGAGCCTGCGCTCCTTTTCTATAAGAACGTAGTTCCCCTCACCCTACTGTCACCACTTTGGCCAAGTTGCGCGGCTTGTCAACATCGCAACCACGGAGAACGGCTATGTGATAAGCGAGTAGTTGCAAAGGGATTATGGCCAGGATGGGCGAAAGGAGTGGATGGGTCTCGGGAATGCGAATGATCTCCTCAGAGAACTCCGCGTGTCGCTCATCGCCCTCGGTCACCACGGAGATTATCCTGCCGTGCCTGGATGAGACTTCCTTCGCGTTGGAGAAGGTCTTCTCGTAATCTGGCCCTTTTGGATTTATTATGACAACTGGAAGGCTCTCGTCAACAAGGGCAAGCGGGCCATGCTTCATTTCGCCCGCGGCATAGCCTGTCGCGTGGATATAGCTTATCTCCTTCATTTTCAGCGCGCCCTCAAGAGCGGTGGGATAGTTTATGCCCCTTCCCAGGAACATGAAATAGCCAGCCGTGTAATACTTCTCCGCGATGTGCATGATGTGGGATTCAGTCGCCAGGAGAGCAGTCATCTTGGAAGGCAGGGTATAGAGCTCAGTTATTAGGCTACTGGCCTCCCCGTCCGAGAGGAAGCCCTTCAGGTGGCTGAGCTCAAACGCGAGTATCATCAGGATTATCAATTGAGCGGTATATGCCTTCGTGGAAGCAACGCCTATTTCTGGCCCCGCGTTGATATACATGACATAATCGGACTCGCGGGCTATTGATGAATCAACAACATTGACTATGGAGAGAACCTCAAGGCCTTTCTCCTTGGCATAGCGCAGGGCCTCAAGGGTGTCCATGGTCTCGCCGGACTGGCTTATGGCAACCGCGAGGGTTTTGTCATCAACAGGGGGATTGCGGGAGACGAACTCAGAGGCAAAATCAGCCTCAGCTGGCAATCTGACCATCTGCTCAAGGAGATATTTTCCGACCCTGCCTGCGTGCAAGGATGTACCAGCGGCCTGTATGAATATACGGTTTTTGTTCAACAATAATTTTCTCAGATTTGTGTCCTTCAGGAGCACAAACTCTTCCTCCCTCAGGTATCGGGCCAGGTTCTCCTTGCATATCTCCGGTTGTTCGTGTATCTCCTTTATCATAAAATGGGGAAAGTGGCCCTTTTGCGCGGTTATGGCATCCCACTCGACGGTTTTTATCTCTTTATCCTTTGGCCTACCGCTAAAATCAAAGACCAAAAAACCATCTCGCCTGAGCTCCGCGACCTCGCTGTTTTCCATTACTACGACCCTTTTGGTATGCGATATGAGCGCAGGGATGTCAGAGGCGAGGAGCATCTCACCTTCACCTATTCCAAGTATGAGTGGGCTGTCCTTTCTAGCCGCAAGTATCTTGTCCGGCTCGGCCGAGGACATCACCGCTATGGCAAATGTTCCTTCAAGCTCGCGGACGGCCGCTATTACCGCGTCTCGTAGGCTCCCATTATAGTAGTCCTCAATTAGGTGCGCAATAACCTCAGTGTCTGTCTCAGAACAGAACCGGTGGCCCTTTTCCAAGAGCCTCGCCTTTATTGAATCAAAATTCTCTATTATGCCGTTGTGAACGATAGAAATTTGTCCCTTGCAATCCAGATGGGGATGTGCGTTCTCATCCGAGACCTGACCGTGGGTTGCCCAACGGGTATGGCCTATGCCAATATGGCCAGGAGGAAGGGCCGCGGCCTCCACCGCGTCCGCCAGGTCCTTGATCCTGCCTTTCTTTTTTATGGTAAGGAGCTTACCGTCGTCAGTTATTAGCGAAAGACCCGCAGAATCATAGCCACGGTACTCAAGCTTCTCAAGGCCCACCAAGATCACCAGGTCAGCGCTCTTTTCTCCTATATATCCAACTATACCACACATAATGCCTCGCAGGTGCCGGAGGAGGGATTTGAACCCACACGGGATTTAGCTCCCAGCGGATTTTGAATCCGCCGCGTCTGCCGTTCCGCCACTCCGGCTAGAGATTTATTATGAAGGTAGGAAGGGTGCTCGCGCAATAGCCTAAGCGATGCTCCTTTTTTCTATCCTCACTCCGAGATCAGCGAGCTCGCGTATCATCCCATCAACGGGAACACATTCCGAAGGTAGGAGCACACCCCTCTGGCTTATCCTGGCATCTGCCAGCATGCGCGCGGTAACCGAGACCGGAAAACCGGTGGTCTTCATCATTGATGTGAGGCCGCCAGAGGCGTAATCAATCATTTCATACTCAACGGTTATGGGGCTACCACTGGACTGCTGGCCGGTCGCCCAGCAACGCATGAGGGTCACATCATCCTCTATGTGGGGAAGGACCGAATCCAGGAGGGTTTCAAGTAACCTGCGCGGCCTGATGCTGATGCCATCAACCTCAATCGGCTCCGAACTCATCAGACCCAGTTCACGCATTGTCCGCATCTTCTCGCAATGGCCGGGGTACCTTATGGTCTTGTAATCAAGGTTGCTCACCCGACCCTCAAACATGAAGGGCAGATTGGATGATCCGCCTGAAGTATTGAAAGCCTCAAGCCTTCCAAAGGGTTCAGGAAATTCTATTTCCTCTATATCTGCCAAAGGCTCAACTACTTGCCTTTTGCCGTTCCTTATGACCAGGCAAGGTTCAACATATTCGTTTATGAGGCCCTCAACGGAGAAAACGAGACCGTAGTTCAGGGGAGGCTTTGGATTCTGTGGCAGGCCTCCAACCCTGAGGTGTATCTCGTGAATATTCTCAATCTCATCAGCGAAAGACGCACCCAGGACATCCGCCAGTCCGGGCGCGAGGCCCATGTCCGGAACAACGGTTATGCCTACCCTGTTGGCATCACCGGAAAGGGCCTTCTGCGCTTCAACCACATCGTTGTTGCCGCCCATATCAACCATGTGAGTCTTTGTTCGGATACAGGCCCGGGTCACCTCAAGGTTGACCGAATAGCTGGCCGCTGAAACACAGACATCAACGCCCTCCAGGAATGAATCCAACTGCTTCGGGTCGCGTGCATCAATCTGGGTTGGAATCACCCTCCTATCGCCGAAAACCCCGGCAAGTTCCCTTGCCCTTTTCGGGTGATCCTTCACCCGGCTGGCCTCTAGCTGGCCCCTGATTGACCACTTGCCTTATTCTCTGGGTATGAAGGAGAG
>JBMFOM010000147.1:0-3233 GCA_049969615.1 Caldifarciminota bacterium
GGCCCCCATTCCTTGCCGTTTACGATGACATACTCCTTGCCATCGGCCTTCAGGGCCCTAAATCCCCAGGCAGAGCCATCTGAGGAAAAATCGGGCGAGAACGCATCCTCATACGGCCCCCATTCCTTGCCGTTTACGATGACATACAGCTTGCCATCGGCCTTCTTGGCCCAAAATCCCCAGGCAGACCCGTCTAAGGAAAAATTGGGAAGGGACGCATCCTCATACGGCCCCCATTCCTTGCCGTTTATGATGACATAATACTTGCCATCGGCCTTCTTGGCCCCAAATCCCCAGACAGACCCGTCTGAGGAAAAAACGGGCGGGTTCCCTCCCAGTTCCACATACACATCCTCATACGGCCCCCATTCCTTGCCGTTTATGATGACATACTGCTTGCCATCGGCCTTCTTGGCCCCAAATCCCCAGGCAGACCCGTCTGAGGAAAAACGGGGCGAGGACGCATACCTATACGGCCCCCATTCCTTGCCGTTTATGATGGCATACTGCTTGCCATCGGCCTTCTTGGCCCAAAATCCCCAGGCACGGCCGTCGGCAGAGCCACCTAAACCTTCCATGCTCGCATAAGGCCCGTATTCACCGAGTTTCGTGGTCTCTTCCTTGAAGGCCAAGGATAATAAACCCATAATAAACATCTCTTTGACCTCGTTCGTTTGAGAATTATAAACCCATCGGGGCAAGCCGATCAAGCGCGGTTTTGACAAACCGGAATTTTTCAGGGGTTTCCTGATGTTGAACTTTGAGAATGCTATGGCAATCTTAGCCTCTCGGCCCCAAAGCTCTTTACGGTGCCATCCTCATCTATGGCCACCAGCGCCCCATTCCGGTAATAGACCGGAGAAACCCGCCTTCTCTCGGTGTGTCTTCCGGAGGGATAAAGTATCTCTGCCACACCATCAGAGCTCCTCGCAGACCTGAATATGTCCATCACTGATTGTGGGTAAATGTTTGCCTTGAAATAGGGCAGAATGTCCAGAAGGGACTCCTTGCCATATTCAATGAACCTGTTCAGGAGCGCGAGCCAAACCCCGAGAACGAGCCTCGCGTCGTGTAGGGCGCGGTGTCGTTTTCCCTCCCTGACCCCCATTGCCCTGGCAAGGGACGAGAGGTCACGCTTCTCGCCTGGTATTAGCGAGGTCTTTACGAGGAGGTTCGTGTCTATGACGATGTTGTTCAGAGGCCGGATACCCGAGCGGGCCAATTCCATATTCAGAAAGGGCATGTCAAATGATAGAGCCCTGTGGCCGATGATGACGGTTCCCTCCAAGGCTTCGGCTACTTCTCCTGCTATGTCGCGAAACACAGGGGCGTTCGCCAGCTCCTCAGAGGATATGCCGTGGATCCTTTCTGCGCCAGGTTTTATTGGGATCTCAGGGTTGACCCTGTCAAGAAACTCTGCGGCCATGCTCCCTTTTTTCCATCGGACAATCCCTATTTCCACTATTCTGTCTGCCCATGGATGAATGCCGGTGGTCTCGGTATCAAGCGCCGCATAGGTCGCCGATTCAAGCGTTATGCCCGAAAGGGTTTTCCGATCGGAGAAGATCAACCCAGGATCTCCCTTATTAGATTGAGCATCTGCTCGTGGATAAAGGGGTTTCCAGCAACTATTGAGGAAGGCCGGAGAAAATCCTCCCTGGCCTGAAAATCGGTCATTAGACCACCCGCTTCCTTCACCAGGAGATAGCCAGCGGCAACATCCCAGGGATACAGCTGAAACTCCCAGAATCCGTCGTAGATTCCGGTCGCGAGATGCGCCAGATCAATGGCCGCGGCGCCCAACCTTCTTATGGAAAGGGCATCTTGGAAGAACCTCTTGAATGTGGCGAGATATGAGTCCATATCCTCCTTTCTCCTGTGGGGAAAGCCAGTCGCCAGGAAACTGCCCGCGAGCTCCCGCTTTTCCGAGACCCGGATTTTCTCGTCCCCAAGAAAAGCGCCCATGCCTTTGATTGCGGTGTATGTCTCATCCCTTATGGGGTCGTAGACAACACCGAGCGTAATCTCCCCGTCAATTGCCAGCGCAACCGAGACAGCGAAAACAGGTAGTCCCCTGTAGTAGTTCTTCGTGCCGTCAAGGGGGTCTATTATCCAGACCATCTGCCCCTTACCGAACTCGCCCTCTTCCTCCGCGAGGAAGTGCGAATCCGGACAATCCTCACTTATAACCCTTACTATCTCTGCCTCTGAAGCCCTGTCCCACTCGGTCACGATGTCGGTCGGGCCCTTGGCCTCCGCGTCCCCGAGCCTCAGCGTGCCGAACCCCCGCATCAGGACACGGCCGCCGGCGTGAGCCGCGCGGATGGCGGCGTCAAGGAGCTCTCTCATTTTATAACTCAATCCCTGCGCACAATCAAGTATTTGTATATCTTGGAAAGACCGAAGTCTCCTGCCCTTTGTATCCCGAGACCTCTAATAAAGTAGTAATAACTTACTGGTCTGAGCCAGGAACACCTTGTCCAGGGGAACAGGAGCCTCCTGTCCAGGTCTATGCCGGACTCGGTTATATTAACAGTGCCTATGTAAGGGATCCCCTCGCCGGCGAATCTCCTTTCCCCTCCATACCTGGTCGCGCCGGACCTGGCCTCGGAGAGAATCTGCCACAAGAGGACGCCATCAGCATGGCCAGGGCCGTTGAAATGCCTAGGCAAGAATGTGGTCTCGTCCAGCCCGGCGAACCTTGACCAGGGCCTCGCGCCGCCTTTTCGTTCCCGGTAATCCGAAAGAAGACGTTTCAGATCTCTTACCTCCTAGGCTATTCCCAAAAAGCTCTCTGTAATGAAAACGGCTTTTTTCAGGAACAGGACCGAAATGCTCACATTGGCGCGGGAAAACAGGCTCCCGGGCAAGCTCGCCACGCCCAGAACCCTACCCACGGAGAGTACCCACCTCCTAACATAAGCGAGGCCCAGGCTGGCAAAAACCCCTTCCGACAGGATTATCGCTATAACGCCGCCGGGTTTGACGAGGCGCACGAATTTCTCCAGAAACAGGATCTTGGTTGCCCGACTTTTTCTGCCCTGGCCGAAAACCTTTTCTCTTCGCGAGAAGTGGTTTTGTCTCTGCTCCGGGAAGGCTTTCGGCACAGATAAATTATAGCACATATCCTGCGCAGGATCAAACATTTGTAAGACCTGTGATCCTTCACCCGGCTGTCCTCTAGCTGGCCCCTGATTGACCACTTGCCTTATTCTCTGGGTATGAAGGAGAGG
>JBMFOM010000148.1:0-3224 GCA_049969615.1 Caldifarciminota bacterium
ACCCCGGCCCGATTGCGAGGCCCTTGTGCCACGGCCGCGCCTTCAATCCGTGGAGGGCTGAGATGTGTCGGGTGAGGTGGATGGATGAAAGCAAGGCGCCGGGGATTGTCGGGAGTCTTTTGCCATCAGGCGTCATTTTTGATTTCCCGAATGCCATGGCCGAAACCCCTGAAAAATCCCGGTTTGTCCTTTGTCTCCATCCGTGAGCCTCATCATAGCTGGAAGAGAATCCTGAGGGAATGCCCTCGTGAAAGGATCTTTCAGGGGGCCCCTCCTAGAACCCTGCTCTCTTGGACGAAGTGTTCCTGGCTCAAGCCAGTAGGTTATTGCTACTTTATCAGGGGTCTCATGGCCATAAGGATCTACGCGGCAGACGGCAGGCTCGCGTATTCTGAGAATCTGCAAAAGGGCGAGAACAGGATAATCCTGGATACCGGGGTCTATATCTGGAAAGCTGGGACATACCGTGGTAAGGTCGCGGTCAGGTAGGTTACTTCCACGCGGGGATGATCTCGGACATTCTCTCTCCCGAAGGGGATGAGAAAACCGTCTCCCACCTGGGAACCCACGCCAAGGCGACCAGCTCTACCTTCACTCCGGTCTTCCGGGGCTTTATCGCTACAGTGCTTATCTCCTCCAAAGCGGCGTTCCAGTTCTGGGTTATTGCCGCGGCCTCGGCCTCAATCTCAGCGCGCAGTTCTTCTATCTCCTTTGAGATCTGGGCTATCTCGGCCTGGGATTCCGCTATGTCCTCTTTGGCTTTTTCCTTGAGCCTGTGCTTGCGCGAGACAGCGGAGAAGCTCCGCCTCCTGCCGAATATGCCGATGAGTCCAACAACGGCCTCTGTCGTAGATATGTCAGCCTCGCGCTTGCGCGCCTCATATTCCTTGACAGCGTCGCCGAGCTCCCTGCGCTCTTTTTCCAAGCGCTTCTCAAGCCTGGCTATTCTTTCCGCGTATTTTGAACGCACGCGTTCAACATCCGCATCGCGGCGCTCCCTCGCGATCACCGATACCCTTGCCCTGAAATCCGCTTCGGATTCGCCGGGCTTACTGTAAATCTTCAACGCGGGGCTATAGAAGATCTCAAGGGTCTGCTCTCGGTAGAGGTATTCCGCGAAACCCTTCGTGTATCCAGTAAAAGCTTTTGGGGTGTCCAATCCTGAGGGGACGGGACCGAAAAGCGCGTTCTCCGGAGGAACATGGGAGAGCTCAGCCGGATCAATATCAACGGGTTCGCCGCCCGCCCAGGGGATGACCGGGCCTACCTGACCTGGGTGGAGGATGAGGCCGACCCTGCGCGTCAGATCAATTCCGAGCTTGGCATCTGAGAAACTCACAATGCCTGTAGCAAAAAGGACCGGCGCGCAGGTGAGGGTCGCCTCGGCCGCTTCCGGCTGAAAACCAGGCTTTGTGGCCATCATGGAGATGGCTTTTGCCCGGTCAACCCGGATCGGTAAAAAGACCTGGGGCAGATCAGGAGGAAGAATGGGTGGAATCTTGCTGTAGCCGGGGCCAGCCGGCCTGGTTTCATGTGTTACACTCGCAGGGGCCTGGGTTTTCCCAGCAGAAACGCGCCTCGGGGACATCAGGGTCTTGACCTGCTCCCTGGTCAGTGGACCGCGTAGATACGATAGAGCCCACCTGGATTGAAGGACAATCGGCCCTTCCTGGTGAACATCATGGAGGAGAAAGACCCTGGATTCAAGGGAGGATATTATCCTGTCAATCTCGGCGGCATTCAGGGTCTCACCCGATTCCTTGGCCACGGATTCCAGGCCCTCCATCACCCGGGCCTTGTCGCGTTCAGCCTGGAGCTTGCCTATGAACCAGGTCCCAGCGTTGGTGAGGGCCTTGTAGTCAAGATCAACCGGGTTCTGCGTTGTGAGGAGAACACCGAGGCCAGAAGCCCTCGCCTGTTTCATGAGGGTAAGGAGGGGTTTCTTTGAAGGAGGTTCCGCTACCGGGGGCATGTATCCGAATATCTCATCAAAATACAACAGGGCCCGGAGGCTCGTGGTGCCTGGCTGGCGCCTTATCCAGGTAACCAGCTGGCCGAGTAGCAGTGTCACGAAGAACATCCTCTCCGGGTCTGAAAGGTGCGCTATGTAGAATATACTTTGCTTGGGCTTGCCATCCGGGGTATAAAGCATGTTCTGGATGTCAAGAGCGTCTCCCCCCATCCACGCCGCAAAGCTTGGGGAGGCTATCAGGTTGTTCAGGGCAATGGCGAGCTCAAACCTCTCCTTTTTCGGGAAGAATGTCTCTGTATCAAAAACACCCAGCTTCCGGACCGGCGGGTCCTGTATTGAGGCTATGAGTGCTGGCATGTCCAGGTCTCGGCCGGACTGCCAGAAATGCTGGAATATGTTGGACAGGAGGATGTGTTCGCGGCTCCTGATGGGATCTGCCTGGATGCCCGCGAGGCCGAGCAATGCGCTCACGGTACCGGTTATCTGCTCCCCTATTATCTCCGCGTCCTCCTCCCAGGAAAGGGCTGGTGCTCGCAGGGAGGAAAGAACCGAGACCGGAAGTCCGGCCTCTGATCCTGGGGTATATATTGTAAAATCGGCGCTGTCCCGAAGCAGGGCTATCCTCTCTGGCCCCTGACCCCACTCCGCCAGGCCTTTTCGCCAGGCCTCCGCGACCGACGCGGCGTATTCATCCAGGCCCACGCCCTTGCGCGAGGCATCATCCGGGTTCACCCATGGCCTAAAATCCTCCGGTCTCAGATCCGGAAATGTCAAAAGGAGGTTGGTTATGTCCCCCTTCGGGTCTATGATGAGCGCGGGAACCCGGTCTATCGCGGCCTCCTCAAGGAGACAGATGCAAAGCCCTGTCTTGCCGGACCCAGTCATGCCCACGCAGACCCCATGGGTAACCAGGTCTCTGGAATCATACATTGCCAGCCGTTCAAGCCTCTCCGACCGAGTCAGGTCGTATTCCTTTCCAAGATAGAAAGCACCAAGCTGCTCAAAACCCTGCATTCCAAAAATATATTGGATGAGCAGGGGGGAATTCAATCACTGGGGGTTACGCGGTCGCGTCCGAGTTTCCGGGCACAAGTGGCCTCATATGGGGCCTTTGGGCTAAAATCAACCTCACCACTAAAAGCATTATTTTGATGGATTTATACTGTGAACACAATCGGTGATCCTTCACCCGGCTGGCCTCTAGCTGGCCCCTGATTGACCACTTGCCTTATTCTCTGGGTATGAAGGAGAG
>JBMFOM010000149.1:0-3191 GCA_049969615.1 Caldifarciminota bacterium
AACCCTCAGACAAGGCCATCCCTGTCTGGTGGGATGAGCAACATGAACCTTGCCCTCCTGCTCACGCTCATAACCCCGGCCCGATTGCGAGGCCCTTGTGCCACGGCCGCGCCTTCAATCCGTGGAGGGCTGAGATGTGTCGGGTGAGGCCGGCAAAATGGTTGCGCGCCACCTCGCGACTGCCTTAAAATTTTCCGCGAACCCATAGAGGAGGGAAGCGAAATGAGAAACTTTCTGATCCTGATGGCGGTCGCGCTCATCGTGGTCGGCTGTAAGAAGAAGCCCGAGGGCCCGGACGAGTTCACCCAGGCCTATCTTGCCGCTGGCGATTTGGGCGCGGAGAACCCAGAGCTTGGCGCTGACAGCCTGTATTCGCTTTACAAGAACAACCCCAAGTATAAGGACGAGGAAAGGCTAAGGGAGTGCTTATTTCTCTCCGCGAACTGGGTCTATGGCGCGATAAGTCAGGTGGACGAGAAGGACACCGCTGAGCAAGCCAGGCTCATGAAGAAGGCCGCGGCCAGATACACGGAGTTCTTGGAGATGTATCCGAACAGCCCAAAGGCCGGCCAGGCATACAAGGATCTCGCATACTGCCTATTCATACTCAAGGACTACAAGACATGTATTGATGTCTGCAACAGGTGGATAAACGACCCAATGGCCTCAACCTCCCAGTATCTTCCGTATGCCTACAAATATGCTGGCAGGGCTTATACCTACATAAACAAAAAGGACAGCGCCACCAAATACCTAAAGGAGGCATACAAGCTCTTTGACGCGCAGGGATTCCTCGGCGAGGCAAAGGCCATGGAGGAAGACCTGACAAAACTTGGCGTGAAGAAACCGTATTAGATTAGGGGAGGTCTTGTGCCTGCCCTGTTCAAGGGGCCTCGCGACCGGTTTCTGGGGGTTTGTGTAGGTATTCTCGTTCTCTTTATCAAATGAGGAAAAGATAAAATGAAAGTCATCCTGGTCAGGCACGGCAGGACTCCTTGGAACGAAGAGGGGAGATTGCAGGGGTGGAGGGGTGAGGCCCTCTCAGAGAAAGGGCTGGCAGAAGTGGAGGCTCTGGCGAAAAAACTGGCTGGCCTGAGCCCCCAGGCAATATATTCCTCTGACCTGGAAAGGGCAATCCAGACCGCTGAGATCCTCTCGCGCTTGAATTCCTGGAATGTCCCTTACAGGACGGACTCCAGGCTCAGGGAGATAAACCACGGCCTCTGGGAAGGCAAGAGGATCATGGAGATGCCCGAGCTCATGAACCTTCAGACGGTTGAGGGTTTTAGGCCACCAGGAGGCGAGAGTTTTCGCGATGTAGCGAAGAGGGTTCAGGGATTCCTCTCTGATCTAAAGAACGCCGAGCACAAAGAGGTTCTCATTGTCGGTCATCAGGTTTCAAACGCGGCCTTCACCCTCCTTGCGATGGGCTTTTTGCCGGCTCACAGGGTCTTTGATTTTCTCGCCTCAGGCATGGTCTCCTCGCTTGCTCTCATGGCAAACACGGGCAGGAACCTTCTGAGCCTCATCCAGGTCAATACGGGGTGGGAGGAGATAGTCATCTGAAGAAAGTCATTGCTCTAGCGGGAAACTGGGTCGGCGCGGCCCTCATTTCTGTTGCCATAGCCTGGCTGGTTCTGGCTGTATCCATGAGACTCCTCTATGGCCCGCAATGCTTCATCCTGGGCATCAAGCTCAGCTTGAGGGATACCCTGGGAACCTCAATGCAGGCCATTGGCCTAGGGCTTCTCGGCCTCGCCCTCACCCGTTGGAGAGAATATTTCGGCAGGTTTGCGGCCCGTGTCGGCGGGAGTCCGTTCTGGCCTCTTGCAATCTGGATTGGCATGAGCCTCGCCTGGTGGCTTGGAACCCTTTGGAACATTCGGACCATGGCGCTTTCGGGCCTGGATACAGCGGTTTTTGAGAACATAATCCACCGTATATCAAACGGTAACCTCTCTCCAGAATTCATGGGAATTCATCATCCGTATTTCATCTTCTACCCAATGGGTCTCATATACAGGTTTGCTGGTCTCGCCGGCGTCATATTGTTTCAGAAGATTATCCTGTTTTCCGCGGTGCCAGGAGCATGGCTCCTGGCGAGGCAGTTTGGGCTGGATGAGAGAGGAGCCGGTGCCGTAGCGCTCCTGGTGGCCCTTCTGCCCGTGACCTGGTGGATGGGTGGGGACGCGCCATACCCGGATGTGGCTTTTCTGCCCCTGGGGATATTCTTGGTCTGGGCTGGACTAAGGGAGAATTGCATCCTCGTCCTCGTGTCTGCCCTGGCAATCATTCTGACCAGTGAATCAGGCGGCCTCACCCTGGCGTGCGCTGGAGTCGTTCTCTGCGCGCTTTCCAGAAAAAAACGTTGGTTATGGCTCGTGCCGGTTGGGATAACCGCTGTTCCCCTCGCGCTGTGGTTCCAGGACTGGGTCGCGCCTGGAAGAGCAGAGGGCAGGCTCCTCTACCGCTACGGCATAGAAGCCATAACTCCACTTTCGCTCCTGAAGGTGGGGCTCAGGGTCTTTTGGCCCTCAAGGATTTTCTCGTTTCTGAAGCTCCTGCTTCAGGCAGGCCACCTCACGTTCGCTGAGTTTCCGCTCGCGGCCCTGGCCATAATCCCTGCCGCGCCTCAGCTGGCTGTTATTGCTGGGCATACCAATCAGGCACAACTGGGCCTTTATCACGGATTCTATTCCCTGCCCCTGATCGTCGTCGCGGCAATCACGGCCCTAGGGCGCCTCAGAAACACTGCATTTCATGCCCCGCTTGCCATTGGACTTGCCTTAGTCTTGGGCGCCAGGTTCTACCGCGTTGCACCACCAGCCTCTTTCGTGTCCAGGACCGAGGAGATGGCGGCGCTAGTGCCTCACGATGCCTCGGTCGCGGCCGCCCCCTATGTTTCCATGAGGCTCGCGAAGAGGCCATACCTTCGGATTGTTCAGGACACGGCTGAGCTCAGGGATGAGCTCAGCCGGACAAGGCCTTGGGTCGCGCTTGAGCGAATGAGCTTCCAGGATGTGGACGCGGCAGGCTCTGTCCTCCTACCCCTTGGTTACGAGAGGGTTTTCGGGGATACTTGCTTTGTGGTATGGAAACCGCCGGAAAAGAGCACCCCGAATAAATTCGGGGTTCTTGCTCCGCTCATGAGGCTCCCCGCATCCCCGAATAAATTCGGGGTTCTTGCTCCG
>JBMFOM010000150.1:0-911 GCA_049969615.1 Caldifarciminota bacterium
TCGCTGAGAACCCCCTCTGAACATGGTGCCAATTTCTCTCGGCCTTGATTCCTCTTAAGTCCTTACCTATCAATGACCTACGAAAAATGAGGCGTTGACGTTGGGTTAAACATTTATTCCGGGAAGTGGCCCATAAGGTGCCCGGAGATCCGGACAGAACTGGTATCCCTTGATCCGCTTGACGCGTTGACTTAATACTTTCGGCCTGTTGGCCAGAATAGAGCTCATTGGGATTGAACGTCTTCGGGATGGAAGGTTCATAGCCACTTTTCGAAGGCGCGGTCTAGAAAGCCGGTTCAAGGTAGTTGGCCCGGCAGAGGATTGGTCGGATGCACTCTTTGACGCTATGCCCGCGGTTGACGACGATGAGTCCAAAGAAGTGGATAGGCTTCTCGCTAGCGTGGGAATTAATGCCGAGGACACCCAGTGGATAGATGTAGCAGAGAAAGACTGGGGCCTAATTGAAAGGTACAGGTTAATAAGATTGTCCAAAGGTAGCACAGAGGAGTGGACAGAGGAAGAGGAGAACGGGCGGTAAGTCATAGCGTGGGGCAATCGTTGCCACAATCAGCTCCATGCCACCATAACCCAGATTTTGTGGCAGGCTGTGAGGCCTGATTCATCTCCGACATCTCAACTGCTCGTAATCTCTTTCCGGAAGGCGATTCCCTGGATTTAGGCTGTAAAAAAGGGACCCCTGAAAAATCCCGCCACGAGGGCATTTCCTCAAGCTTCTCTTCTATCTTACTTATGATGAGGCTCACGGATATGGACGAATGACAAACCGGGATTTTTCAGGGGTTTCCTCCAAAGTGGTTATGACCACAGCTGATTTTATGCGGATTTTCAAGAACAGACCCCATGAAAACGAAGGTTTTGGTTTCAGAGTTGAGCTTAACTCGGCTCGGCGA
>JBMFOM010000150.1:1008-3167 GCA_049969615.1 Caldifarciminota bacterium
CGAACTCTGAAGGCAGACGCGAAATGTTGGATTCCCAGTCTTAGGGCTTCGCACGCTTATAGCACCCCCGGCAGGACTTGTTCCGGTTCGCCTCGCTTAACTCGGCTCGGCGAACTCTGAAGGCAGACGCGAAATGTTGGATTCCCAGTCTTAGGGCTTCGCACGCTTATAGCACCCCCGGCAGGACTTGAACCTGCGGCCGTCGGATTAGAAATCCGATGCTCTATCCATCTGAGCTACGGGGGCAAGGCTCATATTATAATCCCGGCAAGCGCTTTTGATAAACTGCGTATGGATCTGTCCGGTCTCACCGCAAATACATGATCCTGCCCAGGAAGTGGGTTATAATTTGCCCCTTGCTCTATGGAGATAAGGCCGAACATAGATAGGTTCCAGTATAACCATCCGGAGGTCTGGGAAGCCATAAATGAGCGTCGTTTCCAGCGTGAATCCGAGGCCATAGCCCTTATTTTTCAGCGCGAGGGGGTTTCCGGAGAGATACTGGACATAGGTTGTGGAACCGGTGCACACCTGGCTTTCCTTTCGGAGCAGGGGTACCACTGCAAAGGTATTGACGCGTCCGCGCCCATGCTTGATTACGGGAGAAGGAGGTATCCGGGTCTTGATCTTCAACTGGGAGACATGCGCGCGCTCAGATTTGAGGGCAAGTTTGCCGCTGTTCTTTGCCTTAACTCGGCTTTCCTTTACAACCTGACTGACGAGGACATGAGCTCCACCCTTGCAGGGGTCACGAGGGCACTCGTCCCTGGTGGCATATTTATCCTTGATGCGGTGAACCCGATGTGGTGGCTTGAAGGTAATTTCGTGAAAACGGACAGCTCGGCCTTCAGGATAGGCAAGGAACAGGTCCGGAGGACATCCACGAGGCGCCTCCTATATCACCTACAAGTTCTTGAGGAATCGGTGGCCTGGGAGCACGGCGATGAGATCACAAAAGAAGTTTTCTATCTCCGGCTCCTTTTCCCTGCCGAGGCCGCACATCTTATCAGGGAAGCCGGCTTAATGCCGCCCAGATTCATGAAAGACTTTGACCTGGACTCGGAAGACCTCCGATCAAACCATTTTCAGGTCATATCCAGAAAACCTTGAACTGGAAGGCGGTCTGGAAATGGACGAGGCCTTTCCTGGCCGCGGCTGTGGTCTTTCTTATCTCCTATTATCTTTATCAGCAGATAGTGTCTGGCTGGGATGAGCTCTCCGGAAGGCTCTCCTTCTCACCTGGGATATGTGTTGGTTTTCTCTTGCTCTCCGCACCGCCCCTGCTCGGTCCGCTGATATGGTGGGGAATAGTCCGTCAGCTCCGCGGAAAAATGTCCCCGCGAGAGGCATACTGGGCGTGGAGCGCGGCCAACCTGGGTAAATACATGCCCGGCAAGGTCTGGAACATCGCGGGCAGGTTCTATTTTTCGCGTGACAGCAAGCTAATCATCGCGGAATCAATACTCATAGAGGTCATGGCAAATCTCTGGGCCGCTTTTCTCGCGGCCGCGACCGCAATCCCTTTTGGCCTTTGGGCATCCGGCATAGCCTGGCTAATGGCCGCTGGCGCGGCCCTAGGCTTGCTGGGACTCGCATGGCCGAGGTTGCTCCAGAAGGCAGTCCGTTTGCCCTTGAAGCTTCTAAGGAGGGAAGTCCCACCATCGCAGGCCTTTTCTAGGAAGGCTTACCTGCTGACCACCCTTTGGCTTTACCTGATATGGCTAGTCGGAGGTCTTGGGATATGGCTCGTTCTCCGTGACCTGGGATACCAGTCAAACCCCTTGACAGCCGGAGGAGCCAATGCCTTGAGCTGGATGGTAGGTTATCTATTTCTCCTTGTTCCTGGCGGATTCGGGGTCAGGGAGGGAACATTCTCCTGGCTCATGTCCGGCACAGCGGCCACTGCCCTGGCCGCTGTTTTCACGAGGCTCGCCATAACCGTCTGGGAGATAATCGGGTTCCTGGTGGGCGTGTGCCTAAGGCCGGGGGAGAAAAAACGCTGACCCATCGCCAGGCCAAAGGCCTGCAATGGGGTGGCTATTATTGCCTTTGAGATAACCATTACCGATGGCCGCGGTTATTCTGTGATCCTTTCCCCGGATGTGCTCATTTTTGATTCTCAGCATACCCCCCTGGTTTGAGAAAGCCCGGATGGGTCA
>JBMFOM010000151.1:0-3078 GCA_049969615.1 Caldifarciminota bacterium
GGGCTAAGGGCAGGGCTTTCCTCGTTGGGGGCCCAGGCAGCGCTTGCGGATTGATCCATAGGGGCAACAGAAACTGAAACCTGGTTGAGGTTCACTGGATTTACGCAGTTGTCATAAAGGCCATCAGCCCCAAACTTGATAACCGCGACATCATATCCACCGGCGCCGAAAGAATTTGTGTGGCCAGCACAGGCGATCCTGTTATCAGAGCAGACGATCACTGACTGGGCCAACTCGGTTCCCGAAAGGACATACGCATTTGACCACATGATGCCGCCTCCATAATCAATCTTGAAGAAAAGCATGTCCGACCCTGTGGTTCCGGCGATGATTATCCCGTTTCCGGCATCAGCGGCCGAGTACGCGCGTTCATCAGCAGGGGTTCCGTATCTTCTTGCCCATATAACATCGCCAGTGGGGGTTAGCTTGAGAACCAGGATGTCACCTTCGGCGGCCCCAAAACTAGAGGTATGACCAACCAACATTATGTTCGCGTCCTGTAGTTCTATAACGGCATAAGCAGAGTCCCCACCAGTACCTCCATATGTTTTTTCCCAGAGCGGCATGCCGCCATTGCTCAGCTTGACCAGCCACATATCCCACCCTCCGGCCCCATAGCTTTCCGTGTGTCCACATATCAGATAGTCATCCCCCATTGTCCTGACAATACCGTAAGGAACTTCCTGCCCAGGGCCACCATAGTACATTGACCATAGCCTGTCCCCGGTTGATGTAAGGTGAAAGACCGCAAAGTCGTCCTCTCCTGTCAGGGATTCTGTCCAAGATATAAAAGTGAATCCCCCATCAGGAGTCGGGATTATGCGTCTCGGTCCGTCCCAGTCAAGGCCCCGGTAAAGTCTTGACCACATCACGGACCCGTCGGCTATAGATAGCTTAGTGATCAGGATGTCTCCTTGATCATATACCGCGGATTCGGAGGCAGAGATTATGTTGCCATCAGAAGCTATGCACAGGCCGGTGCCCCAATCATTTGCTGAGAACCCATATACTCTGGTCCACAGAGGGGTCCCGTCTGGCGCGAGCCTCATCACGAGAACCTGCGGATCGCCCGCCCCAATGCTTATAGTTGAGCCCTGAAGGACGAAACCGCCATCGTTGGTTTGCGCTATCTGATATGCCCAGTCATTGCCAGACCAACCATATGTCTTGGCGAACATGTTCGCCACTATCACGCTTGCAGCTATATACGAGAGTATCATCTCAGTAAAACCTCCTATGAGTTGTGTTTTTATCTTGAGAAGCCGGGCCAGCCCCGGCAAAACGGGAGGTGCATGGGATCCGGAGCTGGCCCGCGGGTTTCATCTTACCACTGCCTTGCCCTTGTATGGCCCTGCCTGCCAGAGATAGACACCCTGGCCGAGGGGAATCCTTGTTTCTCCCTCCTTTAGTTCGCCGCAATAGGACAACCTGCCGTCAGGAGCGTAGAGCCTGAACCATATCCTCGTGCGGGATAGAAAGATGAGTCCTCCTGTAGTATGGGAACACAGGACCTGCGGGACAATATTATCGGGCTCTGTTTCTCCGGCATCAACAGGCGCGCAAAGATTGGTGGTAACAAGATTAGGGGTGTAGGTTTCCGGAGAGACATCAATTGATGAGACAGTTATGACTTCACCAACCGTTATGGGCGAGCTGTTAACGGCCGCGTTGATCTGAGTGGGTGACCAATTGAAAAGGCAGCTGGGGTAGTTCCCGTCCAGGCCCACTCTGAGTAAGCCAAAATCCGTGTTGTTGGGAGAAGCGTATCCAAAAAAGACTATGTCGCCGTTGGCGCTGGTCGCGGCTGAATAACCGCCGCTCAGGGCGCCCCTTTTTGCCCATATCAAATTGCCGTTTAGGTCCATCTTCAGATAATAGCCAGAGGCTTGAATCGCGACACAACCGTCGGCAGTCGGAACCACATAAGATGCCCTTTCGTTTCCCCCGGCATCAAAAGCCCTCCCCCAAATCAGGCTACCGTCTGTGCCAGAGATCCTTAGGACCAGAATATCGTCATTCGGGTTAAAGGTTCCCGTGTAACCCACCACAACAAGATCGCCATTAGCAAGCTCCGCCACTGATTTTCCGTATTCATAGCTCGGGCCGCCGTAGACCCTTGCCCACTGGACAGTTCCATCGGATGCCATCTTAATCACTATACAATCAGATGGGCCTGAACCCCAGCTGGCAGTGTGGCCTACAACCACATAACCGCCATCGGATGTCTGAATTACCTGCGCGGAGCAATCCTCATTTGCGCCGCGGATCCTCCTGGCCCATTGTACAGAGCCGCCGGATGAGAGCTTCACCACATCAATATCTGACTGATTTCCGTGGAAGATAAATCCGCCGTCCGATGTCGCACAGAGAAATCCTGTAAAGCTCACCCACCATACTGGGTAGACATCGTAGGCCTTAGCCCAGTCCACGGTTCCGTCGGATGAGGTTTTTATCACGAGGGTGTGGTATGATAGATAGGAGTAACTATACCCCGCCATCACATAACCCATATCCGTTGTCTGGTTTACCGCCTGGCAATAGTCGTATCCACCTCCGCCATAGACCCTTGTCCATTGAATGGTCCCGTCTGGGGATACCTTTATGAAGAGAAAATCATCATTGCCAGCGCCGTAGCTATTGGTCCTGCCGGCCAAAGCGAAGCCTCCATCAGCCGTCGGCTCCACGCTATAACCATATTCATTTCCGCTCCAACCGTATGCCTTCGCGAAGAGGGCCTGCGAGACCAGCATCTGGGTTATGATAGCGCTTATCATCTCAGAAACCTCCTTTGTCCTGGAAATCATTCCAGCCAGAGCCAGCCCTCAGTCCCATGTCCGTGAAGATTGCACGCGGGGTGGCCTGTGGCTGAGCCTCACCGAGGCCCGGTTCCGTCCCATGGCCGGTGGCTCTCGTGGAGCCTGCCCCGGCCGCTATCAGGATAGATATGATATAAGTCATAAAACGCCTCCTCTACTTCTCAAGAGCTAAGCCATACATCATACAGTCGCACATTATAACCGATTTGCCGCGGCCGACCAAGTCTCACCTGACCCACTTTCAACCCATTCTGGTCTTTGC
>JBMFOM010000152.1:0-2981 GCA_049969615.1 Caldifarciminota bacterium
TCATGCCCATATTTTAATGGCCAGGGTCAATCCGGGGCCAGTAGTAGGCCAACAGGCCAACCGGGTGAAGGATCACTTCGGGGAGACCGGACAGATCTGAGACAATGGTTTTAAGTCTTTGACTCCAGATTGAGCCGCGCCCGGGTTCTAAAGATAGACTGAGTAATCTTAGGTGGATTGATCCATCGGCAATCCAAGGCTTACAGCATGCCACAAAATCTGGGTCATAACTGGTAGCCTTAGGCCTTTGCACTCAAGGTTGCCCGGAGTAATCCTACAAGAGTTGATTGTGCCACAAGCCTATGGGTTGCCCCTACAAAAGATACTTTTTATCCGGATCCTTACCCAACTCAGCTAGTATCTCTTTTACCTTTTGCGCGTTTTCCCTGGGGATAACGAGGGTCGCGTCCGGGGTGTGAACTATGACCAGGTCACGAACACCCCACGCGGCGACCAGTCCGCCCTCAGAAGCCAGAACGCAACCCTCCGCGCCTATCTGAATGGCGTCGCCCCAGAGAACATTTCCGCGTTCATCGGGAGGAAAGACCCTCTCAAGGGAGGCGAAACTTCCGGCATCCTCCCAGTCAAATGTGGCCTCAATAACCGCTATCTTATCGGCTTTCTCCATTACCGCGTAATCCACTGATATGGAAGGGGTATCCCTGTAGAAGGCCTCCAGGCCCAGGTCGTCCGGTAGTGCTTTCACGATGTCCGGCGCGTTGCGTCTGACCTGCTCTGCGAGCACATCCGCGCGCCAAACAAACATGCCGGAGTTCCAGTAGAAACTGCCTAATTGCATGTAGAATTCGGCGGTGGCGTGATCCGGTTTCTCGTGGAACCGCTTGGCAACAAAGGCCTTCGTGCCGTGGCTGTCGCGAAGAAGATCACCGCGTTCAATATAACCGTAACCGGTCTCAGGCCTCGTTGGAACGACCCCAAAAGTCACCAGATAACCATCGTTAGCAATCTCAACCGCCAAGCTGGCGCAATCCAAAAAAGCCTTTACATCCCTGATAACATGATCCGAGGGAGCAACGATCAGAACAGCGGCCGGGTCCTCCCGCATGGCAAGTGTGCCGGTGTAAAAACAGGCTGGGCCGGTGTTCTTTCCGACGGGTTCGGCTATCACCTCCGCTCCAGGCAATAGCCTTTTTATCTCATCCTCTATCACCGTGCCAGTTATGACCCATGTCCTCTTGGTCAGCTGGCTTACTCTGTGATAAGCATCCTCAAGGAGAGTTCTTGCGCCGAATTTTATCAATTGCTTGGGCCTACGGGTCCTTGAGAGCGGCCAGAATCTCTCACCCTTACCTCCAGCAAGAATCACGCCGTAAATCATAGGATTAGATTATAGGCCCCCCGCACGCGCGTTTTCAAAAACACTCGCTGGAAAGCGTTGACAAAATGCTCTATCTCGCGACCGCCGCCTTTAGGAACTCCGTCTCTTTCCCTACCCTCACCCCAACAAAATACACGCCGGGACCGGGCGAAAACGAGGTTTCGCGGTTGAATTGCCTGGTCTCAAGAACACGGCCGGATACATCGTAGAGCGTGGCAATAGCATTGCCAGGAACCAGGAGGGTGAAGATGGTTTTGCCCATCAGGAGGCTAATGTCACAATTTGCAGAGGCCTTTTCGCCCACGGACGAACCAATTGGCTCAGCTAGGGCCGCGAGGGTAGCGACACCCATTTTGGCGCATGTCCAGGCCAGTTTGAGGTCTTCAAATCCAGCGCCTATGGTGTCTCCCTGGCTGTGGTAATATGGATTGACCACATCGTGATCCTCTATTACGCAGAGGGCATATTTTCCCCTGTCCCAAAAGGAACCGTGGTCAGAATACCAGAAAGAACCATCAATCAGTCTGTAGTAAGGCCATGAACCCACATAGGTCCCCATGCAGGAGATCATGGAGTCAACAAGCCATGTGGAATTGTTGTCCCCGATTATGTCTATGGATTCGGGGTTGTTGTTGGAGTAACCAACCATATCAAAGTTCAGGACTCCAACTATGGAGTCAAACCGGTGTTGATAAGCATAGTCACCGGAACCGACGAGGCCCTGCTCTTCCCCTGTGAAGAGGATGAACCTTATCTCCCGCCTGAAATCGTATCCGGCCATAACGGTGGCGGCCTCAAGCACGACCGCGGAGCCTGATCCGTTATCATCCGCTCCAGGAGCAACGGGTTCGGGATAATACGGCCAACCCGCGGTCGCGTCCAAATGGCCGCATATTATCACGACCGAATCAGACTCATTCCCGTATTTTATGCCTATCACATTCGGCGCGTAGCTCCCGGAATAAGTTTGCAGATAAACCGTGTCCAGACCCAGGAACTCCAGATAGGTCTTGGCGTAGTTAGCCGCGGCGCCGCATTGGGAGTGATGGGAATTCCTGGTTATAAATCCCTGCAGGGTGTCAACGAAGCCCAGGTAGCGCAAGGAATCCACCGCGGCGACCATATTGGCTATCAGAGGGTTGTAGCCATTGCTCCCTTTTTCGGGATAGCCATGGTTAATATCAACCGGCACCTCCGGCAGGCGCTTTATCATTACCCTGCCCGTGTGTAGGGCCTCCGGTTTCTCCAATCTGAATAGGACATCCTTTTCGGTTTGGCATAGAGTGCGACCAGCGGACTGTATGTCCTCCAGGCCCCCCTGCTTCAAAACCCTCGCCCAGTAATATGGGGGGTCGTATTCCTCCAGGACAAACAAACCCTGGGTGTCGGCCGATGAGACTCTGAGAACGCATATATCACCGGCCCACGAGAGGATATCGGCTGATTCCGGCAGGAAACCAGAGGGGCCGATGGCCAGAAAACTTCCCTCAGATAAAAGAAAAATCAATACATTCATAGCTCAAAAATTATAACCCCACGGGCGTGAAAGATCAAGTACTAAATGGTCTGGTGATCCTTTCCCCGGATGTGCTCATTTTTGATTCTCAGCATACCCCCCTGGTTTGAGAAAGCCCGGATGGGT
>JBMFOM010000153.1:0-2981 GCA_049969615.1 Caldifarciminota bacterium
GGTTTGCGGGGCCGGGGCCGGGGAGAAGATTTACCTTAATACGGATCCATGCCGGATCTACATCTCCGTTCTTGGGCATGATGGTAAGGAAAACATGAGCTATTTGACCTCCTGATCCATCAAGATCCGCACTGAACAGGAAGGTGAAGGTTCTTGACTCACCGATGGGTATTGTCTGCACATACGGAGGTTCCATTGCAATCCTGAGAAAATTATCGCCGATTATCTTGTCTGCCAGGATGACATCCACAAGCTCCTTGCTGGTGTTATTTTGTAGGATAAGCCTTACCGTTGCCTGCTCCCCGGGGCATATGTCCATCTCAAAATACGACCAGCCGTCAGCCCAGAGCAGGCCTGTAAAAACCAGAAACACGGAAAGCGTTTTCACGGTTGATCCTCCTTTTGTTTCTCCTCGTTTTTAAGTGAGTCCAGGCCCCATTTAAAGAGCCAGAAATCGCCACCAAAGCCAATTGGAGTCGTCAGGGTAGCATACCCTACGGGTTCTTGAGCCACAAGGTCTGGGTCTAACCACCCTATCCAGTAAATATCGCCAGTCACACTCTTCCCACATCCAGATAGCTTAAAGGGAGCGCTGATTCCCAGGTGGACAGCCCAGGAAGTTTCCCATTCCCAGGGATCGTATTTGGTCCCAACCCACATGCGGTTTGCTGAGATGCCGGCAAATATTCCCAAGCCTTGGGTTAAGCAACCCTTCTTAAATTTCCATTCCCATCCGGCTGATACCTCGGCTACCCACCCGGAGTAGGAAAAAGAAGAACCCAAAGAATCCAGATACGGCAAAGAGGCACCACCTGTGTATCCTAAACGGCCGCCCCTGACACTCGTAAAAAACTGTTTTTCTTTTAGCCCGATGACTGGGCCACCGGAATAATGCAAACCAAATAGTTGGCTTCCGGCTTCTCCATATACACCTACCAAACACTGAAATGAAACAAAAATTGGAAGAAAAATAGTCATTATTCCCCTCCTTTGCCTTTCACTACCTGAACTTTATTAGAAAAAATTACCCTGGCATCATCCGTAGAGTAAAGGATAGTAGATAACAAGTAATGGCCCGACGGAAGATCAGGAACTACTAAGGAAACTGAGGGGAAAATGACTTGTTGTTCGTCTGAATAGCCATCCCGGCGAGAAAAACCTAAGGCATATAGGCTGTCATTTCCGTATATTTGAGTCGGTAACACCCGTGCTCGTCCCGTTGTTGGATCATACCAGAAGTTTAAAATTTGGGCCGCGACAACGTGTCTAGCGGAGGAACCAACGATAGTCAGGTCTAAGTTTAAACTAGATCCAGGAGTTACAACGGAAGGACTAGCAATAAATTGAATCTCATTATCCCTAAGATCACCCTTTCTTAACGAATCCATTATAATCCATTCACGAATAGTTTCTAAAACAAAAGTGTTAGAAGTTAAAGATAATTCTCCATAAGTATCAAAATATTGACGTAGTATCACCGTAATAAGATAATTTATTGGGACCCAGAGGTCGACTTCTGTCTCTTCAAATGCCTCGTGTGAACCATGTGAGGAGACATGAGTGTTAAAAAACTCTGCACCTTCCAGAAAGACTTCCTCCGTGTCAAGTAGACCATCATCTTTTGCATAGTAAATACCACCACGGATTAAAATCTCTATCAAAAGTCCACATAGCTCTACCTCCCCACACGAAAGTATGCCAGCTATCGCTCCATACCTTACGCCTCCTGCCCAATCCCCTTCGTTGAGCTTCTCCAAGTATTCATCTGGATTAAGGCAATTGAAGTAATCTTCGTCAAAATCAAATCCGTGTGCTAGCTCTAATAGCTCACCGTCCTTCATCCACTCGGGATTTTCTCGTTTTAAAAAATAGAACACCATTTTTCCGATAACATCAGGAAATAGTGGATGATTCGGCGTTCCGATCATCAGAAGGCGATTTACTTTTGCATTGCATCCATACCATTTTATGGCAGCCCTTGCAACCACCCCACCCATGGAATGGGCAACAATGTGGACCTTATCTGTGTAAGCCGCATCCTGAACCAAGGTAATGAAGTCCGAGAGCCTCTTGGCGTATGAATTTACTTCATTGACTCCTAAATTTTGCCTATACCTGCCCTCAACATCATCATCACAGGGGTAAATCGTTCCATTTGAGCCAATTGCCCCAGGATTATCTTTCCAAGGCTCAATGTAATAATCAAAATTGTAAATAACTCGCTTGGGGTAGAGTTCGTCAAGTGTAGACCCGACAGTTTCACCAGGGCCTACGCCATTCCCGTTGTTATAAAGCCAATAGTTTTGAAAACCGGCAAGGGCTACCATTACCTCTTTGTAGGGTCTGTTACGATTTTGTGTCCAGTAACTGGCGCTTGTCGCCATCCCATGCAAAAATATTATCGGATAATAATCGTAATGCTCCGTCAGGGTGTGCGTGAACTCGTATTCCCTTGAAAGCAGGAATGGGATCAAGGAAACAAGCTCATAAGGCCCCTCCTTGACCTTGAACTCAATGAAATCTGGGCCAACCTCCCCGTTCCTGACCAGGACCCTGAGCCTGAGGGTTCCCTCGCGGGGGGCAGGAGACCAGGAGGGCTCAGACTTTATCCTGAGCTGAAGCTCAACCTTCTCCCCCTCGGCCAGGTTCCTTGTCATCACGCTGTCAGGGCTAACCGAGAGCCAATCAGGTTTTGAGAAGACAAATATCCAAGGCTCCTTTAGCGCGGTGTCTGTCTGGTTCTCAATGACCGGATTAACCACAGCCTCCCCACCCTCTGGCAGGGCCACCTCAAACGCTCCCATAATACCTAACCAGAGCATCCTTTAACCTCCAGCTTGTTCGCCCCGAACATTATATAGCACGGGGGGAGGCCGTGCAAGCGCTCTGTCAAGCTGCAGGGTGCTCACCTGACCCATCTCAGCCCTCCACGGATTGAAGGCGCGGCCGTGGCACAAGGGCCTCGCAATCGGGTCAGGTCT
>JBMFOM010000154.1:0-1441 GCA_049969615.1 Caldifarciminota bacterium
CTTCTTTCCATGAAGGCTCATATAACCTAAAACAGGCTCAGCCCGATATAGTTTCAGGATAAAGTCAATATATCGGCTAACTCCATTTTCTTTGAGTTTTGCCTTTTGATATTTGCCGAGATTTAAGACCTCAAAGGGCTGACAGCCTGGGATGTCCAAAAGACGCTTGCGGGTGGTATGGATGGCAAACTTGGAGAGGTCAGCCATAATCCAGCGTCTGCCAAGCTTCTCTGCCACTGCCCCAGTGGTGCCGGAGCCGCAAAAGAAGTCGGCAACGAGGTCGCCTGGGTTGGATGATGCTTTAATGATGCGCTCTAAAAGGGCTTCGGGTTTTTGGGTCTCAAAATTAAGTCTTTCAGTCGCAGTCATTGCAGTTGCAAATGAGGGGATATTATCCCACCAATCAGGGCATAGTTTCCCTTCGTATTTTGGTTCCCAAACTGTCCCATCTGGTCTAATTTTAGGGGCTCTTCTAGTTAACTTTTCTTCACCTTTTCGAGGTATAAATTGTATATTAAAAATCCAATCCTCAGGGTTCTTAGAGTAAAAAAGAATAATATCGTGGTTTCTTTTAAATTGTTTCTCTGCTGGACGTGGTTTCTCATAACACCACACTATTTCATTCCTAAAATTCTCCTTCCCAAAAATCTCATCCATTATCACCTTCACATAATGCCCCACATGCCAGTCCAAGTGCACATAGATAGACCCATTATCCGCCAGCAGCTCCCGCATCAAGACCAGCCGGTCATACATCATCTGGAGGTAGGAATCCAGTCCCCTGCCCCAGGTATCCCGATAGGCCTTTTCTTCTATGACCGATGCCTCTTTTGTCCATTCCAAATCGCCCAGTTTGATATTGATGGAGAAATTTGCTCCGGTGGCAAAGGGCGGGTCAATGTAGATCAGATTGATTTTCCCTGCAAACTCTGGTAGCAGGCTCGCCATGATGTATTTGTTATCGCCCCAGATGAGCTTGTTGCGCCAGCCGGGGGCAGGCTCTCCCCTCTGCCGGAAAAGGGTTAGTTTATCCCTGTCCGCCTTGGACTCGTTGACGGTCTCCACGATCTGGAAGGGCAGAATAACCCTCTCCACTTCCGTCCGCTTCCCAGGCCAGTAGAGCCCGGTCTGATTAACCCGATTTTCGTTTCTGTTATTTCCCGCCATGTCCTTCTCTTCAGGTCCCAAAATATAAAGAAGTCGACCACGATGAGTCAAGCATATCTAAGGTCATTTTCCACGCCTACTGAATGGAACCGCGGGAAATTTCGTGGTTGAAACGGCCAGGAGGGCGGCTGGATAATAATAGGACTCCGCCACGCGGAGGTGAATGGAGGTAATTATGCATACCAACGCTAACATTAAAAACAGGGTTCATGATGCTGTCGTGGGCGACCCTGAGCGCGGGGTTGCCGGACTACAGGACGACCTCTGGACCAAT
>JBMFOM010000154.1:1568-2937 GCA_049969615.1 Caldifarciminota bacterium
AGGAGGCCTTCATGGAAAAGCTGGCCTGGGCTGGAATTCAAAAGCCCTCCCTCTCAGACATGTGGCCAGAGGAGATGGCTGAGTTCGTGGAGACCTTCAGAAGGGTAGCTGTCCCTGTTGGTTTTCGGCACCTGTTTTTCGTTGAGGGAGGAGGGTTGGGCGTTGAAAACGCTCTCAAGGCCGCTTTTGACTGGAAGGTTCGCCTGAACATGGCAAAAGGCCTCATCAAGAACGATCCCAAGGAGGAACGCAAACCATTAGGGACCAGGGTAATAGGCTTTGAGGATGGGTTTCACGGCAGAACAGGCTACACCCTGAGTCTAACGCACACAGCAGATGCGAGGAAATACAAGTATTTTCCGAAATTTGACTGGTTCAGAGTGACCAACCCGAAGCTCAGGTTTCCCCTTACAGAGGAAATCCTTGAGGAGGTCAAGCGCAAGGAGGATCAAGCGCTCACCGAGATAAGCGCCATACTCAAGGAGCACCCCAACGACATAGCCGCCATAATAATTGAACCAATCCAGGCCGAGGGCGGAGACAACCACATGCGGCCGGAGTTCTTCGCGATGCTCAGAAAGATAGCTGACGAGAACGACATCATGCTCATATACGACGAGGTTCAAACCGGCCTCGGGACGACGGGCATGATTTGGTGTCACCAGCATTTTGGCCCAGACGCGGTCCCGGATATGGTGGCTTTCGGAAAGAAGGTCCAGCTGGGCGGAATGATGGCCAGGGGCGAAAAGCTCTCACGGGTCAAGGAGAATGTCTTCGCGCCTCTCCCAGAGAGCAAGAGCAGGCTGAATTCCACCTGGGGAGGAAATCTTGTGGATATGGTCAGGTCAACGAGGATCCTCCAGATCATTGAGGAGGAAAGGCTGGTTGAGAATGCGGCCGCGATGGGCGAGGTTTTTCTCGCAGGTCTAAGGAATCTCGCGGAGATGTTCCCCGGCCTAGTGAACAATCCCCGTGGCCGCGGCCTCATGCTCGCGTTTGACGCGGCAACCCCCGAGCTCCAGGGAAAGATATGGGAGGCTTTCTACAATGAGGGTCTCCTGTGCCTCACCTGCGGCAGGCTGGGCGTCAGATTCAGGCCACATCTGGATGTCACAGAGGATGACATCAAGAATAGTCTGGACATCATGACCAGGGCATTGAAGAAAATGAAGGGATAGCCCCCACATCCGGATAAAAGGGTTTCCATTTCACATATAAGGAGGCCCTTGATAAAGTAGTAATAACTTACTGGTTTGGGGGAGAAACACTTTGCCCAGAAGAACAGGTTCTAACCCAAGTTTGACACCAAAACCCCATTTCTAGCTACCCCCATGTTCTGAGATCCGCATAAAATCAAGGTTTGGTTTCT
>JBMFOM010000155.1:0-2892 GCA_049969615.1 Caldifarciminota bacterium
TGACCCATCCGGGCTTTCTCAAACCAGGGGGGTATGCTGAGAATCAAAAATGAGCACATCCGGGGAAAGGATCACTGTATTTGTTGGGGAGGCCAGAGAGATCTGGGACAATGCTTCTAAGCCTTTATGTTTCTTATGGATCCCAGATTGAGCCGCGTCTGGGTTCTAAAGATAAACTGAGCAATCTTATGTGGGCTGATCCATCGGTAATTCAAAGCTTACAGCCTGCCGCTCCCATCCAGGTTTATCTGGCGGCTTATTGTCCTCGTGATATTGAGGTTCATGGGCTACCTCCTTTCCATACGCACCACCTCAGGGGAGGTGGCCCATATTTTAACACAAAGGCCAACCTGAGGCCATTTGTGCCCGGAAGGGTGGACGGAACTGAGCACTCTTTGTGGTTGATCTGGTCTGGCCCATTACTCTATAATTTTATTGAAACTCAAAATCAATATGAAGAGACTATCTGACATACGGCCTGACCAAGAATGCATCCTGGAGGAGATTCACGGCGGGTGGGGCCTTACCAGGCGCCTCGCCGAAATGGGTCTGTTCAGGGGCGTGAGGTTAAGGGTTCTCTCCAGCGGGCCCTGGAGAGGGTCGGTCTACATTGAGATATTGCCAGCAGGCACCAGGTGTTCGGTGGGTCACGGGGCTGCATCGCGGATAATGGTTGAGCCTGTGGAGCCTATTCCTCCAAAGCTCCTTGAAGATGAACCCCAAGATAACGACAGAGAACCGGAGATGCTTTGCCGCCGGACAACGCGGGCCAGGGGCCGAGGATGGCGTTTCTGGAGACGCGGTTAACGGTCCGAGAGCATTAATGGCCCGAACATGCGCCGGATAGTTGAACCTCAATATCAGATAGCGATATGCGCCGGAATCTGATACTGATCCGACATGAGCTTGAGTTCAATTAAGGTCGGATGATATAATGTTGATGTGAATGCGCTCTCTGACATAAAGCACGGTATGGAGCTCTTCCGGGCGGGTAAAACCCAGGAACTCGCCGAGCATATGAGGAGCCTCCGGGCCTACGATCCCATAGCGTCCGATGTTCTTGAGGTTTCGGTCAAAGCCATGCGTTTTCAATCCCCAGAGGCCATAAGAAAGGGAATCAGATTGCTCTCGGCCGTTTCCGGTAGGCCCGAGCTCGCGCCGGTCCTCTTCAACTCCCTGGGAATAGCTTATTCAACTATGGGAGAGATAGGAACTTCTGAGAACTATTACTTTCGCGCCCTGGAGGCAAGCGAGATAATAAGCGACCGGGATGGCGTCTTTATGGCCAGGATGAACCTTTTCCACATAAGATTTTGCCGTGGGGAATATGGCCCTCTTTATGAGGAGATAAAGAAATCCCTGAGACAGGGTGATTTCCCGGATGATTATTACGCCAGATATTTGCTGGCCCTATTGGAAGTAATAAGGGGTGAGCCGGACAGGGTTCTCAAGACCCTTGAAACCCTCGCGCACCCCGAGGACAAAAGGTTCTATTACTTTGGTTCGCTTGAGATAAAAGGCCTTGCCCTCAGACTCAAGGCCAGACTGGATGAGGCAATCGCCTGCTATGAGGAATCGGCAGAAGGTCTATTCAAACTCGGTACTACCTATAGCGTCTTTCCGTGCGCGAAGGCCCTTGAACTTGCCCGGATTTGCGGATTGCATCAGCCGAAGCGAGGCTTGATCAGGGATTCAATAAGGCTCGCGACAAGGGGTTCATGGGGGGATCGTGCGGCCGCCCAAGCGGTAAAGGCTCTGACCACCGCCAACGACGAAGAGTGTTTGGCCATGCTATTTGAAGCCGCTCAGGACTATAAGAAAGCATACCATCTCCTTGAGGCCTTCACATCTGGCCTGCTTGCCGCGTATATGGCCTGGCAAACAGAAAGTCCCTTGTTCGCCAAGATATTGAGATTTCTCTCCCCTATGGCCTCTGTATATGCTGGTTTCAGAAGGGATCCCCTGCTGGGCGAATTCTTCTCTGATATATATCCTCTCCTCAACAGGGATTCTGACCGACGCGACGAACACGGCATAAGGGCTTATCTGATCGGGGATATGAGGGTTCTCGTTGATGGGAAGGAGATCCCGTTCCGGAACTGGCGGAGGAAGAAGGCGGTGAGAGCATTGATATACCTCCTGCTCTCGCCAAAGCACCGGCTCCCGCAGGATCACATGTTCTACCTTCTTTGGCCCAGAAGGAAATACGATGAGAGATCGCGGGAGGGGCTTTATTCTACCATTTACACCATAAGGAAGAACATCCGAAGGCCCGAGCTCCTAACCAGGCGACACGATTTCTACCAGCTGGAGGATGTCTGGACAGACCTGGATGAGATAGAGTCCCTGGTCAGGAGAGCAGAGTCAGCTACTGACTTGGCCGAGCGGGAGGAGCTTTACTCCAGGGCGCGCGAGCTGGCTGGGGACGAGCTTCTTCCGGAAGTGATTGACGATCGCTATGTGGAGGAATACAGGGAATATTATAACAGGCTCAGAAAGAGGATAACGAATCCCTCATAGGGGATGCTCACCTTTCTCGCATAAACCAGAGCTACATCCGAAATGCTGAGAACCCCAAATATAGCATTATGCCGTGCTCATCGTTGACACCATAAGTTCTCTCAATCGCTTGCCGGAGGCGCAATTGCCTGGATTTCAGACTGTAAAAGTTAGCACTACGAATTTGGCTAAGTCCCTGTTAGCCAGGGACTTCAATGATTAGGGAGGCATTTCAGGGCCCAGAACCCTGATGGGTTCAGCTCATTCATGACCATGTGGCTAGCTGATGGTTTCCGTGGACAGATCCCCCTAAAATGTGATCCTTCACCCGGTTGGCCTGTTGGCCTACTACTGGCCCCGGATTGACCCTGGCCATTAAAATATGGACATGAA
>JBMFOM010000156.1:0-2869 GCA_049969615.1 Caldifarciminota bacterium
TCTCCTTCATACCCAGAGAATAAGGCAAGTGGTCAATCAGGGGCCAGCTAGAGGCCAGCCGGGTGAAGGATCACCCACAAGGTCACTGGTTGAAAAATAACCGGTGTCAGCGTTATAATTTCCATGGCAACGGAGGTCTGAGATGTTAAGTCATATCACCTTAATCGGAATCATCGGAGGCATAGGCCTCTCGTCATATACCCCTAACCCAGCTCCTGAGCTCAGCAACCAGAACACCGAATACGCGATCCTAGTATTCAAGAACGGGATCACGGATTCCGAAAAAGACGCTCTAGTCAGTCTGGGAACCCTCTTATACAACTACATACCCGAAAACGCTTTTCTGGCAAAGGTTCCGCTGGACAAAAGAAAGGAAATCCTATCCCTGGGATTTATATCCGAGATAATTCCCTATCACCCCGCGTTCAGGATTCAGCCCGGAACCGGCTCAGTTGACCACGAAAACCCCAAATACCTGGAGGATTGCTACCTGCTTGTCAGTCTTTTCCCAGATGCGAACCCGTCCTTGGCGATAGCGAAATTCACCGGTCTGGGCGCTGAGGTCATGTATTCCTCAGGGGGATATGAACCGAGGATGAGGCTCAGGGTCTCCAGGGCAATTGCACCTGATGTGATCCGGGAGATAGCGAGAACAGAAGGCGTGATGTGGGTCCAGGAGGAGCCTGAGAGCTACATCACGAACTGCAACGACAGATGGTCATTCCAGACCCACACCCAGGGGGATAGCCTCATTTGGCGCCACGGGCTTCACGGCGAAGGCCAGGTCATAGGCATGCTTGACTCTGGACTGGACTACTTCCACTGCTTTTTCCGTGACCCCAACAACCCCATAGGCCCCAACCACAGGAAGGTTCCATTCTATAAATCATATAACTCCTCAGGAGATAACTTCGCGTCGTGCGAACAGGACCACGGGACACATGTGGCGGGGACCGCGGCCGGATATGACCTGAACGGGGCCAAGAACGATACCTGTGGCATGGCCTACATGGCGAAAATAGGATGCGGTGATGTCCAGGGTAACGACCCGTGGTCTTGCACTATGGGATCCCTTGACATCAACTCTGACCTTTACACGATATACTCCGATTTCTACGGCTACGAGGCCAGGGTAATGACCAATTCCTGGGGAGCGGCATCCACCACCTATGACACATACGCACGCGATGTTGATAGGTTCATGCATGACAACCCGGACGCGCTGGTGATATTCGCGGCAGGCAATTCCGGGCCAGGCTACCACACGGTCGGGACACCCGCGTGCGCGAAGAACTGCGTCGCGGTTGGAGCGACAGGGGCATTCCCCTCGGACGAGGCCATAGCAAGCTACTCAAGCAGGGGCCCTGCCAACGACGGGAGGATAAAGCCGGCTGTGACCGCGCCCGGAGGCGACGGGAGCTATTACATAAACTCGGCTAACAACAACCCAAATCAACAACCTACCTGTAACATACAGGGCAATCCGTTCATGGGAACCAGCATGGCAACGCCCGTCGTGGCCGGTGCCGCGGCCATTGTCCGTCAGTATTACACCGAGGGCTGGTATCCAACGGGTTCACCCGTGCCGGGCAACGCGTTCACGCCACAAGGGTCGCTGATAAAAGCAACCCTGATAGTGTCAGCGGTACGGATGACCAGCGTCTCAACCTATCCCATAGACAGCACTCAGGGCTTTGGCAGGATACTACTAGACGAGGCCCTTTATTTCGGCGGGGATGAGAACATAGCCAAGGAGATGTTCATCGTGGATGAGAGGACAGGCCTTTCAACTGGCCAGCAACACCAGTATCAGGTCAATGTTGATGATCCGTCCATGGGCTTCAAGGCGGTTCTTGTATGGACGGACGCGCCCGGGGCCGATGGCGCGAACCCCGCGATAGTGAACAACCTTGACCTTGAGGTAACGAGCCCCGGCGGCACGGTGTATCTGGGAAACAACATCTCAAACTATGAGTCACAACCCGGAGGCTCTGCTGACACAAAGAATGTTGAGGAGATGGTCAGGAGATCAACCGCAGAGACAGGAATCTACAAGATCACCGTAAAGGGGACGAATGTTCCCCAGGGCCCACAGCCTTACAGCCTGGTCGTGCTGGCTGGGATCGCTAGTGTGTCTGTTTCCGAGAAAGGCTCAGTGCCCGGAAGGTTAACCCTCAACACCCCAGGGGTCATCAAAGGCAAGGGAACCCTGAGGTTCGGTCTTCCGAGGGAATCCGAGGTGAAGCTAGCGCTCTACGACGCGGCCGGAAGGCAGGTCACCGTGCTGACAGAGGGCATGATGGAGGCAGGGACATACACCGTGGATCTGAACCCCGGAGAGCTGGGCCAGGGGGTCTATTTCCTGAGACTGGTGGCTGGCAAGGAATCCCTGGTCACGAAGACCGTGATGGTAAAGTAGCTCGTCATTCAAGAGAACAAAGGCCCCGGAAGCTTCCGGGGCCTTTTACTTCGGATCAAGATCGGTTACTTGATGGACATGCATCGGTTACCTACGGAAATAATGTCGCCCCCGGAACATGTTTCTAGAAGCTTCTAGATCTAGATATAAGCTACATGTTCCTGAGCGACAGTTTGGCGCGGTTCTGAGCACTCACACTTTCTTTTCCCCTGAATCCCTTGTCCCACAAGCAAAAGCTCTGAAACCCTTGGGACCGTAGTGGCTCAGGGACATGGGAGACACGGGGATGGATGAAAATATTCCTCCGGCCCAAGGAAAAGGCCAGGAGAATCCATGAGCTCTTCAAAGAAAGAAAAACATCATGAGACCTCTTTATATCACTTTACCCGGCCTTTATAATTTCTTCCCCTAAGAAAGCACATAGAAATATGTGGTCGGAGAACCGGGTGA
>JBMFOM010000157.1:0-2823 GCA_049969615.1 Caldifarciminota bacterium
AGCCCGGATGCCCCAGGATTTATCCTGGGGAGACTCAGGAGCTCACCAGAACGCCGAACTTGTTCGGCGAAAACCTTGAGCGCAAATCCTCCGGGGGCTTATACTCTAGCCCCATGGATTGGAAAGTCTTTCACGAGCAAACGAAGATAACCAAGGCAAGGCCGCCGAAGCCTGACCTGGATTCCGCCACGGGCACAATTAGCCTCCCTGATCCTCCAAGGCTCAATATGCCCGTATCCGAAGCGATAAGGGCAAGGAGATCAATCCGCAGTTATAGAAGGGATCCCATCACCCTGAAGGAGCTCTCCGCCCTGCTCTTTTACTCCGGCGGCGTGACCGGGGACAAACAAGGGACTCCCCTCCGGGCCGCGCCCTCGGCTGGCGCGAGGCACCCGACCGAGATCCTGGTTGTCGCTTATCGGGTTGAGGGGCTTGAGCCGGGCATATACCGGTATGACTGGTTGGATCACATGCTCTGGACACAGGCAAAGGGCAATCTGGACAAGGATCTTGGGATAGCTTGCCTTGAACAGGAGTTCGTCGGGGATTGCGCGTGCGTTATCGTTTTCACCTCAAAGATCCAAAGAACCCTTGACAAGTATGGCCAGCGGGGCTTCAGATACGCTGTGATGGATGCCGCCGCGGCCGCGGAGAACCTCTCCCTGGCCGCGGTCGCTCTCGGCTACGGGACGGTTTGGGTCGGCGCTTTTGACGACGACGCGGTCTCCGGCATCCTCGGCCTCCCTGATGATGAACTGCCAATGCTCCTCTTGCCCGTGGGGAGACCCAGATGATCTCCCGGCTCCTGGTCCTCCGTTTCCTGTTGATGTGCGTCATCCCCGCGGGCGCGTGTAAAGCCGCGGGGAATAACCCGAAGCTGGACTGGCGCGCTTTCCAAGAGTTGACCGCGATCAAGACAGGCCAGGCCACGGGCCTGGGCCTCACGGACACATCCGCGGAGATAAAATTGCCTTCCGCACCCGAGCTGGACATTGGTCTCTCCACAGCAATCAAAAACAGGAGGTCAAGGAGGGAACTCAGCGACGAGGGGATAACCCTGGAGGAGCTCTCCGCTCTGGTCTATTACACCATCGGGATAACGGACAGCTCCTACGGAACATCCCTCCGGGCCGCGCCATCTGCTGGCGCGTTATATCCGACCGAGCTCGTTGTTGCGGTTCACAGGGTTGAGAGCCTGGAACCTGGCCTATACAGATATAAGCCGGAGAGGCACTGCCTTGTTTTCTACAAGAAAGGTAACATAAAAGGAGCGCTTCCGGCAATTGCTCTGAATCAGGCCCACGCGGGCCGGGGCGCTTGTGCGATTATCATAAGTTCAAGGGTCCAGAGGAGCACGGGCAAGTATGGCCAGCGGGGATACAGATACGCGATGATTGACGCGGGCGCGGCCGCGGAGAACCTCTATCTGACCGCGGAGGCCCTGGGCCTGGGAACCGTGGCGATAGGCGCTTTCGGGGACGAGGCCCTGGCGAACCTTTTGGGCCTTGACGAGGATGAACTGCCCCTCCTCTTGATGCCGGTAGGGCACAGGGAGAAATGACGTGACCGTATTCACCTTGATCCTGACGGGGGCCGCGGAGGCCTCGGTGGAGAACACCTTCCTCGGCTCAGCCGGGTTCTTCTGGGCAAGGCCTGACCTGGTGGTCATATCAGGCGAGCTTGGCCAGAGGCTTTGCTTTGGCGACGCGGGGCTTGAGGTAAGGTTCGCCTACTGGGATGTTGCCAGGGGGGATCTGAACGGCCAGGGCCACGAGATTTATCCATCAAGGGCATATCTTGAGCTCTCGCCGGGGCCATTCTGTTTCAGGGTAGGAAGACAGGGCCTAACCTATGGCGACGGACTCTGGCTCTCTGACCTGGACATGGGCGCGGATGGCGCCCGGCTCGGCCTGGAACTGACCAACCTTAGGGCTGACCTGCTCTGGTTCCTCCGCTCTGATAGCCTCCGGCCTGGGTTCAGGCCGGACAGGAACCTCGCTGGATTATACCTGAGCATTGGGCCGAATTGGCTCTTGCTGGACATATATGGTGGTGCGGAGACCCAGGCCCTGCCGGACAGGTGGCTCGGAGCGAGGCTTTATCTCAACAGGACTGGGTTCAGGCTCAAAGGGGAACTGGCTTCCAACCGAAAGGGTAGCACGTGGGTAGCCGAGGGGGTCTTCTGGGGCCTGGGCGTCGCGGAGCTGGGCGGCGGCTTCTTTCACTTCTCCGAGGCCTGGCGCTCGCCCTTCTCTTATCCATATATCATGGATGGATATTACAACGGCTGGACAGGCTTTGGGGACGCGCTATCGTGGGACGCTATGACGGACACCCTCCTCGCGCCTTATGTTTCCTCAGGCACCGGAGGCATATATGGCATATACTGGATGGACATGCACTCGTTTGAGGCCGCTGACCTCTCGGTTCTCTTTGGCATGACAGAGGAGCTCTCCGGCAGGCTGGACGCGCTCGTGTATCTTTACCTTCCCGGCCGCGAGGAGATAGGCAGGGAGGCGAGCCTTAACCTCTTCTACGACACAGAGGGCTTCAGGTTCGGACTCGGAGGCGGTTACATGATCCCAGGGGATTTTCTCAGAGGCTTGGGAAGGGACGACCCATACTGGACCGTGAGGCTGTGGGCGTTCAGGGGGTTTGAGTTAGGAATATGAGACAGGCTTTATCCCATCTTTGACACCTCGTTTTTCGTAAGTCATTGATAAGTAAGGACTTAAGAGGAATAAAGGCCGGGAAGTTGGCACCATGTTCAGAGGGGTTCTCAGCGAGACCTATTCACATACGCGGACTATTCTGTGGGGTTCT
>JBMFOM010000158.1:0-2781 GCA_049969615.1 Caldifarciminota bacterium
TTTGTCTTGTTTATGGGGGAGGGCCATATTTTGGCCCAAAACCCCATCTCCGCGCCTACTGAGAGGGAATGGAACCGGAACCTCTCCCGTGGTTGATCTTGCCACCGCGCGCGGGTTAAAATTATCGGGTGCAAAAGGTTTTGTTGGTTTTGGTTATGCTGGCTATCGTGCCCTCATGCTCACCTGGGCCCTCTCCAAAGGACATCCAGGACCTGAAGGCAGACATAGAGGAACTCAGCCAGCAGATAGACAGCCTCAACGCGAAGCTCACAGAGACAGAACGCAAGCTCGCGGAAACACAAAGAAAGCTTCAGGAAACAAACAAGGAGGCCCAAAGATGAAAACCTTAAGAAACGCGGCCCTGGCAACGCTTGGCCTCATATGGTTCGCGGGTATGGACTGCGGAGCGAGGCCCCAGGACCTGAACCTGAGATACACGGTAAAAAACATGGGCGGCAGTATAGACTTGATGTGGGACGGAGCTGAGGATGTCATTGATTATCTGCTCTACAAAGATGACTCGCTCATAGACACCCTGCCGCCCGAATCCCTGCACTATGTCTTTGATAGCACCATGATCGGCAAGACATTCAGGGTGGTAGCCGAGGGCACAAGACTTGAGGGGAACCTTGATCTAACACCATATGTGGACTCCTTCACCCTATACGAGAAGGATTATTCCGACACAACCCCCTGTGCTGTCTCATTTGATGGGAACGGCCATTACCGACTCTACGGCATGGGGACCGACACCCTGAACTGGTGGTACGCCATCCAGGTTGTCCTAGCGGATACCTTCAAGGATTCGGTTGATCTCGCGAGCATAAGGCTTGTCTCCGCTAGCCTTTTTGGTATGAATTATGTGGCCGCCTTCACGGTTAACACCCAGGACTACGCGCCAACACCTAACCCAGACGATTCGCTCTTCGCATACAATTACTCGGCTTTCATCACCGCTAGCGAATATGCGGCCTGGCTGTGGGCTCCTGATTATAAGTGGAGCACTGGGAGCAACTTCGCCCGCCTCACTATAACCAACATTGACCCCGCTGGTGCCGTTAGCTTCAGATATGCATACCAGACGGGTCCTGGGCTGAGGTGGTTCCCGTATTAGAGTTGTTGGTTCCTGGTTCAAACAGAGGATCAGCAGGTCAGAGAAAGCTTTGGGCAAGAGATATTTGATTAGGGGAGGTAATCCCCTTGTGGGTGAGACAGAAGCCATAGGGGCAAAGAACGCCGCGTTGTCCCTAATGGCCGCGTGCATCCTGGTGCCTGAGCCTGTCGTGCTTGAACGTGTTCCGGATGTTCAGGATGTCCTCACGATGGTCGAACTCCTGGCAAACCTCGGTATCCGTATAGAGAAAAGGGATAATGACTCCTGGCTGATTGATGCCGCCACAATATCAAATCACCACGCGTCGTACGAGCTGGTCTCGCGAATGAGGGCGTCCACATACATAATGGGACCCCTGCTCGCCAGGCTCGGTAGGGCCTGTGTTGCTCTTCCCGGAGGGTGTTCATTTGGCCCGAGGCCCATAAATTTTCACCTGGATGGACTTTCCAGGATGGGGGTTTCAATGGAGACAGCGCACGGGGAAATAAATGCTACATGCCGGCAACTCCGCGGCATGGAAATGGAGTTTTCTGTGCGTTCGGTTGGCGCGACCGCTCACCTGATGATGGCCGCGGCTCTCGCTAGAGGAAAAACCCTTATACTCAATGCGGCTGAAGAACCAGAGGTGGTGGCAGTGGCGGATTTCCTCCGATCTTGTGGCGCGCGAATCAGGGGACCCGAGGGTGGAATTCTGGAGGTTGAGGGTACCGAAAGGCTCTCATCCCCAGGGAGGTTCCGCAATATACCGGACAGGATAGAGGCTGGAACGACAGCGGTTGCTGGGTTCATAACTAGGGGAGACATCAGAATAAACTCGGTCAACCCCAAGGATATGCTCCCCCTGCTGACCGTCATGAGAGCAATGGGCGCGGAAATTGAGCAGGGGACTGATAGCATAAGGGTAATAGGCAAGAATAGGCCCCTTTCGCATGACATCGTTACAAATCCGCATCCGGGTTTCCCCACGGATATGCAGCCACCCATAATGACAGCTCTTGCCGTTGCCGATGGCGTCTCTACTGTGACAGAAACCATTTACCCGGATAGGTTCAAGCACGCGTTTGAGATGGTTCGTTTGGGCGCGGACATAACCGTGGACGGAACCGGCAGGGCGATAATAACCGGCGCGGAGAGGCTCTCCGGAGCACCGGTTGAGGGCGCAGATCTGAGAGGAACCGCGGCACTCGTTCTGGCAGGACTCATCGCGGAGGGCGAGACAGAGGTCAGCGGCATAGAACACCTTGAGAGGGGATACAAGGACTTTGAAAAAAAACTTTCGGCCCTGGGGGCTAAAATAGAGGTAGTGTAGGGGCAATGCCCTTTGAGCCGGGCCGAAGGCATTTAGGGAGAAATGCGAAATAGGACCAATTTTAGGATATTACGCTGATTCTAACCAGGAAAGAGGAACAATCCAATCCGTGTCTCTATTGTGAGATTTATAGCGGGGGCGGGATTTGAACCCGCGACCTCCGGGTTATGAGCCCGGCAAGCTACCTGACTGCTCTACCCCGCGGTGAGGTTTATATTATAACCCACTTCCTGCGCGGGATCAAACATTTGGGTATCCGGAAAGCCTAACGGATCAGTACATCAAGTGATCCTTTCCCCGGATGTGCTCATTTTTGATTCTCAGCATACCCCCCTGGTTTGAGAAAGCCCGGATGGGT
>JBMFOM010000159.1:0-2695 GCA_049969615.1 Caldifarciminota bacterium
CCGAGCGGGTGTGGGTAAGGGGGGAACAGGTCAGTTAGACCAGAAGGTAGAAGGATCACTGTATATGGGGAGACCGAACATACCCTAGGTAAGGGTTCTAAGTCTTTATGTTTCTCAGTAATCCCTGATTTTGCGGCGCCCGGGTTCCAGGTCATACTAATAGAAAGCATAGGTCTGATCCCCTGATAATTCAAGGCTTACAGCCTGCCGCGAAATCTGGGTTATAGCAGAAGCCGCAGGCATTCAAGACCATTTGGGGCAAGGATCACAGCTTGCACGGCCCTTGAAACCGCATGGCTCCTGGCTTTATCCTTTGTGTGTAATGGCAAGGTCCAGTGGTTCTGAGAAGGGATTGTTCTTCAGGGCAATCCTGGTTTCTTTTATTCTCTTTTTCGTGGGTTTTTTCGCGTTCGGGGCCATTGTCATTATAACCTACGCGAGGCTCCCATCATTTGATGAAATACAGGCCTACAAGCCACCGCAGGCCACCAGGGTGGTTGACAAGGAGGGCACAGTGATCTACGAGTTTTATGAGGAGAGAAGGACGGATGTTTCCCTGGATCAGGTTCCCCCATATGTTCAATCCGCGTTTGTCTCCCTGGAGGACAAGAGGTTTTGGTCGCACTGGGGACTTGATATTCCCGGCATGATGAGAGCCCTCCTCGCCAACATCGTCCACCTGAGGATAGTCCAGGGCGCGTCCACCATAACACAGCAGTTGGCAAGAAACATGTTCCTGACCCACAAGAAGACCATGGGCCGCAAGTTCTCGGAGATGGTCCTCGCGGTGAAAATAGAACGCTGTCTGACCAAGGAAGAAATACTGGAGAGATACCTGAACGAGATATGGTTCGGTTCCGGTGTCTATGGGGTGGGCGCCGCGTCCAGATATTATTTCGGGAAGGAAGTAGGTGAGCTCAGCGTTGCAGAGGCCGCGATGCTCGCCGCTATACCCAAGAACCCTAATTACTATTCCCCATTCAAGAACCTCCAGGCGGCAACCGCGAGACAAAAGCTCGTGCTCAAGGCAATGCTCAAGTCAGGCGCGATAACGCGAGAAGAATATGATAGGGCCATGTCCGAGGAGCTTGTCTTTTCCAAAAAAGGTGACTATACCTATGGCGGGATAGCACCCTATTACATGGATGAGGTCAAGAAATATATCACCGAGAGATACGGTGAGGATTTTCTTTACAGGGGAGGCGGAACAGTGGTTGTCCCACTGGACATTAGGCTCCAGGAAATAGCGAACAGGTCAGTGGATTCTGTCACAAAGGAATACGACAAGGCCTATAAGTTCAAGTATACCATGGCCAACTACAAATATGACCCGAAAAACCTGGTCGCGCCCAAATACCTTCAAGCCGCCTTGGTGGCAATGGACCCCAACACGGGAGAGGTCTTGGCCATGGTTGGCGGCAGGAATTACTTTCACAGTATGTACAACAGGGCAACCCAGGCGTATCGGCAGACCGGGTCATCATTCAAGCCGTTCGTCTATCTCGCGGCCGCTATGGCTGGCTACGGAACGGGCCACATTCTGTATGACGCTCCAATAGAGGTTCAGGATGCCGGCCGGGTCTGGACGCCTTCAAACTATGATCATCAATACATGGGACCCATAACGGAGAGGAGAGCCCTCGCTCTGTCTCGGAACCTGGCGACGGTTCGGCTCGCTATGGAGGTTGGTCCCGCAACGGTCACTGAGGTTGCGAGAAAGTGCGGCATAAAGACCAAGATGGAGCCGTATTACTCAACCGCGCTTGGCGCACACAGTCTCACCCTCCTGGAGATGACGGACGCGTATTGCACAATAGCTGATTACGGCACAAAACACGACCCCATCATTGTTCTGGAGGTTTATGATGCCACGGGCAACCTCCTTGAGAAAAATGAGCCGGTTGGCGAGAGGGTGGCTGATTCAGCCTCGTGCTATCTGGTAATAAGCATGATGGAATCTGTGATGAACGAGGGGACCGGCGTCCGCGCGAGGACGCAGTACGGATTCCAGAGGCCGGCCGCTGGCAAGACCGGCACAACCAGCTGGTATAAGGACACATGGTTCATAGGCTTCACGCCTTCCCTCGCGTGTGGTGTCTGGGTGGGCTTTGACGAGCCTAAGACAATAGCTCCAGGCGCTACGGGAACCGCCTTTGCTTTGCCAATCTGGTCGGCGTTCATGCGCGAGGCCACGAAGCTCTACCCGAACGAGGAGTTCAGGACTCCCCCGGGGGTGACCTGGGTATCCGTTTGCGCCACTACGGGCTATTTGCCAACGCCAAAGTGCCCCAACGTTCGCATGGAGGCGTTCAAATCTGGGACAGAGCCAACCCAGACCTGCCCGGTTCACATCCCGGGCGGCGCGCAGGACCTCTGGGAGCAGTGGGAGAAGAAGTTCCAGGAGGGGCAGAACGGGGCAACAAAACCGCAGAGGCCCTAGCGGTGGCCGGTTAAAATCTACCGGATGGCAGCTAAGCTCTCACATATTCCCACCTTCTAGACCCAAGTTGAGCCTGTCTCACAATACGATTTTTTGACGCCCTTCAATTCTAAGAATGAGTCCCGGAGCAGATCTTATCTGAGACAGCTTCTCAATAACCTTATTTTGCAACAGGCTCAGTTTGACACCAAAACCCCATTTCTAGCTACCCCCATGTTCTGAGATCCGCATAAAATCAAGGTTTGGTTTCTTGGA
>JBMFOM010000160.1:0-2641 GCA_049969615.1 Caldifarciminota bacterium
CTGGCAGAGAGGGCGCACGATGATGTCAAAAGGCTTTCCGGTGGCGAAAAACAACGGGTTGCAATAGCCAGGGCCCTGGTGCGTGAACCGCTTCTTCTTCTGGCCGATGAACCAACCGGAAACCTTGACCCGGACGCGACCCAGAGAGTCGTTGAGACACTCCGATACGCGAACGAGGTCAAGGGCACGACCGTCCTATTCGCCACCCACAACCACAACTTGCTTGATGCGGTTCTTCGGGCGCGCGTCCTCTTCATTGAGGGTGGAAAGATAGAGGAGGTGAGGAGGTGAGGCCCATCTTCTCCGAAGCCTCACGCGCCTACAGGGCAAATTCCCTGATGGCCTGGTTTTCCGTTGTTTCCGCGTTTTTGCTCTTTCTTCTTTTCGGCATATCAACCGTCATAACCCTTGGTGTCCTAGGCCTTCTCGGTCAGCTTCGCCATGACCTTTCCATTGAGGTATTTATGGCGGATAGCGCCACGGCCGCGCAAGTGGCTCACTTTGAGTCAGTTGTTCCCCAGCTCGCTGGCGTGCAGAATATAAATCATATCAGCAAGGAAAAGGCTCTTGAGGAATTCGCGGCCGAGTTCCCTGAGTTCGGTGAGATAAAGGGACTCCTCGGAGAGATACCCCTTCCCGAAAGCTACAGGATAGCCCCAAAAGACAACTGGCGCAGTGCAGAGCTGATGAATATGCTTGCCAGAAAGCTTTCTTCCCTGCCGGGGGTTGAAGAGGTCTATTATGGCGGAGAATTCCTGGAGGGTGCGGAAAGGATTTACCGGAGCGTCCTCTTCGTGACGGCCGTGCTCTTCATTGTAGTTTTCATGGCAACCGCTTTCATCATCTTTCAGACCCTAAGGCTCACAGTGACTTCTCGCCGTGATGTCATTGAGATCGCCATGCTGGTCGGCGCGCCAATTTGGAAGGTCAGGTTACCGTTCGTTCTTGATGGCTGTCTATATGGCGTTTTGGGTGGTGGCCTCGCCGCGGCCGCTCTCTGGGGTTTCGCGTGGGTTACGGCCCATATCCTTGGTGTTGGCATACCCGGTCTGGCTGGAGTCCTGCTTCTTCTGCCCGGGTCAGGATTGCTGCTCGGCCTGCTGGCGTCCCGATCTGCCCTCTTGGATGTGATGGGGCGATGACGCTACTTTTGGGATCAGAACCATGATGTTGTTTCTCCATTTTCTTCTTGTAGCCCCCTCTGAGGTTGATAAATACAAAAAGGATCTTGCTGGCGTTGAATCCGAGATGCAAGCAGTACAGCGAGAAATAGAGAGGCTCGGCAAGAAGGAAGAATCCCTCGTGCAGGAGGTTGAACTGCTTGAGAGGCAGGAGGTACTCATCACCCAGAGCATAGAAATACTCAAGGCGCAGGAAAGGGCCATACAATCCGAGATAAAGTCTATAGATGCGGACATGGCCATCGCGGAGGCCAGGGGACAGGACGCCAAGGCCAAGCTTTCCCTTGCCACCAGACTATTATATATTACCCCCAAACCCAATTTTCTAAAGGCATTGCTGGATTTCGGTTCTGTATATACAGCATACAGGAGGGTCAAGTATCTGAGGCGCCTTGCCCTTTATGAGAGGAACCTCATAAAGAGGCTCCTTGCCATCACTCAGCGCCTTTCAAAGCTCCGCGAGCTCAAAGCCAGAGCACTGGCGGATCTCAGCCTGAATAGGCTCAAGCTTAAGCAAAAGGAAGACATGCTCGCTATAACCCGTCAGGAAAAGGAGAAGGCAATAGAACGGGTCAGAAAGCAGAAAGATAGGAAGGAAAAATATCTCGCCCAGCTAGAGAAGTCAAGGGCGGAGCTAAAGGCAATAATAAAGCGCCTGCAGGAGAAACAGGGCAAAGTTGCGACCATGAAGGGCGTCAAATTGTTGACCCCGTGCGAGGGAGAGCTAGTTGGAAAATTTGGCCTCATCTGGCACGACAAGTATGGCACTCAGATAAAGAACAACGGCATAGATATAAAGGCCCCAAAGGGCAGTGAGATAAAGGCCGCCGCGGGCGGCAAGGTTGCTTATGTTGGCTGGCTTGAGGGCTATGGAAACCTAGTTATAGTTGAACATGATGGATTCTACACGGTGTATTCAAGGTTGGATAAGATATCGATCTCCGAGGGGACGAAGGTGGTCAAGGGAACCGTAATAGGCAACCTCGGCTCGGAGCCACTTCACTTTGAGCTCAGGGTCGGCGGAGAGGCGGTTGATCCGGAAGCCTATCTTTTCTGAGATGTCGGAGAGAAGATACTCCATGAGGATGAGGAGGTTTATGCCTCCTGGGGCCAAGTGCTTCTCATCTTCACCTTGCTCTCTCCAATTTGGGGAGTTGCTCTTGCGGCCAAGTGGCTATCTGATGAGCTGGGCCGAAAACTGCTCCTCCCGTTATTTGCCTGGTTCTTCCTGGCCTTTGTATTCTTCATAGCGTATTCCTCCAATATCAGGGAGAAAAACCGGGAAATATGCCCATGAGGCTTAAGGATTCTCACCTGATGTTATTTCAGGGCGACCGGATCATCAAGGGCTTTGACCCATCTTTGACACCTCATTTTTCGTAGGTCATTGATAGGTAAGGACTTAAGAGGAATAAAGGCCGGGAGAAATTGGCACCATGTTCAGAGGGGGTTCTCAGCGA
>JBMFOM010000161.1:0-2634 GCA_049969615.1 Caldifarciminota bacterium
CTCTCCTTCATACCCAGAGAATAAGGCAAGTGGTCAATCAGGGGCCAGCTAGAGGACAGCCGGGTGAAGGATCACGTATCCGGGAAGAAGCAATGGATCTACGGCCAAGCTCACAATCCATCATGTTTATTGTGGACCCCAGATTTTGGGGCGGCTGGGGCTAAAAACAGTGCTGATCAGGTTAATTTTCTTGATAATTCAAGGCCCGCAACCTGCCACAAAATCCGGGTTATAAACCCTCATGGTTATTGGGTTCAAATCGCACAAACACTAAACCGTGCGTTATAATCTGAGACTTATGAAAAACCCCGCTCGCACCGGACGGCTCGCGCATGAGATAGCCCGCGTTCTCTCCGAGACTTTGCTCTATGAGGCAAAGGATGAGGCCCTTTCGGTGGTGACCATAATCAGAGTTGAGCTATCCGGCAACGGACAGGAGGCGCTGGTATATTATTCCGCGAATCAAGAATGGGAAAGAGCCGCCCTGGCTCTGGAAAGGGCGAGAGGATTCCTGAGGACCCGCTTGGCACAGGAAATAAGGCTCAGATGGGTCCCGAAGCTAACATTTATTCCGGAGGAGATATGACCGGGTCACCGGTAGCGATTACTCACGAACAAAGAGCAGTGATGCTATGGAAGGGTTTCTGAACCTGAACAAGCCCAAGGGGCCATCGTCATTCCAGGTGGTAGACACAGTCAGAAAGGCTCTCAGCACGAAGAAAGCCGGGCACGCTGGGACGCTCGACCCCCACGCCACGGGCGTCCTGGTAGTGGGCTTGGGCAAGGCCACACGCCTCATCCCGTTTGTCTCTGACCTGGAGAAGGAATATATCGCTACAATAAGGCTTGGATTATCAACGGACACGCTTGATGAGGAGGGCGAGGTGCTCGCCAGGAAGGAAGTGCCTCCCCTAACCATACAGGAGATAAAGGAGGCGCTCTCGGAGTTCACGGGAGAGATAGAGCAGGTTCCTCCTCCGTTCTCCGCCGTCAGGATTGAGGGCGAGAGGTTATATGACCTGGCCCGGGAAGGCATAAGGGTTCACACAAAACCCAAGAGGGTTTTCGTTCACGAACTGGAACTGCTTGAGTCCAAGGGAGACATGCTCGTGATCCGGTCTCTGGTTTCAAAAGGGACATATATAAGGGCCCTTGCGAGAGACCTCGCGAAAAGGCTCGGAACCCTGGGTATAGTTGAGAACCTAGTCAGAACAAGGGTGGGACACTTCACAATTGAAAACTCTGTTAGTCCGGATGACCCTGGACTCTCAAAGAAGATCCTCCCGCCGGACCATGGCCTCGCGCATTTTCCGCCGGTTCGCCTTACCCCCGCGGGAGCCTCGGTATTCAAGAGGGGAAATAGGGTCTCCTCCGCTGGCATAAAGGAGCGCCCGGCAAAGGTAAAGGCCTTTGAACATGTTAGGGTCTACAGCCCTGACGGTGATTTCATTGGGGTCGGTTCCTGGCTCCCGGCAGGGGTTCAACCCAGGAGGGTATATCGGTGAGCAGGCGTCGTATAACGGCATGGAAAGGAACCCATACTCCCCATGTGAGCCATGGAAAATCCGGGCCACGGGTTAGTAAATTTCCCGAGGATAATGAGCCATGGAGGTTCTGAGATATCCAGGCCAGGACATACTAATGCCATCGTGCGTTATCCTGGGTAATTTTGACGGAGTCCACCTGGGCCACATGGTCCTAATAGATGAGTGCATCCAGTTCGCCAAAAGGCACGGGCTTGTTTCTACTGTCATGAGCTTTGAACGCCACACGAGCCGGGAGAAGCTCCTTTCAACTCCAGAAGAGAAGCAGGAGCTCATAGCCGCGCTCGGGCCGGACAGGCTCATAATCCTCGAATATGACGAAGTGAAGGACTGGATACCGAGAAAATTTTTGGATTTCCTCAGGGATGAGGCTGGAGCAAAACACCTGGTCTCTGGGCCGGATCATCGGTTCGGGAGATACGGCGCTGGGTCGCCGGCCATGATCCTGGAGGAGGTGGAGCGCTGGGAGATGGGCCTGACTGTGCTTCCACCCCTAAGGTTCAGGGGGGTATTCGTGAAGAGCGGCTTCGTGCGCGGCCTAATAAGGTCAGGAGAGGTGGAAGAGGCCGCGTATTACCTGGGTTATCATTACCCGGTCCAGGGCAAGGTAGTGGAGGGGAGAGGAATAGGCTCAGACATAGGTTTTCCCACGGCAAACCTCCTCCCCCCGAAGGAAAAACTCCTGCCCGCCGATGGGGTCTATGCGGTCACTGCCGACGGAATGCCTGCCGTCTGTCACATTGGCCCGCGTTTCCCCGACGGGGATTTCGGGTTTGAGGTTCACATACTGGACTTTGTCGGGGATATAACCGGCCGGGCCATCAGGGTAGTCTTCCACAAGCGCCTCAGGGACACAATGCAGTTCAGGGACAGCGGGGATCTGAGAGATCACATATCCGCGGATGTAGCACGGGCAAGGGAATACTTCAGCCGGGTCTGACACAAATTTACGTAAAAACGGGCTCTTGGGGGTCTCATTGAAAATCGGCTCGCCCGACACATCTCAGCCCTTTACGGGTTGAAGGCGCGGCCGTGGCACAGGGGCCTCGCAATCGGGTCAGGTCTCTGAGGGTATGTAGCCCCTCTGGAG
>JBMFOM010000162.1:0-2631 GCA_049969615.1 Caldifarciminota bacterium
GGGACAAATGTGCTCTCAGGGGGTAGCAGGTTGTAGAAATGAGAGACAAAGGAGGATGTCCACATGAGCCAGTCAAAGGCCTTTGATTTGTCCCAGTAGGTTTCAAAGGAAGGGTTGGAGCGGGAAAGGCCCATAAAGACCCTTATGGAATCCCTCTCCCAGGTGTCCTGGGATGGGAAATATCTGGCAAAGTCAACCCCTGAGCTCATGCCCTGCTTTGACCACCAGTTCCACGCGACGCCGGCCCCCTTTGCCGTAAACGGATAAGCCCACATGGGCTCATAGGTGAAAAGGGTATCCTCTGCCATGAAGCTCATTGGCTGATCAACATAGCCCCGGTGCTGGAAATAGACCTCATCCTCCTCCCATGTGATATAGACCTGCGCTCCATAAACATCAAGGGAGGGATTCCTCGCGTAGCGCCCTGGGTGAGATATTTGGAGGACAGTCCAGTTGGCCTGCTGAGGCCCCTTGTAGCCATAGTAGACAATACCCTGAGCCCTGTCGTCCCAGGCCATGTGAACCCCTCCGTTGTAATCAACGGCAACCGAGGGGCAGAGAGGAACAGGGACAACTATGGAGGTGTCCATTATAGGGGTGTCCGCAGGCAAGCTCTCCGCTGGCATAGGTATGGGATAAATGATGGTGTCCTTCGGGGGCAGGGCCGCTGTCCAGGATGTTATCACAGCCCTCTTTATCTTCTGGGGCTTGTCGTATTTGCCCGAGAAATACAGGAGCTCGTGCAGTTTCGTCCCATCCTCGTAATCGTCAACCGCGATGTGAACCTTCTTACCCTTTGGGTCTATGGCAACCCCTGGTATGGCCCCTAAGTAGTTAATCTTGCCAAGTGAGACCGGGGATGACCAGCTTGTTGCGTTCTTTTTCTTGTATGAATACATGAGATCAAGGGTTCCAAGGCTATCAGGCCTAAGCCAAGCGCAAGCGAGGGCCTCCTCTCCGTTGGGGAAGCTCCTTATTGCCAGGCCTGGCAAATAGCCCTGGCCGAGAAGGGTCGGTGGGTTCCAGTTCTCCCCGTAATCCTGGGACTTCGTCCAGAACACCTCGCATGTCTCAGGGGGCCAGACGGACAAGAACGGGTTTCCGGTTGAATAGACGAGGTGAAGCTCTCCTCCCTGGCTCGCTATGATCTTCTTTGAGTTATTGCCATAGGTGAGGAAGGGGCTGGAGGAGGCTATGACGCTCCTTGTGGGGATGACCATGAAGTTCATGGCTCCCGAGGTATCCTTCCAGACCACACCGACCCTCAGGGCCTTGGTTGGATAATCCGGCATGGCGAGGACAAGGGAGTCCGTGTCCTGGGGCGAGACTATGTGCGAGAGGGTGTCTGGGAATATGTTGCCGTTATCATAGGACAGGAGGAACCAGAGCTCCTTGACACAGGCATCTGTGGTGTAATGGACCGTGTAGTCCCCGCCAATGGGGCCTGTGATGGTGGGGGTTATGCCGACAGGGGGACGGATGAACTCGGTTGGAATCCACCTCTTCCACTTTATCCAGTAGGCCGTGGGAGCAGAGGGGTTGGCCTCCTCCCAGATCATGCTCATGTAACCGTTCTCGTAAAGGACATGGGGGTCGTGGGCAGGGAAGTTCAGGGTTCCAGGGCTGACGGACACGCCGGTCCAACCGTTCTTGGTGACAAGCAGTCCCTTGAGGTAGTTGCTCAATCCCTCAGTTCCCTTCCAGGTCACGAGGGCAGTGTCGCCTGACCAGGAGACAGCAGGCTCCGAGACCGTGCTGGCGCCGACTATACCGCTAAGGTTAAAGTGACCCCAGCTCGTCCCATTGTAAGAGGCAAGGTATACCTGCTCTCCCTTGTAGGCAAAGGCCAGGAAGGGCCAGGGTGGTGAGCCAGGCGGGGCTATGCCAAGGTCAAAGCCCCGGTAATCCGCCATGCTTTTGGAGAAGCTTTGGGAAAAGGTATAATACACCTTGGCCCATGCTCCCGGAGTTTTCTTCCAAATCATCAGGCCAAACCCTTCCTTGAGAAACGCAGTCCAGAGCTCGGCTCCTTTGAGCTCTATATCCGGGTAGGCAAAGGGAAGTTCCCCATTGCCGGGGAGATTCCAACTTCCGTCTATGCTGTCTACTGGGGCCATGGTGAGGGTATTCAGGTTGCAGGGGCCGTATCTCACCAGGTAATTCCATTGCGTGCCCTCGGCATTTGGTTTGCGTTCCTCCCAGACCAGGTGAGCCGTGGGCGTTGTCCCCTGGTAATTCAGGACAACATCAAGATTGAAGATGCTTTTGTCCTGCGCGGCTGTGTAGATGGCCTTGGGAACGATTATTGACCGGGATATGGTGTCTGGGTCAAGATAAACCGCGTAAATCCTGGAATCCACGCCGTCCCTTCCCGCGAAGGCGCAGAAAAGCATGGTGTCCCAGGGTAGGGTTGTCTCAAGGAGGCCAATGCAGGGGTCCCAGGCCCTTTCCAAGAGGGGCGAGAGCAGGTATTCCCTGTCCTCCCAGGCTATTCCGACCCCGGGTTTTTTCTGGCCCCTGAGCACCCATATCCTCTCCTGGTCCTCGTGAACGAGATAGACCTTGTCCCCTGATTCAATGAACTTTGAGCTGTTGGAGGGATCAAGCGCGTCAGGGGTTCGGGATGAGAGG
>JBMFOM010000163.1:0-2581 GCA_049969615.1 Caldifarciminota bacterium
TCAGTTGATTCAACCCCCGAGCGGGTGTGGGTAAGGGGGGAACAGGTCAGTTAGACCAGAAGGTAGAAGGATCACGAATGCCTGGGTTCCGAGACAGCGGAATGAATCCTGGAAACACGGCCACGGGAAGCCTTAGAATATAATGCTATGCGAATTGGTGTTGTTGGTGCGGGTTATGTTGGCCTCGCGACCGCTGTCGGGCTTGCGAAAAAAAGCCACACGATCACCTGCGTTGAACGCGACCTGGAAAAGCTTAAAGCGCTGAGAGATCGCGAGTCTCCAGTAGGAGAGCCCGGTTATCCTCATGAGGCCGCTGAAGCCTTGGACGAGGGCCGGCTCGTCTTTACCGATAATTATCGGGAACTGGCTGATTGTATGGCTATATTCCTGACAGTTGGGACCCCGGTCTCTGAGACCGGTGCTCCGGATCTCTCCGCGCTGTGGGCAGCGGGTCAGAACGCGGCAAGCGTGGAGCCGAAAGCACTCCTAGTTGTCAAAAGCACTGCCCCACCAGGCACAGCGAGGAGGCTTTCGGAAATGACCGGAAGCCGGGTTGCCTCAAACCCGGAGTTTCTCCGTGAGGGTTATGCTATATACGATTTCCTGAACCCATCCAGGATAGTCATGGGCGCGGATTCACCGCAGGATGCCGATCTGTTGCTTGAAATATACCGTGGCTTTGACGCGCCAAAGGTGGTTACGGATACCCCCACAGCGGAGCTGAGCAAATATGCCTCTAACCTCTTTCTCGCCGTGAAGGTATCATTCGCGAACCTGATAGCGGACATGGCCCGCGCAACCGGAGCTTCCGGGGCGGATGCCCTCCGAATAGCGGGAATGGACCCGCGCATAGGTGAAAAATATCTCTCGCCAGGGCTGGGGTGGGGAGGCTCTTGTATTCCAAAGGACCTTTCCGCGATGATCTGGCTTGCAAATGAGAAGGGGATTGATCCGGCCCTACTGTTGGCCTCCGAGAACATAAACCGGGCGCGAATAACCCTGGTGGTTGATACCCTCAAGGCGAGGCTCGGTTCCCTCTCCGGCAAAGAGATAGCCCTTCTGGGACTCTCGTTCAAGGGAGGAACTCCGGACACGAATCAATCCCAGGCCCTGAAGCTGGCCGCGGCTCTCTGCGGGGAAGGCGTCTCCATCAGGGCATATGATCCGAAAGCAATTGTCCCTGGGGTTAGGCAATTTTCTGAGGCCATGACCGCGTTGTCCGGAGCGCATGCCGCTGTAGTGGCGACGGATTGGGAGGAATTTGCCCTGCTTGATCCAGAGGGGGTCAGGTGTGCCATGCGTTTTCCCGTAATCGTTGACGCAAGGGGTATTTTGTCAGCGGAGAAATTCAGGGCCGCGGGCATTGACATAATCAGGCTGGACGAACCAGCGAACCCGGTCCGTGGTTGAAATGCGGCTCGTGATACTGGTTGCTCATCGTATCCCCTTCCTCCACTACGCGGAGACAATACTGCCAAGGGGTTTTTCCAGGATAGGGGTGAGCACATGGGTTATCACATCGGATCTTGTCGCTCCATCAGCGAGGAAATTCATCGGCAGAAAGAGGTTTTTTGGGCCTGACGAGGAAGGGCTTAGCGTGATTCGGCTTCCATCAATGAGCCTTGGAAACCTGGCTTTGCCCGAACCCACGAGGGTAACAAGGACAATATCGCTCATAAATCCGGATGCCATTCTCGCAGTTGCGCCCACAAAGGGGCTCCCATTTTATCCTTTTATCTTTGGGAATAGTGATGCTGGGTTATTCGCGCAGATAGGGGAACACATGCCCGCGAGCGGCCTGAAGCGCGCCATCAAGCGCTGGGCTTACGACAGGATAATCCGGAGGGCTAGGGCGGTTTTCGTGAGCAAGGACGAGAGCGCTGGGTTCCTGACGAAATTGTTGGGGCGTGAGGTCAGGGTCCACAGGGTATTTCTTTCGTTTGATGAGGATGTTTTCTATTATGATCCGGCCGAACGAGAGAAAACGAGGGCAGAGCTAGGCATAAATGGACCCCTTGTTATTTCCGCGGCAAGGGTCACGGCATACAAGGGCTACGAGGCCCTGGTTGAGGCATCGGCAAACCTGGGGGTGACCCTGCTCCTGGTTGGCATCCTGGAGGGAGATGATTATTGCGCTGGCCTAGTTGAAACCGCCAAAAAGAAGCTGGGCAAACGTTTCATATCCATGCCATTCCTGCCGCAGGAGGAGCTCCGACCGCTTTTCAATGCGGCTGACCTTGGGGTGTGGACATGGACATCGGTCGCGATAAAACAGGCACTGGGGACAGGTCTCCCTGTGGTGATGTGGAAACCACGACACCTCATTGAGGAAGGGGTTCAGGGTTATTTCATAGAAGAGGCTTCCCCGGCTGAGATAGGGCAAGCGATGGAAAAGGCCCTGTCTCACGAGTGGGATAGGGGCTTTCTCGCGGAACTCGGCAGGCAAAAATACTCATCAGTAGCTGTAGCGAAGAGGATGAGGGAATTCATGGAATCGTTGTTATAAGGGTTTTCGCCGAACAAGTTCGGCGTTCTGGTGAGCTCCTGAGTCTCCCCAGGATAAATCCTGGGGCATCTTTTT
>JBMFOM010000164.1:0-2413 GCA_049969615.1 Caldifarciminota bacterium
AGGCTCGCATATTCCGGCAACCTTGAGAAGGGCCAGAACCGGATAAGCCTCGGCCCAGGGGTCTACCTCTGGAAGGCGGGGCAATACAGAGGCAAGGCAGTCGTAAGATAATCTCAAAGCCCTGGCCGTATTTGCACCTTCTCGGCCCCGGCCTTGGCGATCCTGCTCCAATAAGTCACAGAGCCATCGGATTTTCGCCGAACTCATTGATGGACAAGGACTTAGGAGGGGTTGAAGGTGGGTGAGGTGAGGGATTAAAATATAGCCATGAGCGGATTGATAATAGCCTTGCTATCGCAGGTTTTCCCCCACTCCTACGATGTGGGTTTCTACGGGATATATCTGACGATTGATCCCACACCTGATACCATTTTCGGAATGGGAGAGATCAGGGGGCACGCTGAATCCACCCTTGACTCAGTGGACTTTCACCTGGGCGCCGCGCTCACGATTGATAGCGTGAGGCTCAACAACGCCCTGGCCAGCTTCAATCGCCTAGGGGACACGGTCTGGGTTCACGGGCCAGTACCGCAGGATTTCAGCCTCCAGATATTTTATCACGGCCGCCCGACCGCAGGGCTTTACTTCAACTACTGGGGATTCTTCTCCGCGTGCCTATCCCCCAGCGGAGTGAAGGACGCGCACCAGTGGTATCCCTGCTATGATCACAACGGCGACAAGGCAGACAGCGCCCGTTTCGCATATACCGTGCCAAAGGGATTTGATGTGGCCGCGAACGGCATCCTGGACTCCACGATTGACCAGGGGGACTGGCGAACATTCTACTGGTCAACCCGCTATCCCATAGCCAATTACCTCGTCGCTGTCTCTGGCTCCAACTACTACATGAAGTTCACGGATTCCTGGCGGGGGATGCCCCTCTGGTACTATCCGTTCACATACGACACCGCTGATCTACGCAACGATGTTCAGCAGGTCCCTGACATGCTTGATTACTTCTCGTCGCTCTTCGGGGATTATCCCTTCATTGACGAGAAATTCGGCTATGCGGAGAGCAATCTCTGGGGAGGGGGATTCGCGCTTGAACACCAGACAATGGTCGCTATGGGGACTTATTGGGTCACGGGCAACGGCCTAAACATCCTGACCTACGCGCACGAGCTCTCGCACCAGTGGTGGGGCGACTGGATAACCTGCCAGGATTGGCCGCATGTCTGGCTCAACGAAGGTTTCGCTTCCTACTGCGAGGCCCTCTACGCTGAGCACATCGGGGGGGTTCAAAAGCGCGACAGCGTGATGAACAAGTTCATGAACCTGTATTTCTCTGAGGACTCCCACGACAGGTTTCCCATATACGATCCGCCAATGGATTTCATGTGGGGCTACACGGTCTACAAGAAGGGCGCTTGGGTCCTTCACATGCTCAGGTGGGTGATGGGAGATACGGGTTTCTTTACGGCCCTGAAGAACTACAGGAATGCCCACGGCGGCGGCACGGCCGTTATCCCGGATTTCCAGTCTGCCGCTGAGGCTGTCTATGGCTCCTCTCTGGATTGGTTCTTCCGGGAGTGGATATATGAGGCAGGTTACCCCGAGTTCAACTACAACTGGTTTGTTCGTGAGACGGGCGGCGGTTATGAGCTTAACCTATACATAAACCAGGTTCAGGACAACGCGCCAGTTTTCATCATGCCAATGGAGATAATGGCGGCGGGCACGCAGGACACCCTCTGGGACACGGTCTGGGTCAACGAGCGCGGGGAAAGGTTCGTCTGGAAGCTCTCCTTCGCGCCCGAGACCCTCGCGCTTGACCCCAACAACTGGGTCCTGAAAAAGGCGCGCTACACCGAGGTCGCTGAGAACCCGGTTGAGGAAGGCTTTCTCTTCCTCAGGGTCCTGACCAGCCCGGTCAGGGGAAGACTCCCCTTGTCCTACTGCCTGCCGGAGGACGGGGCGGTTTCACTGAGAGTTTATGATGTTGCGGGCCGTGTCGCGCTGGAGGTCTTTTCTGGACAGGCCAGCGCAGGAGCACATGAAATCAGCGTCCCGTTGGATGGCCTTGGCCCAGGGGTCTATATCCTGCGGCTAAAGTCCCGGTGGGGATCGCTTTCCAGGAAGTTCACGGTTTACTAGAGCGACGCCTATCTAAACCCCCTTCTACGGGGTCTGCCCTTGAAAATTCGCGTAAAATAAAGGGTGGACATAGGACATGAGGTCTCAATCTACAACTGCCTCGCGAAAAAGGGTTTTAAGGAGTGGAGCCGACGGGACTTGAACCCGTGACCCTCAGACTGCCAGCCTGATGCTCTCCCAGCTGAGCTACGGCCCCAGGCTGAAATTATAATGGGGTCCGCCGGGTCGTTGCAACCCAGGTCCCATTCCCCCTGAGTAGGCACCTGAAGTATTTCTATGTGGTGCCCTTTCATGGGCTTTGTTAAGAGTAAAGATTATA
>JBMFOM010000165.1:0-2407 GCA_049969615.1 Caldifarciminota bacterium
TTCAACCCATTCTGGTCTTTGCTGTTTATGAGAAACCCTCAGACAAGGCCATCCCTGTCTGGTGGGATGAGCAACATAAACCTTGTCCGGATGCTCAGGCTCAGAGGCCCGATTGCGAGGCCCTTGTGGCACAGGTGCTTACGGGGAACTGAATGCCCCATCTTCAATCCGTAGAGGGCTGAGGCGTGTCGGGTGAGGAACGCACGAGCTTGACAGACCACCGCGTCCGGATCAATAATTGTAGCCGGATAAAAAAGAGGAGGTTTTTGCCATGCTGATGCTTTTGATGGGAGCTTTTTACCTTGAGACCACCCCGGCCGATTTCTCAGATGGCCAGTGGGACCCCTTGATATATGTCTCAAGGAGACTCCAGGTTGAATCCGTGAACCCCTCGGATTCAGGCGCGGTTGAGATATACTCCCGGTTTGACGCGAACCGGGACGGATACTATGATCTCCTGTCCGCTTCAGCTATAGGTGGTTCCAGCGGCTACATAAGGCTTTGGTTCGGCAGTGCGACCGGATACTCCTCCAGCAACTACTGGCAGGCTCAGTCTGACTCCGGCGGCAACATGGACATGGCCGACCTGAACCTGGACGGGTGGCCAGAGCTCATTCACTCAGGCTGGGGGAATGACGGCGGCCAGTGCAGTATATACTGGGGGAGTCCCACAGGCTATTCGTCCTCAAACACAACCCAATTGCCCAACGGCAGGGCAGAGGCTGTCTATGTCTATGACTTGGACAAGGATTCCTATCTGGACATATTGCTTGCCGGGGATAACGGCACCTTCTATGTTTATTGGGGCAGTTCATCCGGATACTCGCCCGCGAGTGTGTCCTCAAGGAGCCTGAACACGGTCGGCCACAACATAGAGGTTGCTGACCTGAACAAGGACGGCTGGCCTGATATCATCCTTCCGACAGGCGGCGCGATCACGACTACGACCACCGTTCTATGGGGAGACGCGACCCCCAGGGACCTCTCAAATAACCCCACATGGTCAAATAACTCCGAGACATGGGGCTACTGCCATGGCATAACCCTCGGGGATTTCAATCGCGACGGCTGGATAGACATCGTCCGTTCCCGCTACAACCGGAATTTTACGGCGCACACCGCGAGGATATACTGGAACAACAACGGCATATTCAGCAGTTCCAACTATACCGAGATAAACCCCGGAGATTGCTATGGTGGTTCTGCGGCCTATGATTTCAACGGAGACGGCAGGCTTGACCTGGTGTTTTTCAGGGGCATAGCTGGGGAGGGAACCCAGTTCCAGCTCAAGATGTATCCCAACACCGGAACACCCCCCTATTTCCGGGATCAGGACTCAATTCGGTTCGGGCCATCTGGCTATTACACCGGCGGCTTCATCTGGGACTTCAACCGGGACGGCAAGGCCGAGATTTTCGTGAACAACGGGTGCGGCTGGGGATGGGAGTCCTATGTCCTCTGGGGCGTTAGGCTGGTTGGCACATCGGTTCTCATTGACAGCACCCAGGTCCTTTCAGTGACAGACGATCACCACGGCGGGTTCCGGGAGTGCGGCAATGTCTATGACAGGTCATCATACGCGTGGTATGAGTCCGGAGTCTTCTCCCACGCCAACCTTCAAAAAGAAGCTGTTCTCTCTTGGGTTTCCTGGGACAGCCTCCAGGTTGGAGCAAGGGTGAAGATGTATATGAGAACCCGGTGGGATCCGATCTCTCCGTGGTCTAGCTGGAGAGAAGTCAATAACGGGGCACCGGTCAATGAATCCCCCTATTTCCCAGCGAGGGACATCCAATACAGGGCAGAGTTCCTCTGGGAGAATCCGGCTTATATGCCCTGGCTTGAGCGCGTTCAGCTTGAGACTCAAGCGCTTGCAGTTGAGGAGGCTTCATGTGAGCTTCCTGGCAAGCCAACCTATGGCTCCGGCAAAGGCCTGGTCTGGGTATCATGGCCAGGGCACGAGGGACAGGTTTCCCTCTATTCCGCTGATGGTAGAAGGGTCGGGCTTGAACCCCTGTTTAACGGTAGGGCTGAGTTCAGGGGGCTTTTGCCAGGGGTGTATTATATCCTTGTGCCGGCCGAAAAAGGGCACTCGGGCTACAAGTTGATATTGAGATAGAAAAAGCCCCGGCCGTGAACGGGAGGTGCATGGAATTTCTACCGGCCGGGGTTATGGGTTATTTTGGGGTTTTGAAACCTCCATCCGCCTGCCTGAGACCAAACGAGCTTGTGCTGGGAGCCTCTTCATAAAGTGGGCCGCGCCATTGGGCGTTTGCCGGATCCTCCAGCACGAAGAGCCTGTTGTTAGGTTCCGACTACTATGGAAAAAGATAAACCCAACTTTGACACCAAAACCCCATTTCTAGCTACCCCCATGTTCTGAGATCCGCATAAAATCAAGGTTTGGTTT
>JBMFOM010000166.1:0-2387 GCA_049969615.1 Caldifarciminota bacterium
AGGAACCCAACGATCTGGTTGATTACCTCATGGGCCAGAAGGAAGGCCCTAAGGTTAGGGTTTAGTTTTGAGGGAAGGCGCGATGGCCAGGGATAAGTGTTTTATCCGAAAGACTACTCTATTCTGGTTATCCGCTTGCTCAGCGCGCCGCTCTCACACGAGAGAACAACGAAGTAGTTGCCAGACGCGAGGCCCGACATATCCACATCCACCGTGTTGACGCCAGCACTGAATTCCACCCTGCCAGTTGTCCAGACGACTCTACCAGAGACATCATACAGGGAGAGGCTTCCGAACTGGCTGTATGGTATCATGAACGAGACCTTGGTCATGTCCCTTGTTATGCTTGGCGCGGGTCCATAAAGGCTCAGGGTCATTCGTCTGCCATCAGAACCTATAGCCTCCTCTCTGGTTCCAACGGGTACCGGCTTTGAAACAACCACGAACTGGAGGTAGTCATAATCGTGAGTCCAATTGACACCATTCGTGGAATAGGCATTGTTTGATGTGGTGAAGACATCTATTAGGGAGGTCGGGAAGGTGGTATCGGGTTCGTAATGACCGAACCAGAACTTAGTGCCGTTTCCGAAACTAATGTTCTCTGCGGAAACATCAAGGATAACCCACCGGCCGGTCTGCGCTGGGACGGTCACCCGGACAGGCCATGACCGCATAACCGCACCGGGCCTGTTCATATTATTCGCCCAGAGGTAATAGGTAACATCCTTGCTACGCTCGATGGTCTGGTTATTATACCACGCTATCCATATCTCCCTAAGAACACACGCGGTCTCGGGAACGGCCTGGGTGGCCTCGTATTCAACCCGGTATGCGTGTTGAAAGTAGTTGTATGGGGTCTGGAAGTAATCCCTGCCGCCGGGCAAGGAATCCGTGGCCGGTATTACCCCATCAGCTACTTTCAGAGCCCAGGATGGATTGACCTTGCCGTAGCCCGTGGTATCGTCGTGGCCAAAATACCAGATGTCAGTCGCAGTTGAGTCCAGTATTGCCCTTATCTGAGCGTTGGTCAAAGATGGATTGAGCGCCTTCACAAGCGCGGCTGCGCCAGACACATGAGGGGTTGCCATGGATGTCCCTGACCAGTTCAGAGAATCATAATCATTCGGGTACACTGTGGAGAGGATGTTGACTCCTGGCGCGCACAGCTCAAGCTCGGGTCCCCTGGTTGAAAAGGTGGGATACGCGTCATCGTGGCTTATCGCTCCTATTGCCATGACTGTGGAGTAACGAGCGGGATACAGTATGCCGTCAGCTCCCGTGTTTCCCGCGGCGGCAACGAGAAGACAGCCTGCGTTCCACGCATATGCGCACGCGGACTCAAGGGTTGAGTTTGGAGTTGAACCCCCCAGGCTCATGGATAGTATGTGTGCGCCATGGTTCGCGGCATCCCTTATCCCGTCAGCAATATCCGTGTAGGTTCCAGAACCAGAGGAGTTCAAGACCCTCTCAGACATTAGCCTTGAGTTTGAGACCCCAGCTATACCCGTCCCGTTGTTTATCACGGCCGCGGCAACACCTGCGCAGTGAGTACCGTGGTCCTCGTTTGTGGCTGTCGGATAGGGGTCAGGATCGTCGTTGACCTGATCGTAGCCTATGTAGCCGAAGAAGTGGGCCGCGAGGTCCGGGTGATTATACTGGACGCCCTGGTCAATTATCGCTATTATCACGGTCGTGTTTCCGAGAGTCCAGTCCCAGGCGTCCCCGATGTTTATGGCTGAAAGACCCCACTGGTCCGCGAATCTCGGGTCGTTCGGAGTTACACGCTGAATCCTTGCCATCATGTCTGGCTCAGCGTAGAGGACATCCGGATCCTCCAGGACAGAGTGAATATAGGCGCTCATGGTGACCGGATCCGCGGCCGGCAGTTCCATGACCACGAAGTTCGCGCCGGTCCTGCTCGTTCGGACGAATGTCGCTCCTCTGGCCGTTAGGTTGGGTATCTTGGAAATTATGTCCACGCCATCCCTGTATCCGACGACCACCCTGTTTGTCGCGTCCTTCCAGTATTCCGGGTTGTTCTCGTTAAGGAGAAAATAGTTTATGGGTGCAGAAAGGGCCTTCTGAGATCCTACCAGCGGCACAGGAACGGGAACTATCTCCCTTGCCGCCATCACGATGATTATCAAAGACAACATCCTAACACCTCCCTTGCTATCAAATAAATTATAACCGAATCAAACATGGACTGTCAAGTCCCTTTTTAACTCACCCGACCCACCTTCAACCCCTCCTAAGTCCTTGTTCATCAACGAGTTCGGCGAAAATCCGATGGCTCTAGGACTTAGCTTAGCAGGATCGGGGAATTGCCTTATTTTATCAGCGAAATGCGGAACCCGGATTGTTAAGACAGGGCCGAAAAAGGCCGG
>JBMFOM010000167.1:0-2382 GCA_049969615.1 Caldifarciminota bacterium
CTCTCCTTCATACCCAGAGAATAAGGCAAGTGGTCAATCAGGGGCCAGCTAGAGGCCAGCCGGGTGAAGGATCACCATTTGGGTTAGATTTTTTGTGAGCGAACTCGCATCCTTGAAGTTCTGGGGGTCAAACCCATATAATATCATGATGATGGATGGATTGGCAATCATCCTGAGCCTCGTGGCCCAGCCAGTAGAGACTGATTCCTCGCTCTTTGCGGATAGCCTGAACCTCTCAACGGTTGCCCAGTGGACGAGGGGAAACACCCACTATGTGATTTATGACGGGCAATATGCCTATGTAAGCACCCTTGACAGGACCATTTCCATAATTGATATCTCTGTTCCGGACGATCCCATTGAAATAGGCAGTCTCAGGGTAAGCAATGTCCCTCTTGGCCTCGCGAAAAAAGGACAATTCCTATTCGCGGCTCTCGGGGACAAGGGCCTCTGCACCATAGAGATAACTAATCCATCAATACCGGAGGTGGTCTCGTGCGCGGACACGCCAGACTCCGCCATAATAGTTTGGATTCAGGGCAACTACGCATATGTCGCGGACGGGGATTCCGGTATAAGGGTGATCAACATTGCTGACCCATACAATCTTAAGGAAATCGGTTTCTATGACACGAAGGGGTTTGCCAGGAGCGTGGTCGTCTCCGGTAAATACGCCTATGTCGCTGACGGGAATGAGGGTCTGGTTATCCTTGACATAACGAATCCCGCCTCCCCGAAGTTCGTTAATTCCATCAAGCTAGAGAGCTTCGCGAACGCGGTTGAGGTTAGCGGCAAATATGCCTATGTTGCCATAGGCAAGGAGGGAGTCAGGGTCATAGACATATCAAATCCAAGGGATTTAAAAGTTGTTGGTCACTGGACAGGGCCGGGCGCGGCGCTTGGGGTTAGGGTATTCGGAGACAAACTGACCATAGGCGCGGCCACAGGCGGCGTGCGTCTGATGGATATAAAGAGGGAGCAGGAGCTCGCGCACTACAAGCCTCCCAAATACACCAGAGATTATGTATTTGAGGTAATACTCTGCGGAAACTACCTCCTGGCCGCATCTCGTTCTGGCCTTATTGTCTATGAATACACGCCGCAAAACTAGGAAATCCGGAAAACCCTGCCAGGGCATCAATATCTGCCCTGCCTGTGGCGAGGAAATGCTTGTAACCCATCTGACATGCCCCTCGTGCGGCACAGAGCTCAGGGGCAACTTCCAGCCAAACGAGTTCGCGTTCCTGCCCGATGATAAGCTGGAGTTTCTCAGACTCTTTTTGAAACTGCGCGGAAACCTGACCGAGCTGGCAAAGGAGCTCGGCGTCTCTTATCCAACCGCGCGGGTCAGGTTTGACGAGCTCATGGAGGCATTGGGATACTCCGAACGAACTGGGCCGCGCCCAGAGGTTGAGAAAATTCTCGGTATGCTAGAAAAAGGGGAGATAACCGCGGAGGAGGCCGAGACTCTCCTCCGAGGACTATAACCCTGGCTTTGTGCCGCCTCATCTAACTGCCTTATACTATGCTAGCTATGAGTTACATGACTTTGCTATCCTTTCTCCTGGCCGCCTCAGCCGGGCAAAACCCAGCCCTGGTTGAGGTTAACTGTTATGGCAAGTATTCCGGTGAAGGAGTCGGGTTCTTCATAGACACCAACGGAACCGTCGCGACAGCCCTTCATGCGATAGTTGGGGATGAGCCTGAGGATTATCCGGATTCGGTAGTTGTCATAACCAGCTCTGGCAAGAGATACAAGGTAAACAGCGTCCTGGCCTACGATGTTCAGGCCGATGTCTGCCTGATCAAGATAGACATCTCAAACAAGAGCTATATCCCCCTGCTCGTGGATACGATCCCTGGGGATTCGGTCGTGATACCAGGTCTTCTCAAACCTGAGGTGAGGACACTATTCTCTCGCATATACAGGGATGAGCTCGGGTATCAGCGGGCCTACATAAACAGCCCTTGCGAATCCGGCCACTCAGGCTCGCCTGTCCTGAACGCCTCGGACAAGGCAATCGGACTTATGGTGGAGCACCATGAATTCACCCCCAGCTCATACATATCCCAAATGCTGAGCAACAAAGGCGCTCATGGCATCAGGGAGATCCACGGCCTTTATGCGCAGACCCCGCGGGGTTTTGTTAGTTTTGGCTTGAGTGCTTCCGAACGGGGCGACACCTCAAAGGCTATCTCTTATTACCGGAAAGCCACAACCATGAAACCAGCCCTTGCCGTAGCCCACAACAACCTGGGGGTTTTGCTTAAGGACCAAGGCAGGCTCTCAGAGGCCGAGAAGGAATACAGGGAGGCGATAAGGATAAACCCGGACTATGCCGAGGCCCACTACAACCTGGGGAATTTGCTTTATGTCCAAGG
>JBMFOM010000168.1:0-2322 GCA_049969615.1 Caldifarciminota bacterium
CCCCCACAAGAACAACGGATATGCTCTGCTTTATGGCACCTTCACGGCAGGAAACCCCGGTGGTTTCTCTTACGCGGAGCTGGACAGGGTGATCTCCCCCGCACGAGACATAGACTATACGGACTTCGTCATGGGGCTCGCAGGGGTCTCAGCCGCTGTTGGCAGCACAACTGGGACGGTTCACATCGTCTGGGATTGCGACAACGACCTGATAAAGGTCTTCCAGAAGAAACCCGGCGGCAGCTGGATCACTTGCACCGTGAAGGAATCCATGCACACGACCGGGGAGAAACAGCCCTTCCTCAGGATATACCTGGAAACCGGGACAATCAGCGTGGCAGAGGTCGTTTATGTGGCGCAGTCTGTTGTCCGGGGGGTCTACTACACCCAGGTGTGGGATGGACGGGAGATAGCACCCATCACCCTGCTTTACCAGGGCGCGAGCGCGCAGGAACAGTTGTTCAACCCCGTGCTTGAAAAGGGATATGTCTTCTGGTCAGGCATGGTTGCCCCGAAGAAGACAGAGGTCTATGGCAGGCAGATACCGGTTCCGGGAACCACGACACCGGTAGAGAACATATCCTCCTCTCCCTAGGTGAATTCAGGGGTGGCCCAGGTCCTGTGCTACACGATACCCGATGTCAGCATCCCGTTGTGGACTTACCTCTACTCTGAAACCGAAGAAAAAGATGGAGAGGTTGGCCTCATCGCAAGGTTTAGGGGAAAGACCCCTCCGAAGTCATACACTCTCCTCGGTGGTGAGAATGCCTCGGTAATAACCGACTACAGGGAGGGCTACATCGTCTACGACTCGCTCAAGCAGGGCAAATCCGTTGACACAGCCTCGGTGCGCCTTTCCTATACCTTCATAGAAATAAGGGATTCCTCACAATACAACCTTGGCCTGGTCTTCTACCACCAGGAACCGGACACTCAAGCTCTGCGGGTAATAATCTACGCGGACACCTACGCGGTATATGTCCCGCCGCAGGAGAGGTATTACTGGGAGGTTCCCACACTTGCCCAATCACCGATAAGCTTCACGGTGGAGAAAGAAAATGCGGCAAGGGCATTCCTTTCCGAGGCCTACCTGTTCACGGTTGATGAGGCCAGGGGCGGGCCACAGTCCCAGGACCCCGGAGGACTCATCTTCTCTTTCAATATCTACCCGACGGTCTCAAAGAATAGGTTCAACATTCAGCTTGTCCTTCCCGTGAGGCAGGACCTGGACATATCCCTCTACGATGTGACGGGAAGGACGGCCCTTTCATTGGCCAGTGGCGTCTATGCCCCTGGAACCTACAACTTCACCATAGAGCCTTCCCAGCTCTCATCCGGCATCTACTACCTGAGGCTCATCTCACCAAAATACCGCGAGACCAGGAAACTAATCCTGACGAAGTAGGCACAACCCGAACGAGAACCAAGGCCTCCTTCAGTGGGCCTTTTCAATGCAACGGATGCCGTTCCGTGCAACGACAGCGGATCAACGAGCTCATAGACTTCTCTCCAATAGAGAAGGCCATTAGCCAGCTCTACTCAGACGGGATGGGCAGGCCCTCTTATCCACCCCTGATCGAGCCTGTCTCACAATACGATTTTTTGACGCGCATCAATTCTAAGAATGAGGCCCGGATCTTATCTGAGACAGCTTCTCAATAACCCTATTCTGGGACAGGCTCGTATCCTTTTATATTCCGCCGATGTCTTAAATAGCCTTTTGCCTTCTGCCAACGGAGTGCTGTCCTCCTTACACCCTCAAATTTTTACACCCCCCGCAGGCATTTTCAACCATCGAGGGTCAAAAATTTTAGTAGCTTTCTGTTTCCTCAATTTTTATTGATACTAATGGGAATTCAGTGCTCTTTCTTCGTATAAGTCCCTTCGGATTATCTGGTCAAAAGAGCTGTATAAATCTGTATAATTTTCTCGGTTTTTTACCAAAGAGGAATATAATTCCGTATAACTCTGTGTAATTTTCGGGACTTATACGGAAATGGCGTATAACTCTGTGTAATTTTTCAGGGTTCGCGTCCAATCTGTGACTTAACGAGGCAGGATTAGGGAATTCTTTTATTTTATCAGTGAAATCCGGAACCCAGATCGTCAAGGCCGGGGCTGGGGGGGGAATCATCTTACGACTGCCTTGCCCTTGTGTGTTCCAGCCTTCCAGATGTAGACCCCTTGGCCGAGGCTTATCCGGTTCTGGCCCTTCTCAAGGTTGCCGGAATATGCGAGCCTACCCTCAGCTGAGTATATCCTTATTCCGAGCTCGGCCTTTGAATTGAACACGAGGCCGCCGGATACAGGGGAGCAGGTTAT
>JBMFOM010000169.1:0-2318 GCA_049969615.1 Caldifarciminota bacterium
CTTCCTGTGGCTCATGGTTAGAATTCTATTTTGAGCGAACGAACCCATTTGGGTTAGATTTTTTGTGAGCGAACGCGGGGCCAGGAAGGGTGGATGGAACCTCACTCAGGGGATCACATGGCAGATCGCGCGGTAGGTGGGTTATAATTTCCATCTTGTGGATGATCTTCTGAGAAAGGCCTACCGGCCTATAGAGAAAGCGCTTGCCGCTTTTGAGGAACGCCTTGCCTGGGAAGCCGATGGCAGGTTCCCATATCCATCGTTTTTGTTCTCCGGAAAGAGGCTTCGCCCGGCCTGTGTTTTCTTCGCGGCCAAGGCCTTCAGGGAAGTGAGCGAGCCAGCTCTCCTGGCGGCCCTCGCTGTGGAGCTCCTGCACTCCGGAACCCTAGTCCACGATGACATCGTTGATGGCTCGGCCGAACGCAGGGGGGATGAGGCTCTCCACAAGAGATACGGCATAGTTGAGGCAGTTCTCGCCGGGGACAACCTCTTCGTCAAATCCCTGCGCCAGGTCAATGCCATTGGCAAACCAGAGATCATGGAAGAATTCCTGAGCTCTTGCGAAAAAGCCCTTGAGGGCGAGCAGCTTGAGGAGAGGCTGTCGGCTGAGGAATCCCTCATGCGCGAAAATTACATAAGCGTTATATCAATGAAGACAGCAGAGCTATTTGCCTTGAGCGCCAGCATGGGGGCAAGGCTGGGTGGCTATCCAGAGGAACATGTCTTGACCATGAGGCGCGCTGGCCAGAGCTTTGGTATGGCATACCAGATAATAGATGACTGCGAGGACATACTGTGCGCGAGGGACGGCGACCTGTCTGTTGGCAAATTCACCCTGCCGGTTATAGAAGCCGCATCAACCCTGGACGATCTGAGGAAAACCCTCATTTCCGGACGATTCGTACCGGAACAGGTGATAGACAGGGTCAGGATTGCTGGAGGAATGGAGGCCGCGCTGGAAAGGGCCTCGCAATACCTTGATGAAGCGAGGAATCTGGTGAGTGCGGTTGGCGATCCAGAACTGGAAGAACCCATTTCAGGGCTTTTCGGTTATCTGGAGGAGAGGGCGTGGTTCATCTCGCGGTAAGGGCCACAGCCGCGTAACCTACAATATAACCACAGCTACTTATCACATCAGCAGAGTTGGTTTGCATGAGCACATCTACCGCGCAACCAGGTAGTCCAGCCACGGTTTCAATGAGAACCGCTATTGCCATGTCACCACAGGCCATCACCCTCATCTGTCGTGCTGCAGAGAGGAACTCCTTGCCGTTCATTCTCTTTATCAATGAAATGGTCTCTTTGTCCTGTGCGAGGCATTCCTCGTATGAATGGCCGTGATAGAAATCAGATGAGGCTATCATGATGGTCTCCCCATCAAGCAGTTGTCTGATCGCGTCCGCGGCCTCCTCAAGTCCGTGGGAATTCAGATCTCCGGCGATCATGGGGACAACCGCGGCCTGGGGCATGAAGTGTTTGATGAAAGGCATCTGAACCTCAAGGGAGTGTTCGGGTATGAAGGGCCGCGGATCGGCCTGGAATATGTCAGCCTTCAAAAGGGAAACAGCTGAATCCCGACTGACCTGAACCTCTCCGAGCGGTGTCTCCCATGATCCCTCGTCCCAAACCAGTATTCCCCTAACTGGATAATGATGGGAGGGCCCCAAAAGGAGAACCCTCTTTATGCCTGTGGGGATAGCGGCGTAGCCCCTCGCGGCCACATGGCCGGAATACGCGTATCCCGCGTGCGGGAGAATGAGGCCACGGAGTCCAGGTATGGGTTTCCGCTCAGGAACCCAGGCCTCAAACATATCCATTATCTCCTGGCCGGATGAGGGATAAAAGGTGCCGGCGTGGACAGGGTGTTTTTTGTAAAAACTTTCGGGCTTTTGCATATCCGCATATTATCCGGAAAAATAGGGGTGGGATCAAGCGCGCGAACGAGGGGTGATCCTTTTTCCCGGTTGGACTCTCTTGGCCCTGTTCAAGTTGAGGCAAGGGTTTGGGGGTTTCAGAGCAAAGACTGAGTTTCTTGACCCAGCTTCAACACCTCAATTTCTGTAAGTTCTTGATGGACAGGCACTTACAAATTTCGGGCCTAAAAAGCTGGAACTACATATTCGGGCAAAATTCAGGGCCTCACTAACGATTTTACGCGGGTTTCCAAGGACAAGGAAACCGACAATGAGTTCAACCAGAGCTTCCCGCCGGACTTCTGGCTCACCACCTGGAAACCCACCCGGGGAGGATGGTTCGCCCTGAACTATACCTATGTCTTCACTAAGCCGGAGAGGAAGCCGGCCCCCGGCGCGATCGCC
>JBMFOM010000170.1:0-2263 GCA_049969615.1 Caldifarciminota bacterium
CCCACAGAATAGTCCGCGTATGTGAATAGGTCTCGCTGAGAACCCCTCTGAACATGGTGCCAATTTCCCGGCCTTTATTCCTATTAAGTCCTTACCTATCAATGACTTACGAAAAATGAGGTGTTGAAGTTGGGTTGAACCTGTGGCCTCCTGCTTTGAGCTCGGATAAAACAAATCCCTCGTCATGAGAACTGAATAGTTTTCAATGATTACAACCCCTCACAAAATCTGGGCTACAAATAGCTACATAGCGAAGGTGAGAAAATTATTCCGCTCCTGGGTGAAAGAAGGGGACGGGGAGATGAAACCGCTAGGCTCAGGCTTGCGACGAGGAGGTAGTGGGGGTTTCGGATTCCATGTAGAAGCTAGCCACAGCACGCGCTTTGTCCCGGACCCTGAGGATGAACCTCGCCCTGTCCGTCGGAGATAGCGCGCCCCGCGCATCAAGCATGTTGAACGCGTGGGACATTTTTATGACCGCATCATAGGCTGGATAAAGGAGACCACGCCCAAGCAGGCGCTCGGTTTCGGCCTCGTATTTTTTAAAGAGATAGAGAAAGAACTCCGGGTCTGACTCTTCGTAGTTGTAGATTGAGAACTCCCGTTCAAACTTTTTGTATATATCGCCCCAGGTCACTTCCTCGTTCCACCTGAGATCAAATATGCTATCAACCCCCTGGAGATACATTGCGATGCGCTCAAGCCCATAGGTTATCTCGCCGGTTATCAGCTCAAGGTCAAAACCTCCTGCTTGTTGGAAATAGGTGAATTGGGTTATCTCCAGGCCGTCAAGCCAGACCTCCCATCCGAGACCCCACGCGCCCAGGGTCGGGGATTCCCAATCATCCTCAACGAAACGGATGTCGTGATCCTCAAGACTTATACCCAAAGCGCGCAGGGACTCAAGATAAATCTCCTGAAAATCGTCGGGAACAGGTTTCATCACAACCTGATACTGATGGTATTGCTGGACGCGGTTGGGATTCTCGGCATAGCGGCCATCCTTTGGTCGCCTGGCTACCTCAACATAAGCGGCCCTCCAGGGCCTCGTCCCCAAAGCCCTGATGAATGTGGCCGGATTGAATGTCCCAGCGCCGAGCTCTGAGTTGTATGGCTCAAGCAGAACGCAACCCTCCCTCTCCCAGAAGGAGTCAAGTGCCCTTATCAATTTCTGAAATGTCATATCAGTTGTCCTACAACCTGCTGGGGTTAGGCAGATGCCCCCCATATTTCCGCAACAATGCTATGGGTTACCAGATCAGGAATCAGTAGCATGATCCTATTCCACAATTATCCGTTCTGTGAAAACCGCCTCACCAGCCTCGGCCCTCAAAGTGTAAATCCCGCGAGGCAGGGATGGGGTTATGGCTATGGCGTGGGTTCCGGCACGGAGGAAATTTTCAAACCCAAAAACCTCCCTGCCGAGCATATCAACCATCTCAAATCTAACGCGCGCTTCAGAAGGAAGAATCAATCTCAGGTTTAGAGCCCCCTTGGTGGGATTTGGATAAACCGAGAGGCTCGCTACACGGGGGGGAACATCTTCCCCAACATCATAATAGACCTCGGCTACAGCCCTTATCATGAAATCGCCAGGAAAGGCGTCGTCCTTCTGCCAGAGCGCTCCATCATACCACCAGTTGTGTCCGTCCAGGAACGAGTCATACCAGTTGAAATATACCGTGTCTCCGTGTTGATCCTCGGATGACCAGCCGGGATATATCCACCCCTTGTTCACCAATATGTCCTGACCGACGAGGTCTATGTAGTTCCAAGAGTTATAGGATGGACTAATTACTCCTTGAGCCAGCAGGGTTCCGGGGTTTCCAGCATCATCGTCATCCCACAGGCAGTAATGGAGCTTAGGGTTATAGCCATCCGGATTTGCTGGATAATAGAGCAATCCGAGGATCCGCGAGGAATCGGGAACTATCAGGGCGACGGCCTCGCACCACTCTGGGAAGCTGTTCCCGCCCCAGCTGGTCGGATTCCCATCGTCAACCCTTAGGGTCTCCGTTTCCTGGGGGAAGAGTAAGAGTATTGGTAGAAACGGTATCATTCCTCACAAACTGCTCCCTGTAGCGCCTGACCTCGTCAGCAAGGAACTTTATCAGTATTCCAAGTATAACAGCGTCATCGGTTATACCGACCAGGGGCGCAAGGTCTGATATGATGTCAAAGGGCAGAATAAAATAGAGCAGAGAACCTATCAGGACAAAATAAAGCCTCTTGCGCGGCTTGTATTTTCCCCTGAACCAAGCCC
>JBMFOM010000171.1:0-2185 GCA_049969615.1 Caldifarciminota bacterium
TCATGAGGCTCCCCGCAATAAATTGCGGGGTATCAAAGGGGAGACTCAGGAGCTCACCAGAACGCCGAACTTGTTCGGCGAAAACCCTTATCTGAGACAGCTTCTCAATATTCCGCGACAGGCTCGAAGTGGGTTCTAGCTGACCTAACGGACCACCACCTTGACCCTTTTTGATGTGTCCTCGTCCCTATAGATCGCGAAATAGACCCCTGGCTTCATGGCGCTTAGAGAGAACCTGAAGAATCCGGGTTCGGTCTGCCCTTCAAGCAAAACCGCGACCCTCCTGCCAGAGGGGTCATACATGGCCAGATACGCCTGGGCTGGTTTTGGGAGCTCCAGGATGAGCATTCCAGCCTCCTGCCTGAGCGCGAGCTGGGATGGCCTGGGTTTCGTATCCTCCTTCACCCTATCATAGAGGGGGCAATATGTGAACTTGACCCAGACCTCGCCGATGGTTGATATCTCAACCTTCACGGTGTCCGGCCTGAATGCGAGCTTATACTGGAAGTATTTTATGCAGGGGGTTGCCAGGAGCGTTGAATCGCTGGTGCTCTTGGGGAGCTGGGTGGGGCCAAGCCAGGCCATCGTGGTGCACTCGTCCATAGTGTTGCCGTATCGCCAGTAGAGGAGCACCGAGGTGTCGTTAGGAATACAGGTCTCGGCCCTCCAGCCGAAGTAGGAGATAGAGCCTCCGGTGTCCGGATCCGGGTGCAGTTGGAGCACCGAGGATGTTAGCTCTCCTAGGGGCGGATACTGGAAGGCCATCCGGTTCTCAAACACGACATGCTCCCCCCTGCGGGTCGCCAGGACATCTATATCTGGCGTGCAGGACAGCTGGTCAAGGTCATCCGGATAGACCCAGTGGGATTGCGGGAAATTGTCTATGAAGTATTCCGTGAAGCTCGGCCAGGGCTGAGGCGGGGGTTCCTGCCTGAAGTAGCCTATGAAATCGTGCGATCCCACGATATCGGGCATTCCGTCCAGGTCCATGTCCCTGGCTATACTGCCGTCGGTGTATCCCGCTGAGTTGGCCGTGAGGTTGTAATGGATGAAGTTTATACCGTCCCCTGTGTTTATCAGGCCGCGGAAGTTCCAGGCGAGGGCCTCCATGCCTATGGTTATGTCCAGCAAACCATCGCCGTTCAGATCGTTGAGCCACATGCCGTCTGCCTTGCCGCCGAGGTTGTAGACCGCGTAGTGGGTGAAAAATCCCGCGCCGTCGTTTATGTATGTGTGGACCCAGTTGTCACCTGGTGTGCCCGAGGTGACCATGTCAAGATCCCCGTCCTTGTCCAGGTCCCCGATTGCCAGCCTCCATATGTCGTTCGCGGAGTTATAGACCAGTTCCTCCGTGAAGATGCCTGGCCCTTGGTTCCTATAAAGATAAACCGCGCCCGGATCGAACCGGAGGGCCACGAAGTCCTTGTCCCCGTCGCCATCCATGTCCCCGGACAGGGCCCTGCAACGGGAGCCAGCGCTTATCTGACCAACGGTCCAGGCCAGTCCGCCTCCGTCGTTCCGGCAGTAATAAAGCCCTCCGGCGCCCGTTGCCACAACAACATCGCCATCGCCATCCCCGTCAAAGTCATCCGCCCATACACCGGAGCGGTCGCTCATCGCGGGGAATGTATATATGTCGTGCTGGACGAAGACCCAGTTGTCCACGAACTCATACCACCTGGCTATCCTTCCGGAGTGGAGGATCAGGTCCTTGTCCCCGTCGCCGTCAATGTCAAAAGCGGAGAACCCCTGGTAGTGCGCGTTCGGGCCCGGGTTGTTGTCTATGAGACGCCTGACCCAACCCCCAGAGCCATATTGCCAGCCAATTGCCATGAGGCTTATTACTCCAGGGTTAGCATGGGTCACATTCCAGGATGACCAGAAGGTGTTTCCCCAGTTCAGGACCGGGCCCGTGACCCCCGGGCCGCCATACCAGTCTCCCTGTACCCGGTAGGTCTGGGTTAAAAGCAACACCATCAAAATTCCGTTCATTTCAAACCTCCGACTAACAATTATAATTATAATGTGTCAGGAATGTTTTGTCAAGGCCCAGTTTCAGGGGTGATCCTTTCCCCGGATGTGCTCATTTTTGATTCTCAGCATACCCACCTGGTTTGAGAAAGCCCGGATGGGTCAGCTGAACAAGGAATTTATCGCTACCTTTCCGCGCTCAAAGGCCTCGCCG
>JBMFOM010000172.1:0-2129 GCA_049969615.1 Caldifarciminota bacterium
AAATATCCGCCGTATGAACACCGCGGCCATAGAGGAGGCCAGGAGGAAGGCCAGGAGGTTGGCAGGATTGGAGGATAAGTTATTGTCTACAGTGGCGGCGGGATACGAGGTAGATGTTGAGCGGATAAAGCCTAGACTTATACCCGTGAGGTCTGGCACGCTTGAGGCGGATATATTTCGCTACTTTACACTTCACTGGAGTATACTTGTTTCTCAGGGCTACGGGCGTAGGCTAAGATTTCTAATACAGGATGAGAACAATGGCAAGTATATGGGGATACTCGGTATTGGTGATCCTGTTTTCAATCTAGGGGTAAGGGACGAGTGGATTGGTTGGGGTTATGAGACCAGGAGACGAAATCTCTGCCATGTGATGGATGCCTTTGTGCTGGGTTCTATCCCCCCATATAACGCGCTTCTGGTTGGAAAATTTATCGCGATGGCGGCGGTTTCCAGAGAAATAAGGGAATGTTTTGTTCAGAGGTATTCGGGCAGGAAAACCATCATAAAGGGGAGAGAAATCCCACCGGAATTAGCAATAGTTACAACCACATCGGCCCTAGGGCGTTCCTCCATTTACAATCGTTTGAAATTTAGAGACAGGCCTGTTTTCTATTCTGTTGGATTTAGCAGGGGTTGGGGCACCTTTCACCTGTCCAATGGTGTCTACTCTGAGATTTTCAAACTTGTGAGCGAGAATACAAAGGGAACTGCTAAATCAGAAGGCTGGGGGGGTGGTGAATTCAGAAACAGGTGGGAGGTTGTTAGGAAAGGACTTAGACTACTTGGTTTTTCAGGAAATTGGCTACAACATGGGGTTCTCCGTGAGGTTTTTGTGGGACCTACAGCCCGGAATTCGCGTGAGTTTCTCTTAGGTAAAGCGGACAGCTTAGAGTATTACCCTGAGGGGATTGAAGACTATTGGGATTTCTTCAGAGAACGCTATCTCTTGCCCAGAGCAAAGAGAAGGCCTGATTATTTGGATTTTGATAAGGAGGAATGGAGGCTTTGGAAGAGATAGTTGGCGAGGAGGCCTTTCGGGGGCTTCCGGGTGCACTAGTGGATGAGATGATAAAGGATGCGGAGAGGCTGGGCGAAGAAGTTCTCAGAAATCTAGAAACCCTCAAGTCCATCAGGGCAAAAGCAAGGGAGTCCCTTCAGAACAAAGGACTTATGAGACGCGTTGATGATCTACCCAGGCCTCATGCCCCTTCTACAACCTGTGGCGTTGACGGGGCTTATGGCGTAGAGAAAATGCTCGGATATGATCTTGTTGTGTGCACGGGCTTGGCTGTAGAGGGCCTGGTGCCCCCCAAGGAAACCGGGTTATGGCGCGAACCCAGATTTGAACCCTTTATGAGCCTTGAAAAACATAGGGATGAGAATACTGTCCTGGCAAGAGCTTTAATGATGTGTTTTGAACTTCAGAAGGCAGTTGAGGCACCCCATAAGGTAGTTTTTCTTGACGGATCACTTACCACACCAATAATTTACCTTAATCAGGGACTCAGTAAGCTAGGTGATGTCCGAGAGGGCAACCTGCGGGATAATTTGGTAAAGAAAGCATCTGAAGCGGTAGATTATTATTCGCAGATCCTTACTCTTCAACGCTGCGATCACATTTTTGTCGGCGTTCCTAAATATACAACGAAGAAAGAGATGGGCATAAAGATTGGGATGAGCGATTTTGACGATAGGGCACTTGCTACCCTGATACTTGAACCTGGAGAATTCGCTGGCCCCATGGACATGACACAACCCCAGGAGTCTGGCTGGAGTGGGTGGCATTTGAACAGAGAGTTTTTGAGTGAGGGGACTCGCGAGAAGGCGATGCAGGTGGAGCAGGCCTTATCCAAAATAAAGATTGTTTATTACAAACCAGCCCAGCATGCTCCGGCCCTCCGCCTGGAATTCCCCGAGTATGTAGCTTCTAGCGAAATTCGGTTGGCAATCGTCCTAGAAGCTGTAAGGGATCAGTCCTCTATACCTGGAATCGTGGAACTATACCCCCTTTACTATGCGGACATGATGGCCAAGAGCATAGGAGTGTCTATACCAGCAATAAGACAGATTCTAACCAGAAGATCTGTGGAGGACTACTCTGGGAAGCTTGAAGATGTCTTTTTTGC
>JBMFOM010000173.1:0-2053 GCA_049969615.1 Caldifarciminota bacterium
CAGGTTTGTTTCAATCCCTCATAGGTAGGCTATGAACCCGGGATTATAAGCCACCACGCCGTTAACACCTATAAATACCACACCTGCTGGGATATTGTTCGTTCCATAAGCATAGCCACCACCTCTAAGGATGACTGACTGAGGGCTCGCGCTGGTTGTATAGCCCGGCACTGGGAAGGCACCTAACCATATTCGCTTTTGGTCTAATAGGCTAAGCTCATTATCCAATAAAACACAGCGCAAGTTGCAGCTGATAAGATAATCATTATTATTCCCACCCCGGCCGGGTTTTTTAACCAGGCTCTCAGTCCACACACATACAACCCTCTCCCCCTCTGAAGTAGCGGTTGTATATATCAATACGCTGTCTCCAGTTTCACCACTCAGGTTGTGCTTAAAACCAAACCAAACCGGATACCACCATGAATTGCCCTCAGCATCATAATGCCAATACAGGTCAGTTATATCCCAATCCCATGTATTCATATTCCAATCTGCTTTTACTACAACCGGCAAGACATAGTCTCCCTCAGTAGACCACCAACCATATGGTTTAGCCAGACAGAGCGCAAATATGGTGTTCTCTTGTGCTATAGACTTAGCCACGCCTAGGACATTTATAATCGTCCACGGGCCATTAACATTCCCCTGCACCTGTTTCCCCACCAACCAGCTCGCAGGCTGGATAAAGCCGGCGAAGTGAGGCCAGGTTGGATTAGCAGGGTCTTCCTGGAGGGGCGACATGCCCTCTGGGTGCCAAACAGCGCAATCCACAATTGAAGGAGGAAGATACCGGGACAGAAAGGCCTTGAAGCTGGACAATATGGTTCCGGCATCCATGACATTCCACCATGTCTCCCGGGAGCGATAAGCCATAAGCCCATCCAAAAGCGAGGTAAAATGAAGCCTGTAGCGCCTGTGGAGCGGATCATATTGGGTTTTGACAGGATCGTAATAGAGGGCAAAGCAGAAATCAAAGCCCTCGCGCAGGATCAGGATGCCTGGCCTCCGAAGGCGCGCTCGCCATGCCGACGAGGCCATCTCATCCTCATCGTGGTTATAGAGTTCAAGCGTCAGCGAGGCCTTCAGGATACCGTTTTCCCCCAGTTCGGCTTGCAAGAGGCTCATGCTGTCCTGGGGCACATATGGGGTTATATCCCACGGGGCCTCTGACGGCCCCTGGTATATGACTAGGTTCATTTTTTCACCCTTGCCTTCAGCCTCATGGTCCGCAGTCTCGCGGACAGGATACTCGCGCGCGGGAACTCAATTATCGGCGTTGTCTCATCCACGAGGCGGTATTGAAATTCGTTCGGGAGAAATACCGGGGTGTTTTGAGGCGTAAGGTTATAAGCAGGGCCTCCAGAGCCATAGTTAATCCCATCATTGTTTCGCCAGTCATATAGGATTAGGACATCGTTCTCAGAAAAACCGTGAACCCTCAGAAACTCCGTCGCGGTTAGCTCGCCGTCATAGACATGTTCGGGAAGGCCGGAGTAGGGAGGTATAACTGCATTGTGCAAGATTATATGTCCTATGTCGCCCTTGAAGGGTTGGGTAGTAGGGCCTTCATAACGAGAGCCTACGGACATATAAGGCGTAGGGCCGGAGAATACGCCGCCATGACCTTTTATATAAATCCGCCTCCCTCCGATGTATAGGGCTATATTAGTGCCGTCCCAGGCGAGGACAAAATTCAACGGGCCCCAATCGGCGGTTGAGGTCGTGCTAATCGTCTCATCAATAGTAGTCTCACCACCAGTAGTAGCCAGATACCACCTAAACCCCCACAGGCCAAGTCTTAGCACCCTGAGTAAACAGCCACCATAGGTCACGAAGTCCATGGCATACGTGCCGTAGTCCGAGGGGTTTATAGACATCCGTAGGAATATAGATGTCCATGAGATCGGTCCGGGATAATACTTGATTAGGTTCTGGTCTATCCCATTTAACCGAACCATTTTACTTGAAAGCTGAGGGCTAGCCATGCTTCACCTCCACGGAAAGGCCGGGATAAACTTTAGGATAATCTGCAAGATTGCCAGAGCGCCCA
>JBMFOM010000174.1:0-2053 GCA_049969615.1 Caldifarciminota bacterium
GATAATAAACGAAGTGATAAGCCGAAACCCTTCCTGGCCCCTTTCCGCGCATCCCATTCAAGAAGAAGGTAGGAGCGATATTCTCATCCGGGATGAACACGGCCACCCCTTTTGCGTGATTGAGCTCAAGGATTACCTTGAGTTTCCCACACCCTACAAGGAAGCCCTCTGGGACCAGGCCCAGAAATACGCGGCAAAGCTTGGCGCGCCATATTTCATAACTTGGAACATACTGCAGGCTGTGGTCTGGGATCGCTCAAAGTCCATTCGTGAATCAGATATGGGTGTCCTGATCAGTATCGCGTATTATGACTGTGAGCATTTCAGAAGGCACCTGGCCCTTTCTCCGGAGGCGGAACAAAATTTGAAGAAGCAAATTGAGGTGACCCTTTCTTTTTTGGTTAACCTCAGCCGCGGCGTGGCGCCCGAATACACCCTTGACAGGCGTTTCATTGACCGGCTGAACGCCCTAATTCTTCGCTACTCGGATGTGATGACATCTGAGGCCGTAGAGATATACAGGAACAACAGCGTCTTCAAGCATGAGCTCGAGCAGTATGTCCAGGAAGAACAGGGCTGGAAATGGACCGGCTCCCGCGAAACCCTTCCATGGGAGATGGAAAGGATAACCAGGTTGGCCCTCTTGCTGTTGATGACCAAACTAGTGTTTTATCACGCGCTCAAGACCAAAGGGGAGCACAAGGAGCTACCGAGATTGATCATGCCTCGGGCGTCCCTTTCTTCCATGGAACTCATGGAATACCTCTGGAACGACTATCTCTACCCCGTGATAAACAGGATAGACTACCAGACCCTTCTGGGGGAACATCCTTCCTTCATAGACAAATTCCCATTTAAATCGCCATTTTGCAGGGAATTCGTTGAGGAGCTCATCTCTGAAATAACCCAGTATGATTTCTCCGAAATTCCCCACGACATCGTTGGCAAGATATTTGAAGACCTGATTGAAGAGGACCGGCGGCATCAGATGGGCCAGTATTTCACCAGGCCGGACATAGCGGACCTGATCTGCGCATATTGCATTCGCTCTGGCCACGACGATGTCCTTGACGCGGGTTCTGGATCAGGCACCTTCTCCGTGAGAGCCTACCGTCGCAAGAAAGAACTGATTCACTCCCAGAGCCACTGGGATCTCCTTCAGCACATCTGGAGCTGTGAGATAGCCCCTTATCCCGCGCACCTGACCACCCTCAACATGGTCATCCAGGAACTGCGCATGGAATCCAACTATCCCAGGGTGATAAATCGTGATTTCTTCCTGCTGGACACCGGGGCGACTGTTCCCGTGAGAAATCCTGACGGTCGGGAAGAGGAGGTTGGTCTTCCCAAGCTGGACGCGGTGGTGAGCAACCCGCCCTACACCCGTCAGGAAGAAATGGAGGAGGTGGCGGTAGGGATAAAGAACAGAGCTTACGAGGTATGCAGGAAGGAATGGCCCGGAATTTCCCTGAACAAGAGGGCGTCCCTGTATGTCTATTTCTTCATGCACGCGGCCTCCCTGCTCAAGAAGGGGAATAACGACAAACCCGGCGGAAGGCTCGGTTTCATCACGGCAAGCAGTTGGCTTGATGTAGACTATGGCAAGGCTTTGCAGGAGATGTTTCTCAAGCACTTCAGGCTGATCGCAATAATTGACTCGGGGGTTGAGCGCTGGTTTTGGGCCGCGGATGTCAACACCTGCATAACCTTGGCCGAAAAGAACAACGACAACGGCGACAATCTGGTCCGGTTTGTCAACCTGAAAGTGAGGCTGGACGAGCTCTGGAAGAAATACACTCCAAAAGGCTTTGTTGACGAGATTGAGGCCCACCAGAACCCTGGCTTTTTTGAGAACAGGTTCTACAGGCTGTTCGCTGTAAAACAATCCGATCTTCTTGTTGAGGCCACGGACAACGAGGGCAACTTTGTCGGTGCAACATGGGGAAGGTATCTGAGGGCTCCTATGGTCTATTTCAGGATAATAGAGAAAGCCAAAGACAAACTTGTTCCACTAGGGGAAATAGCCAAAATAAGGCGCGGTTTCACTACCGGC
>JBMFOM010000175.1:0-2040 GCA_049969615.1 Caldifarciminota bacterium
TCAGCTGGCTGGGGAAGCCTGGTCACGGTGGCCATGGCCTCTCCGAATATGAGATCAGAAGCCAGGATGATAGAGAGAATCACGCTCATATTATAACCCTTTTCCCACGCAGGATCACGCATCATGCCCTGATTTTATTTGTGATCTGGGTCAGCTCAGCGCTGATCCTTATTCCTCTTCAATCGCGTATTGTTTCGGCGCTTTTCCCTCTGCCCTTATGACGGCCGGAAAGGAAGTCCCCTTAGGTATTTGAGGTGGTTTCTTTAGCAGTTCGATCCGGAAGAGCCAGTCATCGCCGTAATCAAACCAACCCCCTTCCCTCTAGAAGTCTCACCCTGAAAACGAGAATGTTCTCGTCATTCATTCTCTCCACGGCAATCCTATCCACTCCCAGAAGGATACCCTTGAGGTTATCTTTGTGCCCTTTGGTTTCACGGAACCATAGTTAGCATAGTATTTAGTGCCATCCGAATGGTTTGTGCTGGTGATGTCCACGGTTATCCGGGAGCTGTCAAGCACTACTCCAAGTAAGAAATCCTTTGAGAAATAGACCAGCTCGTCCTTGTCCTCGGATATGTTGTAGTCTATGTAGAACCTGTCCCACTTGATATTCACATTTATGATGCCGTTGGCAAAGGTGTCTCTGCGCATCCTTGCCTCCTCTGGGAGGGTATGCGCCGCGTCATAGAGGAGGACAAGGTATTTCTTGACCGTGTCCGGCTTATTTAGGATTGGGGGATCTGAGGCTACCAGTGTAAAAGCTATTATGCCTATCATCTCTATGCTCCCTTGTTGTGGTGGCAATTATAGCTTTGTTCGTGATGCCGGATCAACCTTTTTGTCTCAGACAACCCCCAGCTTTGCATCCTCCAAGGTCTCCGCTATCCCGTTCATGATATCCGGAACAGTGGCTATCTCGTTAACCCTGCCGACATTCGCGCCTGCGAAGATAAGCCCGTCAGTGGTGTTGCCGAGCTTTGAGGTAACAAGGGCATCAGCTATGCAATATGGGGTTTTCTTGGGGTCGCATGTGATTATACAGTGATACGGACAGCGAACCGGCCTGCGCTCCCCAGCCTCCATTGCCGTGAGAAACGGGTTGGTTATCGCCCTGGCTGGCATCCCAACAGGGCTGGATATTATGACTGTCTCGCGCGCCCGGATGTAGGACTCCTTGAACTCGCGAGCGGCGTCGCATTCCTCTGTGGCAACAAACCTAGTCGCCATCTGCACGCCGGCCGCGCCCATGCGCATGAATCTCGCCGCGTCATGCCCGTCCCATATCCCGCCGGCCGCGAAAACAGGGATACGGCCCAGGGGTTCAAGCGCGGATATAACCTCGGGAACGATTTTCTCCAACGAGTAATCTGGATCGTCTATCTCATTCAACTTGAAACCAAGATGGCCACCAGCCAGAGGACCTTCAACCACAAAGGCGTCAGGGGTGTAGTTGTAGTCCCTTTGCCACCTGCGGGTTATGAGCGAGGCGGCCTTTGCGGATGAGACTATGGGGACTAGGGCCGTCGCGCTCGCCGGATAATCTGATTTTATGCCGGGGAGGTTCAATGGCAATCCCGCGCCTGAGATTATCAGATCAGCCCTTGCCTCTATTGCCGAGCGCACAAGGTCATCGTAATAGCACATCGCGGTCATTATATTGGCCCCTATGACTCCGCCTGGAGCTAGCTCCTTGGCCTTCATTATCTCAACTTCAAGCGCCATCGGATCAGCCTTGCTTGCCCTTGTTCCAAAAGATAACATCTCTGTCATACCAATGCCAGCCGCGGCTACAACGCCCACGCCACCAGCTATAGCCACTGCTGATGCCAATCCTGAGAGCGAGATCCCAACCCCCATTCCGCCTTGAATGAGAGGGAAGGCAAACTCATGTTCTCCTATGCTGATTTTGAACCTTTCCATATAAAAAGATTATAAAGCCGGAGCGCACACCTTTGCAATAACTCGAGTTCGCTCACAAAAAATCTAACCCAAATGGGTTCGTTCGCTCAAAATAGAATTCTAACCATGAGCCACAGGAAG
>JBMFOM010000176.1:0-2005 GCA_049969615.1 Caldifarciminota bacterium
GCCTTTGAGAATGGCAAGGTGAGCTCAGAGATTCTGTTCAGTTGATTCAACCCCCGAGCGGGTGTGGGTAAGGGGGGGAACAGGTCAGTTAGACCAGAAGGTAGAAGGATCATGGGGCTTGCCCCTACTTGATCGGCCTTGAGGTTTTTCGTATAATATAACCACTGGCTAATGGTAAAAAGGAGGTTATTATGATCTTGGTATATGCGGCCCTTTTGGGCATGAGCTGGTCAACGGGAACGAGCGTCCCGGAAGGCGTGGCCTACCCTGCGGGGGGCCACTACCTCTACAACGGCGTTGTCTATTCTGTTCTGGCATCTGGGGTTACATCCCCCAGCTATACCTTCACATATCAGCACATCTGGTTTGACCCCGTGAACCTGAACTACATCACGAAGCAGGATCACCCCCTCGGCGTCTATAAGATATCCGGCATCGCGGCTTTCCACTCCGGAACCAATAAGTTCTTCACCTTCGGCGGTGAGTGGACCGACGGCACGAGTATCACCCTCTACAGGAGCGGCTATAGGTATGACCCCGTGGGCAACAGCTGGCAGAGCCTTGCTGACATACCAGCGACCGAGGGAAGCGCGGGACTCGCTCTTGGCTACTGGAGGGACACAATCTACTTGATAGGTGGGGCTGTTTATAACGGGAGCGTGCCCTACAAGAACGCATCCAACACCCTCTACAAGTATTCCGTGACCAACAACAACTACACCACGGGCACCAATGTCCCCTACAACATCTCCGAGGCCGCGTACGCCACGACCATCAACTCATCCGGTGACTCCTCGGTTTTCATCTTTGGCGGCTGTCGGGACTACGACGACAACTGGGGAACTCCCAGCAACTTCACTACCAACACATACGAATACCGGTTCTCAACCGGGTCGTGGACTTCCAGGGCAAGCCTCCCCGGTCCAGCGAGGGCTGGCGCTGTTGCGACAGTCCTCAGGGGAAAGATATATGTGATAGGTGGCTTCACTGGCTCGGCTGATGTCAATAGGGTTGACATATATACCCCTTCAAGCAACTCATGGACTACTGGACCTTCCCTGCCCTCCGCGCACGATGGCGGCGCGGCCTCCGCACCCGATATGCCCTTCAATTACCCGCCAACCCTGCTTTTCCCGCCGGACGGGGACACGATATGCAAGGACAGCACATATGGTTTTGACTGGGATGCGGTTGGCCCCATCAAGATAATCTATAACGGCGAGGGAACCGCCTCCGGCGTGACCGACTATACCTATATCCTACGGACTGATATAGCCAACAACATCCTGCGATACAGTCAGGATCCCTCTTTTGCCACATACAACCAAGTAACAACAGTTCCGACCAATTACAACCTCACGCTGAACCAAGTCGGTTGGTGGTATTGGACGGTCAGGTCAATTGATGACCTCGGCGATTCCTCGGCCTGGTCAGACACCTTCTCGGTCTACGTGAAGAACTGCGGCCTTGGTGGGGACGAGGCGAACCCGGAGAAACCCCTTGAGGTGAACGCAAAAGGGCTGTCAGTAGGCGCGGTGGAGCTCAATGTGCTCTCGGCCGAGGCAAAGGAACTCTCGCTGGAGCTATACAACCCAGTGGGTGTTCTGGTTGAAAAGAGGATGATCTATGTCAGGCGCGGCCTCAATACTTTCTCAGTTCCTGTTTCCGCTGGCGGGACCTATGTGGTCCTTCTCAGAGACGGAGATGCTGTGATAATCAGGAGGATAGCGGTTGTGAGGTAGGGCCTGCCTAACGCGGTCTAGTGGACGTTCTCGTGAATCCGGTTTCGCACCGGACGGGTTTCAAAGGGCGGCCGAGAGTATCTGGCAGGTTGGTTTTCCTCATAATTCAAGCCTTACAACCTGCTGAAACCCCCGGAAAATTCTGTTTGTCCTTCATCTCTTACCCAACTTTGACACCAAAACCCTATTTCTAGCTACCCCTATGTTCTGAGATCCGCATAAAATCAAGGTTTGGTTTCTTGGAATGGTCAGTTTTGGTCAAA
>JBMFOM010000177.1:0-2000 GCA_049969615.1 Caldifarciminota bacterium
CCGGTCCCCCAGGATAAGGTGTCCTCCCCCAATTCTTTACCTATTCCACCTGAGATGCCTATGCCACAATAGGAAACAGGGCCTTTTGAGGGATAAAGGACCGGGCCGCCATAAAAATTCAGGTTTTTGGCTCCTGAATATGGATAAAAACCTATGCCTGAGACATCAAAGCTGTCCTCTGACCAACTGAGTTCAGCCCCACCATATAACCTTTCCCCGGAAAAACTGAAGGAGCTCATCAGCGCGCATCCTGTCTTTCCGTTCCTGTCAGAAGTCGCTATCCCGTTTTTCCAAGCCCAATCTGCCCCCCTCATGGCAATACCAGCGCACGCGGCCCTGTTGTATGTGGTTTCCCTTTCCGCGCCTGAGATCATTATGCCAGTGTTGGAGTTAGAGAGTATCCTGATCTTCGTCCTCCCAACATAATAAAGCCCAGAGGGATAATCAACCGTGTCGCCTGATATAATCTCCCGATAAGGCTCTGTCCTGGCGACCAGGCCGCCATATTCCAGGAGGTTGCCGGATGATGTGAGTTTCACGCCGGCGCTCATGGCCCCGCCTATTCGCCTTGAGTAGAATATCTTTATTGGGGAATCAAATATGTCCGCTCCTTCTATGAAAAAGGGCCTCTTCTCGGATAGCCAAAGCTCGTATTTGCTCAGGTTCAGCTGGAATGGGTCTGCTTCAATCTGTGCGAAGTCAGGGTTCACGGTTGCCTGCAGGCTGGTGGATGGGGTTGGAGACCACGAGGCGTCCAGGCCGGCCTCGGAATAGAACCCCTCGCGCTGGTATCTCAGGTCAAAGCCCCGGTTCTCCCAGGAGTAATCCTCGGAAGAGACGAACGAGTTGCCGGCCACAGCAACGGGATAAAGTTCAAGGTGAAGCGTCCTTGAGTCCGGCGGGTCAATTTCAACCCTTGCCAAGAGGGACATCCTGAGATCCGTGTTCTGCGGCATGAGCGGCCAAATCACCGTTTCCGAACGGGATGGCACTGCCCTTATGAAGCAGATTCCCCATGGGCCATGGCCGTATCTTATTGATTTGAATGGAATGGCTATCTCAACCGTGAAGCATGTATCCGTAAGATGAATCCCCCTGTGCCACACACCATCCCAAGAAAAATCCATGCTCCTGGCGTCGTCGGTAATCCTGGCATCAGACTGGGTTCCGGCCGCGGAAACAGCGAAACGGTAGCCAGTTATGCCGTTCCCGTAGCTATCAAGCATGACCTTGACCTCATCGCCAGTGCCGCCGTCCCTCATGGTTAACCTGACATCCGGGGTCCTGTCCTTTATCTGGCACCTGAAAGCAATATAGAGGTTCTCGTTGTCGTGCATCAGGTAGACCGTGGTTGATTCCGAGGGATTGCCGTTGTAATATGGCCTCATTGCCCTGAACTCCTCCACCGAATCCGCCATGGCCCAGCATTCCTCCAGGACGCCGTCTATCACAGGCGCCTGATCAACGAAGGGCCAGGATACGGTTGCGCCCTCGGTAAATGTCAAAAGAAGGACAAGCACTTTCTCGGTTCACTCCTCGGGTATGTTGAGAAGAATCGCCCTCAAAGCCTCTGCCTTATCGGCATTCCCTTGTCTCACATATAGCTCTATGGCTTTACTGATCTCTTCCCTCCCCTCCTTGTTCCTGCCCTGCATTACCAATAGGATTCCAAGCACACCGTGGGTCCCGGCAAGGTCCGGGTTTATCCTTATCGCCTCTCTGTATTCCTTCTCGGCCTCTGAGAGCTTGCCTTGGTCATGAAGCAAAACCCCCAGGTTGTTGTGGGCATAGGCAAGGTCCGGGTTTATCCTTATCGCCTCCCTGTATTCCTTCTCAGCCTCTGAGAGCTTGCCCTGGTCCTTAAGCAAGATCCCCAGGTTGCCGTGGGCATAGGCAAGGTCCGGGTTTATCCTTATCGCCTCTCTGTATTCCTTCTCGGCCTCTGAGAGCTTGCCTTGGTCATCAAGCAAAAACCCCAGGTTGTGGTGGGCTATGGCATA
>JBMFOM010000178.1:0-1852 GCA_049969615.1 Caldifarciminota bacterium
AGTGATGGAGAGCTTTGGGGCATTCGCGTTCACCGCTGGCGCTATGCGCCGGCCCGGTGGGAGACGCTGAGCCACGATGTGGCTATCTTTGAAAAACTCAAAAACAATCCGTTGAACTATCTTTTGGTACCCTTTTTCTTGCTGGGGGGATACCTCAAGGCCCAGGCCCTTGCCAGGAGCGGGGAGTATAATTTGGTCCATGTAAGCTGGGCTATCCCTTTTTCGCTCCTAGCCCTCCCCTTCAAAAAGATTCCCTGGCTTTTTACCTTCCACCACTCGGAGCTTACGATAGTTGACAGGTTCCCTTTCGTAAAAACACTGTTTTTCCAAATCCTGAAGATGGCCCCCATCATAACAGTGAACTCAACATTCACAAGGCGCGAGCTCCTTGAGCGCTTTCCAGAACTGAAGAGAGTAGAGGTTTTGCCGTGGCCTCCGGGGTGGAGAATTCCGGAGAAGCTTCCGGCCAGAGAGAAAAATAGGGTTCTTTTTGTGGGAAGACTGGTAGAATGGAAAGGCGTTAACTATCTCCTGGAGGCGTTCAGTATCGTATCCAGGGATCTGCCGGATGCCCGGCTTGTGATCGTTGGCGATGGTCCTGAGAAGAAACACCTTGTTGACCAGGCCAGGAATCTTGGTATTAATGCCAAGGTCGCATTCACTGGATGGAGGGTTGGTCAGGAACTGATAGAGGAATACGCGCGGGCCTCAGTTCTGGTCGTGCCCTCAATCGTTGATTACAAAGGCCAGACAGAGAGCCTGGGCGTTGTAGCCATAGAGGCTATGGCCCTCGGAACCCCGGTTGTTGCTTCAGAGGTAGGGGGATTGACCGATGTGGTCGCAGATAGCGAAACCGGATTCCTCGTGCCCCAGAAAGACCCTGAAGCGCTTGCTTTTTCAATAGAGAAAGTCCTAAGTGACGAGAACTTGGCCGCGGAAATGTCCCGAAAGGCTAAAATGAGATTCGCGGGATTTTTTTCCCCCAGGAGCATAGCCGGGAAACTCATTCAGCTATACCAGGAACTATTGAACAAACCGAACAGTTGAGGATAAACCTTCCCCGTAAAACCTCAGTAGATACACCCCCTTATCTAGGGCATCCAATCTAAAGCTATGGGAACCTGCCGCAAGGCTACCATTCCAGAGGTCCCTGATCTTTCTTCCCGCAGGATCATAAACGACCAGTGAATAATGGCCTGATGATGAGAGGCTAAGCGAGACTTTGTTTCCGTTGACAAATATTTCCATGGGGGGAACTCCACTATCCTCCTGGAAAGACAAAGGCATCGCGTCAAGCGCAACAAGTTCCGTGCCACAAGCGCATATATCAGCGTTCCCTGGCGCCACTGTGCTCCTGTAAGTCCAGGACGAACCGCCATTGGTGGAGACATATAGACGCAGGTCGGTGTAATCATCCCAAAGGAGAACATAGAGATTTCCTACACTGTCCGCGGCAATAGAAGCAGAACCATCACCATTCATGTAATCGGATACCACTGTTCCCACATAATCCCAGCTTATCCCCCTATCCATTGATCGATATATTAAAGGATTTATGGTGGCTGACCATATAACAGCGAACAAACACTGTGTGAAGGGGTAGTAGGTAATATCTGATGCCCTGCAGTTAGAAGAACCTGAATACTGGGAAATCTGAACGCTTTGTGGCCATGTCTGCCCCCAATCTGTTGAAACATAGCATTTTGGTGGCGAGGTATTTTGCCAGTTTATCAGATACACCCTCCCGGTCTCGTCAAATGTCATGTCTCCTTCTGGATCGGGACTTGCATATCCTTGACAAAGATCGGGCCGTGATGACCAGTTACATCCGCCATCTATTGAGTAGCGTACC
>JBMFOM010000179.1:0-1767 GCA_049969615.1 Caldifarciminota bacterium
GGATCACTTGATGTACTGATCCGTTAGGCTTTCCGGATACCCAAATGTTTGATCCCGCGCAGGAAGTGGGTTATAATTTCACCATGAGAAAAACCTCCCTTCTCCTCCTGATGTTATTTCTACCGGCTTGCAAGAAATCCACGCCCCAGCCAGTGGTCCCAACTCAGGGCGAGCTAGGTGTAGGACTTGACCTGTGGATGAGCACATATCTCAAGGAATCAAAGATAGGCCACAATCACTTCCAGGTTATTCCGACCGTCTCCGGCTTTCGCGTCCAAGAGGATGGCTATATGAGCCTCGCGATGATGGGGGTTCCAAAGGAAATAAGCTCTCAACTCACTGCTGAGTGCGACTCGGCCTTCAGGATGGAGAGGATGACCTTTGCCATGAAAACCGGAGACCAGCACATGATAGTTGACGGAACCGTTTCCGGGGAACGGCTCGTCCTCGCGGTTGATGATGGCTCCGGCAGGATGATCCAGAGGGAGGTTCCGTGGAACCAAAACACATTCCTTCCGCAGACCTGGGTCGCGGCCCTTGCCTATGGCAGGGCACCTATGGGACTCATCTGGCTATACGATCCCTCCACATTTAGCCTGGACAGTGCTCGCGTTGAATACCGCGGTGATACCACCATGGACTACATGGATCAGCGCGTGAAGGCGGGCAAATACACCTCTGTTTTTATGGGCGCGACGACCTGTTTTTATCTTTACGAGGGCAGAATAATCCGTGAAACCTATCCGATGGACCTCTCTTTCGTGGAGGAAGGAAGAGAAAAGGCCCTCACCCAGGAGGCTGGCCCACCCCTTGATCTCCTGCGGACATTTTCCATTCAACCTGAGGGTAAGCCCGTTTCCAGGAAGGCCAGGACGATCAAATACAGATTGAGGAACCTTGAGGGAACCCTTGATTTGGAGCTTCTTGGTGTCCAGGACCTTCTTGAGAAAGGAAGCGGGTTCGTCATAGTGGAGGTCAGCTCCCTTGATCCCAGAATAGTAGGTAACAGGCTTGGCGAGAAATTGCCCGATAGCATGAGAAACCTTTACACTAAGCCGACATCATTCATGCAGGCGGATGACCCCCGGATAAAACAGCTGGCAGATAGCATAACCCGTGGCATAACAGGGGAAACCGAAAAGGCCGAGGCTATAATGCGGTGGGTATTCGGCTACCTGGACAAGCGCGCGACCGTGACGGTCCCCTCCGCGCGTGAGGTCCTTGACATGCGCTATGGCGACTGCAACGAGCACTCCATCCTCTATGGCGCGCTGGCCCGCGCCTCAGGCATTCCCACCGTGGTCCTAGCGGGCCTCGTCTGGCAGGAAGGGAGGTTCTACTATCACGCGTGGAACGCGAGCTATGTTGATGGAATGTGGGTAGGGGTTGATCCAATAGCCGGGGAATTTCCAGCTTCCTGCGGCCACATAATCCTGAAGATAGGAGAGATAGAGCGTCAATCAGAGATAATCCCTGTGGTGGGGAAGCTCAGAATTGAGGTTCTGGAGGTTAAGTAGAGATCATCAACCCAGATTGGGCGGCAAGTTGTGAGCATTGAATTATCAGTAAGGTCAGCCTAGTTGATGTTACTCAGTCGCTCTTTGGAATCTGAGAAATTGGGGCTGTTTCGCGGAGATTTTGGAGCTGAGCAAGCTGAGCTCTCACATTTCCTCAACCCATGGATCCCTTATCCCACAAGCAAAAGCTCTGAAACCCTTGGGGCCGTAGTGGCCCAGGGACACGGGAATGGATGAAAAATATTCCCCC
>JBMFOM010000180.1:0-1734 GCA_049969615.1 Caldifarciminota bacterium
CCCTTGACTCTAAACTATGGCTATGAACTATGGCCGGAACCGGAAGCTGGTGCTTCGCGACCCCCTCTACGGACTCATTGAGTATAGTGAGAAAGAGAAGGAGTTGATGAATACCTGGGCTCTCCAACGCCTGCGCCGTATCCACCAGCTCGCTATGGCCTACCTGGTTTATCCTTCCGCGCACCACAACCGGTTTGAGCACTCAATAGGCGTTATGCACCTTGCTGGGGAAGTTGCCAGGAGGGTTGGGTGCTCTGATGAAGAAATAAAACTCATAAGATTGGCGGGACTACTTCACGATGTGGGACATGGGCCCTTTTCTCATGTGTCGGAGGCGGTGCTTGAGAAATATTCGTGCTTGGATGGAGATGTAGAGTCTTTACATGAAGGCATTACCTGTGATATAATTCTGAATTGGCCGGAATTTGAACCCATACTTTCCGAGGAGGAAAGGAAAGAAATTGCTGACATAATTTCTAAAGAGAGGTACGACTATCTCGGCAAAATAATCTCCGGCCCAATAGATGTAGACAAGCTGGACTATCTTTTACGGGATTCCTATTTTGCCGGGGTCAAATATGGAACATTTGACCTTCCAAAGGTGGTTGAATCTATAGTAGGGGTGGATGACGGTCTATGTATAAAAGAAGAAGGTGTTTTTGCTGTTGAACAACTCCTTCTGGCATCCTATCATATGCGTGAACAAGTCTACAGGCATAGGGTAAGAAGAATAACGGATGCCATGCTCGTGGAGGGTTTATCAAGAGCGGTAGAGAGTAAGAGGCTTATGGAGGAGGCTAATAACAATCCTGATTTTAACATAGCCAGGATTTACCGATACGAAAAGAATAGTCGGAAATATCTTGAACACTACATGGGATTTTATGACGAGAAAGTCCTTTCCATTCTGTCCAATAAGAACTGGGAAGGAGAACCATTTTACCCATTATGCAAGCGGCTCAAGGAAAGGTGTCTCTTGAAGGAGGTATTGAACGAGAGTTTAACAGAATTTGAACCTGACTCAGTAAACAGGGGCAAACTCAAAAAGAAACTCAAAGAACCTGGAATAAAATCGCTCATTGCTCAGAAGATTTACGAGAAATTAAGTAATCAGCCTGAATTTTCTAAAGGACTCGGCTTAACCCAGGATTTAATAATAACTGATTGGGAATCAATCAAAAGCCCGGCCTATGATCTTTGGGGACACTATTTAAGTGGGGATGGTGAGACGATTACGGTGCTTCTAAAACGGTCCGGCGCTAGAGAATCATTTCTAAAAAAATCCAAGGTTTTTGCGCCACCACCCCCTGAGGATGAGAGAATCAGGCTAAACGTTTATCTGCCCCAGGACAATACAACATCGGATCAAAGGGAGCAAATAAGGGGAGACTGGAGGGAACTCATAAAACAGGCAATGAAGGAGGTTCTTTATAATGAATGAGAACAGGCGGTCAACCCTTGAGGATATTGTTCTCTTGGTGCTTTATCACAGCCGAGATAGGAGGCTACCCGGCAGAACCGTGTTTCAGAAAACCATCTATCTGATAGATAAGATAGTAGGGTTAAAAAGGTTCACGGGGCATGATATAAAGTTCAGGTCTTACTACTATGGACCTTATAGTCAGCTTCTCGCAAACGCTGTGGCTGAGCTAAAGGGTTGGGGTCTCGTAGATGAGGAAGTGGTAAAGAGAGACCCTTTTATCTATGGCAATACAGAGGAATTGACCCGAACAG
>JBMFOM010000181.1:0-1637 GCA_049969615.1 Caldifarciminota bacterium
CGGCAGGCTCGCATATTCCGGCAACCTTGAGAAGGGCCAGAACCGGATAAGCCTCGGCCCAGGGGTCTACCTCTGGAAGGCATGGCAATACAGGGGCAAGGCAGTCGTAAGATAATCCCCAGCCCTGGCCGGTAGAAATTCCATACACCTCCCGTTCCCGGCCGGGGCTTTTTCTATCTCAATATCAACTTGTAGCCCGAGTGCCTTTTTTTCGGCCCCGGCTTCGGCGATCCGGGATCCGGATTTCGCTGATAAAATAAGGGGCCTTTGATAAAGTAGCAATAACTTGTCGGTTTGGGCCAGGGGCGCTTTGTCCAAGAGAACTGGTCTCTAAGAGAGGCCCTCCTGAAAAATCCTGCAAAGAGAGTATTGCCTCAGGGTTCCCTTCCAGCTATGATGAGGCTAACAAACCGGGGTTTTCAGGGATCTCTCAAATACATGATCTTGCACAGGAAAGCGGGTTATAATCTCATTGTGATTATCCCCCTCCTCTCCCTCAGGCTTGCTTTCGTCGGCGACATCATGATGGGTTCTGACTGGGGCAACCTCAACCCGCCACCGGATTCCGGCAAGACTCTCTTCTCCGAGGCGAGGCCTTTCCTGGATTCGGCCGACATAGCTATAGGCAACCTTGAGGGGCCGTTAACAACATCCTCAGCCTGCACCAAGAAGACAGTGAAGGGAAAATCCTACGCTTTCAGGATGCCGCCCTATTTGGCGATGAACCTCGTGGACGCGGGCTTTGATGTCCTGAACACCGCGAACAACCACGCCAATGATTTTGGTGACGAGGGCAAGCGACAGACTATAGCGGTTCTTGATTCGGTTGGGATAAGGCACACAGGCTTCAAGGGAGACATAGCGTATCTTGAGATCGACAGCCTGGTCGTTGCCGTTATAGGCTTTGGCCATTCCCCTGGTTGCAACGACATCAGGGACATCCCGGGGGCAAAGGCCCTCGTGGCCAAGGTGGATTCCTCGGCTGATATTGTTCTGGTCACATTCCACGGCGGCGCGGAGGGACCGTCTGCCCTTCATGTAAGGGGACAAACCGAGACTTTCTACGGCGAGAACCGCGGCAATGTGTTTGAGTTCGCCCGTGCCTGCGTTGATGCCGGCGCTGATGTCGTGGTTGGCCACGGCCCCCATGTCCCCCGCGGCATGGAGATGTATCGGGGGAGATTGATAGCCTATTCCCTGGGCAATTTCTGCACCTGGAACGGGATAAATGTCTCTGGCCTTGGCGGCCTCGCGCCCATGCTCTTGGTTGAGATTGACAGCGCGGGCAATTTTATCCGCGGTCAGATCGTATCCTTCACTCAGCAGAAAGCCCATTACCCGCAGGTTGATCCGGACGCGGAGGCATTCAAATTGATGAAGAGCCTTACGGAAGAGGATTTTGACGGCGGAGGCCTTGTGTTCGGAGAGAACGGAAAGTTCGCCCTGCCGGTAAGCGAGAGACCCATTCGGGCAATCCCCCATGCCGAGACACCCCACGAGAAACTGAGATAAGGAGAGCTCTGATTCTGATAAAGTAGCAATAACTAATCCTAGAGCCTTTTGAAAAACCACATTTTATTGAAACCCGGCCTCAGGAGACCCGGATTCCCTCCAGTGCTTCTTCTCAGGTGCCTCAT
>JBMFOM010000182.1:0-1630 GCA_049969615.1 Caldifarciminota bacterium
TGGGATCCGGAGCTGGCCCGCGGGTTTCATCTTACCACTGCCTTGCCCTTGTATGGCCCTGCCTGCCAGAGATAGACGCCTTGCGGCAAAATAATGAGGTTCTTTCCGACGACCAGGTTTTCCCTATGGATCAAGGCTCCTGTAGGGGAATATAGGGACAGGATTTGCGGCTCAGTAGCGAAGAAGCAAATACCGTTGGGCACAAGTAAGGGCAGTATGTTTGGTTTTCTGAACATCTCCTTCTCCTCTATGTTCTCATACAGGGTCGTGCACAAAGAATCCCTTTTGAGGGATATGGGGCCCGAGCTCCACGTTAGCCGGGTGGGTGAATAAACACTCCCTTGTCCCACAAGTGTCAGGTCTCTCCAAAAATACGAGGGGGCCGTTGGAGTGAAGCCTGTGGCGCTTAGACATCCAGGATAGAAACCTGTGCTGAGGGGCATCTGGATCACGGAACAATCCAGTAGTCCTATGAGCCCTAAATTTGATGAACCAGCGGATGTAATTATCCCTGTAGGGGATTCGCAGACAGCGCGTCCGAAGGCAACAGAGTATAGGTTTGCCCATTTGAAACCGCCTGTGGAGTCCAGGACCAAGCACACATGGTTATTGGTGTTGGTGGTTGAGACACCCGTAATAACAAGGCTTCCGTCCGAAAACACCTTGGCATAGTGACCGTCGAAATTCTGGAAACCCTGTATCCATGATACGCTGTTCCTCGTGCACTTCAGAACCTCAGTGGCAGAGGGAACTGACGCCCTTTCGGTCAAAACATAATAGGTCGTGTCATCTATCATCTGGATGCTTATGGGCAGTAAAGATATGGTTGTGGTACAAGCGGTTGCCCACAAAACCGCGGCACCTTCTCTGGTGAAAGCCGCTCTAAAGATACTGTTCTGATAGACATCATCGCTGTATACTCCGGTAACATAGAGGGTTCCTTCCTGAGGGGCCCGCGAGATGTTTGTGCCAATGAGGTGGGCAAAGCTGTTATCCGCATAGTCTCTTTCCCAAGCTATTGAACCGTTCGGTAGGTTCACACAACATATCGCCAGGTTCAACTGAGACCCTATGCGTCTAGCACCAACAATGGCTACCTGGGATCCAGCTGGGTCCTTTGACATCACGGACGAGAGGTCGCTCCCCAGATAGAACCCCGGATATTCATAGGCCCACAAAACATCTCCTTCTGGGTTGGTTCGCAGGTAGACAAGGTTACTTGACCCGTCTGATAAGGTTGAACCGCAGATGAAGAATCCGCTGTCCAGCTCCGGAAGCTGAATTACCTGAAGCCCGATTTCTTCGGCTGGATACGAGCCGACGACCTTGAACCACACGATATTCAAAAGGCTATCCAGCCTGAGCATGAATATGTCCCCAAGGTCCCTTGTGGGATCTGATGGGTCTAGTCTGTATTCCCCAACCACAAGATAGCCCTTGTCTTTGTTCACGCAAGGTATGATATCCCTCGGCTCTAGCCATCCGAAAGGATGAGTTGTCCCGCTTGAGTCACCATAGACCATTGCCCGGAGGGTCAGGCCAAGAAGCATAAAAACCGTATTTGACATAGCATTCGCTCCTTGTATGGCGTTTTTGTTAACCTATGCTCCTCCAGCATATATGATTGGCA
>JBMFOM010000183.1:0-1588 GCA_049969615.1 Caldifarciminota bacterium
CTCCAGAGGGGCTACATACCCTCAGAGACCTGACCCGATTGCGAGGCCCCTGTGCCACGGCCGCGCCTTCAATCCGTGGAGGGCTGAGATGTGTCGGGTGAACAATCACGAGGCAAAAATCAGGAATTCTTTTATTCCACAGGGAAAAGAACCATCCGGTGTGTCTGCCAGGAGCTAACCTGTTTAGCCTGTCCGCCAGTCCTGGTCCCCCACTGACAAACGGCAACTTGTTGGGTTGAAAACCCAGCCTGACAACGGATATAATTTGTTCGTGAGGATTCTTGTGACCGGTGGCGCGGGCTATGTAGGTTCTGTGCTGTGCAGAAAGCTCCTTGCCGAGGGCCACCAGCTGACCGTGCTGGACGCGCTGTTCTTTGGAGACAGGGGAATAAAAGGCCTGGCAAACAATCCTGGCTTTAACCTCGTGAAAGGGGACATCCGCAGGGCCGATGATATAAAAGGGGCCATAAGTGGAACCGATGTGGTAATCCACCTGGCCGCGCTAGTTGGCGAGCCGGCTGCCCTTCGCTGGCCAGAGCTCAACCGGAGCATCAACCTGGACGGGACCAGGAACCTGCTTGAGCTGGCGAGAAACAGACTGATCATCTATGCCTCAAGTTGCTCGGTCTATGGCAACCAAGAGGGCGTCGTGGATGAGCAAAGCCCCGTGATTGCGCTGGGGCCATATGCGGAATCCAGAATACTGGGCGAGGAGATGGTCAGGGAAATGGCTGAAAAATATGTCATATTGCGCTTTGCGACGGTATTCGGCCTCTCCGGGAGAATGCGCTTTGACCTCCTGGTCAACGAGTTCACGCTCTCAGCCTGGCGGAAGCATATCATAGAGATATACAACCCGGGAATCACAAGGCCGTTTGTGCACCTCTCTGACCTGACACAGGCTGTGGCAAAGGTTCTGGCAGAACCAAAAGCCATCGGCCAAACCATCAACATAGGCACGGGCAATTTCTCAAAGGCCGCCCTGGCAGGGACAATAGCCGGCCTGGCAGGGGCTGAGGTGAAAGAGATAAAGGCCGGGCAGGACATGAGGAACTACAACATATCCTTTGAAAAGATGAAAAGGCTCCTGGGGGTGAGGACGGGGGTGAGCATACAGAAGGGAGCGAGGGAGATATTGTCCGCGCTGGAAAAGGGGGAATTCCCTAACCCAGATGACCCGGTATATTATAACCATAGCCCGGTCTACAATTAGTAGTTGCTCGCCAGGAGCAGGGAATTGATCCTGAAAATTATCACCCAACTTCAACGCCTCATTTTTCGTAAGTCATTGATAGGTAAGGACTTAAGAGGAACACATGGGCCTCTATCCTCCTGTCAGTCCAGCGATACATGGGCCTTATCTCAAGGGGAAGCCCCTGAAAAATCCCGGCTTGCCCTCGGTCCCCATCCGGGAACCTCATCATAGCTAAGAGATAACCCCAAGGAAAATGCTATTGTCGTTGGATTTTTCAGAAGGCCCCTCCTTAGAACCCTGTTCTCTTGGACAAAGCGCTCCTGGCTCAGATCAGTAAGTTATTACCACTTTATCAACCCTCCAATATTTTATTCATAATAGACCCCCGTAGTG
>JBMFOM010000184.1:0-1569 GCA_049969615.1 Caldifarciminota bacterium
GGTGCCTTTCTCGTTTTAGCGTCCACCCCTTGAGCCTACTCAGCCGATACCTGCACCTTTACCCTGTCAATCCTGTAGTAGGAGGGCTTGGTCATAGTCGCGGCATAAAACAAGGCAGACCCGTCTGAGGAAAAACGGAGCGAGTCCGCATCCTCATACGGCCCCCATTCCTTGCCGTTTACGATGACATACTCCTTGCCATTGGCCTTCTCGGCCCAAAATCCCCAGGCAGACCCGTCTGAGGAAAAATCGGGCGAGGACGCAGACTCATACGGCCCCCATTCCTTGCCGTTTACGATGACATACTCCTTGCCATTGGCCTTCTCGGCCCAAAATCCCCAGGCAGACCCGTCTGAGGAAAAACGGAGCGAGTACGTAGCCTCATACGGATCCAGAGCCTCATACGGCCCCCATTCCTTGCCGTTTATGATGGCATACCGCTTGCCATCGGCCTTCTTGGCCCAAAATCCCCAGGCAGACCCGTCTGAGGAAAAATTGAGCGAGGACGCATCCTCATACGGCCCCCATTCCTTGCCGTTTATGATGGCATACCACTTGCCATCGGCCTTCTTGGCCCAAAATCCCCAGGCAGACCAGTCTGAGGAAAAATAGGGCGAGGACGCAGACTCATACGGCCCCCATTCCTTGCCGTTTATGATGACATACCACTTGCCTTTGGCCTTCCTGGCCACAAATCCCCAGGTAGACCCGTCTGAGGAAAAACGGGGCAAGTTAAACACATACATATACACACCCCCACCCACATCCTCATCCTCATCCTCATCCTCATAATACGGCCCCCATTCCTCGCCGTTTACGATGACATACCACTTGCCATCGGCCTTCAGGGCCGCAAATCCCCAGGCAGACCCGTCTGAGGAAAAATCAGGCGAGAACGCATACCTATACGGCCCCCATTCCTCGCCGTTTATGATGACATACTCCTTGCCATCGGCCTTCTCGGCCGCAAATCCCCAGGCAGACCCGTCTGAGGAAAAATCGGGCGAGGGCGCAGACTCATACGGCCCCCATTCCTTGCCGTTTATGATGACATACACCTTGCCTTTGGCCTTCTCGGCCGCAAATCCCCAGGCAGACCCGTCTGAGGAAAAACTGAGCCAGTCCGCATACTCATACGGCCCCCATTCCTTGCCGTTTACGATGACATACACCTTGCCTTTGGCCTTCCTGGCCACAAATCCCCAGGTAGACCCGTCTGAGGAAAAAACGGGCAGGTCCCACCACCGTTCCTTATACACATCCTCATACGGCCCCCATTCCTTGCCGTTTATGAGGACATACTCCTTGCCATTGGCCTTCTCGGCCCAAAATCCCCAGGCAGACCCGTCTGAGGAAAAATAGGGCGAGGGCGCAGACTCATACGGCCCCCATTCCTTGCCGTTTATGATGACATACACCTTGCCTTTGGCCTTCTCGGCCGCAAATCCCCAGGCAGACCCGTCTGAGGAAAAATAGGGCGAGTCCAACCACACATCCTCATACGGCCCCCATTCCTTGCCGTTTACGATGACATACTCCTTGCCATTGGCCTTCTCGGCCCAAAATCCC
>JBMFOM010000185.1:0-1490 GCA_049969615.1 Caldifarciminota bacterium
AGCCCGGATGCCCCAGGATTTATCCTGGGGAGACTCAGGAGTTCACCAGAACGCCGAACTTGTTCGGCGTAAACCCTTAGAACGCCAAAGCCCGGATGCCCCAGGATTTATCCTGGGGAGACTCAGGAGTTCACCAGAACGCCGAACTTGTTCGGCGTAAACCCTGAACAGGCGTTCAGTTTTCCTCTTTGTCCGCCTCTGTCTTTTCACTGGTTTCTTTCTTGCTCAGGAAATTCTCTATCTCTCCCATGAGCGCTGATTTTTGCTCCCCGTATTCTTCCTCGGTCATCTCACCCTTCTGGTATAGGTATTCAATCGTTCCCAGATCAGCCAGGAGGCGCTGGCGCTTGGTGTATTTCTGGATGAAGAACCACGCGATGCCAACCACAATTATCGCGCCTATTGCTACTATGAGCGCCATGAGCCAAGGAGGCTGTTTTCCACCGCCTATTTTTATCTTTATTGCCTGCGACAGGTCCTTTGGCTGATATGAGGCGATGGGCATCCCGCCTATGGTGGTTTGACCCATTGATACCAGGTTCTTTCCGGATATCTTTAGGCCTGGGTCAGCGTAGATGTTGACCTGCTCCGGTTTGGGATTTATATCCCTCTCAAAGGTGAACCCACCAGGCATGACATACGAGAAAGCCAGCGAGGATATTCCCGGAACGAGCTGGGGTCTCAGATAAAGGGTCTCCTTGACCAGAAGATAATCCTCAGGCGGTCCCATGTAGAAGAAATCAGAGTAACCCGCCGGAAGCGGGAGGGCCATTATATCTGTGCCAGCAATTATCCTATTTCCTTTGTTTTCTATGTGCACGGCCTCAACCACGACCAGTGTGTCGCCCCTGGCCTGGAATGCAATGTTTGCCTGCTTCACTGCTATCTGGTCTGGCGAGCCACCGCCCTCGTATATGAGGACTTTTCCCTGGCCGCCAGGTGATATTGGCTCGGAGAAAAAGCTCCCTTTGCCATATATGACTTCCACCCCCACGGCCTGCGCACCCTTTGGCTCTGTTATCTGAGCCTTTCCATGTATCACGAAGGTGCTTTCTACAGGGCTTCCGCCCTCCGGCCCTATGCTATATATGACAGCCCTGAGGGTGTCCGGCACCCTGCCGGGCTCGGTCCCATTCTCAACAGAGAGAGTTATCGCTGATATAAGGATAAAAAAGATCATTTGCATTCTCGGAAAGCGCGCCCGGAGGGAGTCGAACCCCCAGCCTTCGAATCCGTAGTCCGACGCTCTGTCCAGTTGAGCTACGGGCGCGTGTTCCATATTATATCGCGCGGCCGTGTCCCCGCGCCACGATTCGCCCCCCTGCGTGATCCTTCACTTGTCAATCTTCTCTTGGCTATACCCAAGTTGGGGCAAGGCTTTGGCGATTTCGGAGCAAAAATGAGATGAGACCTCTGTATATCACTTTACCCGGCCTCTATAATTTCTTCCCCTAAGAAAGCACATAGAAATATGTGGTCGGAGAACCGGG
>JBMFOM010000186.1:0-1390 GCA_049969615.1 Caldifarciminota bacterium
CTTAGGGTTAGTTTTTTATTTTGAGCGATTGAAGGCCCTAAGGTTAGGGTTTAGTTTTGAGCGAACAGGGTATTTGGAAACCTCGTGATCCTTGCGCCGGATGTGCTCTCTTGGCCCTATCCAAGTTGGGCCAAGGGTTTGGTGATCTCAAAGCAAAAATTGCGTTTCTCAAGTTATGACAAGGGCCATGGACATTCCAAGACCCTTTGAGGAGAGGATCACTGTATCTGGAAAGACCGGACAGATTCGCGGCCCAGATCACAGCTTATAGCCTGTCACAAAATCTGGGTTATCGCGGCTGGCACGCAGGCTGTCGGGCACGCGGCATAAAAAAGGGGCCTTTCAGCCCCGGTTTTTCTCAGATTATATGGCTACTTCAGCCACCTGAGGGCGAATATCCCGGTCTGCCATCTGCAACGGATGGTCACCGTGTAGCCTGCAACGCTGAGGACCTCCATCTTCCCAAAGAGGTCAAGTCCACTCCAGCCGGGCGCGCCTATGCCGCACTCGTCAGCCCAGAAATAGAAGAGGTCCCCAGCCGATAGAGCAACGCCCGTGCTGTCAAATTCCACGGTTGACCAACCCGGATCGTCCGGGGCGGGGGCCTTGATCATCTCGTCAAGAGAAGTAGCAACAGTATCCCTGTAGAGGCGAACGCCTGCATCGTTCTCGTAGAGTATGTATGATGAGTGGAAGGTTATGGTATCCTGTGGGCCCTGAAGGAACCCGTAGGATTGATACCTGTGCGCGCTGTCAACCCGGGTTATATCGCCGGTATTCAGGTCAACCTTGAAATAGCCGTAGTGGGTCGTGTCAGGGTCATTTCTGGAGTATAGCACGGTCGTGTCAGGCGCTGTTAGGCTCAAGTCAACCGTTCCAGGGTCCCCCAGCTCGCCGTCAAGGATCGTGGACACCCCAACCTGGGTGCACACCGTTCCCAGAACATAACTCAGAATAGTGTCACCCTCAAGGGTGTCTATGGGCGCGAGGGTTCCGGAGCTGTTGTCGTATATGACATAGCCGTCGGTGCCATCAACCTTGAACCACTCCAGCTTCAGGCTATCTCCCTGGGCTACGGCATACTTTCTCCAGATGGTCACCGAGCCTTCCTGAGTGGGTGCCTTGTTGCACCCGGATACCACGAGGCCAAAGAGGGCCGTGAGGGGCAGTAGCTTTTTCATCTTAAAGCCTCCTTCAACAAAATACATTTCTCCTTGTTAGACATCAAAACCCGGAACAAGTCCCGGGTCAAAATTTTAATGTAAAGGCCCCAGATGATGCAAGCTAGCAAAGTGATGGTGGACAAAAACCTCATGAGACCTCTGTATATCACTTTACCCGGCCTTTATAATTTCTTCCCCTAAGAAAGCACATAAAAATATGTGGTCGG
>JBMFOM010000187.1:0-538 GCA_049969615.1 Caldifarciminota bacterium
CATCCTCATACGGCCCCCATTCCTTGCCGTTTACGATGACATACTGCTTGCCATCGGCCTTCTCAGCCTCAAATCCCCAGGCAGAGCCATCTGAGGAAAAATGGAGCGACGACGTATCCTCGATATACGGCCCCCATTCCTTGCCGTTTATGATGACATACCGCTTGCCATCGGCCTTCTCGGCCAAACATCCCCAGGCAGACCCGTCTGAGGAAAAACGGGGCGAGTACGCATACCCATACGGCCCCCATTCCTTGCCGTTTACGATGACATACACCTTGCCATCGGCTTTCAGGGCCCCAAATCCCCAGGCAGACCCGTCTGAGGAAAAATTGGGCCAGGACGACGCATCCTCATACGGCCCCCATTCCTTGCCGTTTACGATGACATACTCCTTGCCATCGGCTTTCTCAGCCCAAAATCCCCAGGCAGACCCGTCTGAGGAAAAATTGGGCGAGTCCGCATCCTCATACGGCCCCCATTCCTTGCCGTTTACGATGACATACTCCTTGCCATCGGCTTTCTCAGCCCAAAATCC
>JBMFOM010000187.1:637-1143 GCA_049969615.1 Caldifarciminota bacterium
CCCAGGCAGACCCGTCTGAGGAAAAACAGAGCGAGTACTTAGCCTCATACGGATCCAGAGCCTCATACGGCCCCCATTCCTTGCCGTTTACGATGACATACCGCTTGCCATCGGCCTTCTTGGCCGCAAATCCCCAGGCAGACCCGTCTGAGGAAAAATAGGGAGAGAACGGATCCACATCCTCATACGGCCCCCATTCCTTGCCGTTTACGATGACATACCACTTGCCATCGGCCTTCTTGGCCCCAAATCCCCAGGCAGACCCGTCTGAGGAAAAAACGGGCGGGTTCCCCCTCAGTTCCTCATACACATCCTCATACGGCCCCCATTCCTTGCCGTTTACGATGACATACCGCTTGCCATCGGCCTTCCAGGCCAAACATCCCCAGGCAGAGCCATCTGAGGAAAAATGGGGCGAGTACGACACATCCTCATACGGCCCCCATTCCTTGCCGTTTACGATGACATACCGCTTGCCATCGGCCTTCCAGGCCCTAAATCCCCAG
>JBMFOM010000188.1:0-1139 GCA_049969615.1 Caldifarciminota bacterium
CTGCCTGGGGATTTTGGGCCCTGAAGGCCGATGGCAAGTGGTATGTCATCGTAAACGGCAAGGAATGGGGGCCGTATAAGATTGCGGACTCGCCCGGTTTTTCCTCAGACGGGTCTGCCTGGGGATTTAGGGCCAAGAAGGCCTATGACAAGCAGTATGTCATCGTAAACGGCAAGGAATGGGGGCCGTATTGGGATGCGTCCCCGCCACGTTTTTCCTCAGACGGGTCTGCCTGGGGATTTTGGGCCGAGAAGACCAATGGCAAGCAGTATGTCATCGTAAACGGCAAGGAATGGGGGCCGTATAAGGGTGCGTCCTGGCCCGATTTTTCCTCAGACGGGTCTGCCTGGGGATTTGCGGCCCGGAAGGCCGATGTCAAGAAGGGCTGTTTAGGGTTGTTGCTCAGGCGCTGGGCCTATGACAAGGATTATGTCATCGTAAACGGCAAGGAATGGGGGCCGTATTGGGATGCGTCCTCGCCCAATTTTTCCTCAGACGGGTCTGCCTGGGGATTTGAGGCCGGGAAGGCCCTTGGCAAGGATTATGTCATCGTAAACGGCAAGGAATGGGGGCCGTATTTGGATGTGTACCCGCCCCATTTTTCCTCAGACGGGTCTGCCTGGGGATTTAAGGCCAAGAAGGCCGATGGCAAGGAGTATGTCATCGTAAACGGCAAGGAATGGGGGCCGTATGAGTATGTGTCGTTGGACTCGCCCAATTTTTCCTCAGACGGGTCTGCCTGGGGATTTGAGGCCAAAAAGGCCGATGGCAAGCGGTATGTCATCGTAAACGGCAAGGAATGGGGGCCGTATGAGTCTGCGCCCGGGCCGTTTAGGTCTGCGGACTCGCCCGATTTTTCCTCAGACGGGTCTGCCTGGGGATTTAGGGCCGAGAAGGCCGATGGCAAGCGGTATGTCATCGTAAACGGCAAGGAATGGGGGCCGTATGAGAGTGCGTCCTGGCCCTATTTTTCCTCAGACGGGTCTGTCTTGTTTTATGCCGCGACTATGACCAAGCCCTCCTATTACAGGATTGACAGGGTAAAGGTGCAGGTATCGGCCAAGTAGGCTCAAGGGGTGGACGCTAAAACGAGAAAGGCACCATTCCCTATCTGAGAGCCTATACATGAGCTGGAGGCT
>JBMFOM010000189.1:0-1114 GCA_049969615.1 Caldifarciminota bacterium
CCGCTCGTTGCTTTTCATATCCTTATTTTTTTGACCTAGGCCCAGGGATTCCTTATACTTACTGGAACTCTTACGACCTCTCCGACCCCTCCAACATGTTCCTGGTTCACAGGGACTCTGTTTATGAGCCTTATGACTGGCCCTCAGGCATAGCCGCGTGGGAATATAACGGCCGCAGGTATGTCTATATACACGGGGGGAGCTACGACTATTCCTATGATGTCACAGACCCAACTGATCCTGTTCTCCTGCACTGGGGGCACAGGGATCCGAGAGTGGGTATACATCTGGTCCGTGGAACAAAGGGATACGGAGCGAGAAGCGACTTCGCCGGCTTCGCGGTTTTTGATTTCACTGATCCCTATTATATTCCAATGATTGCCTGGTATAAAAACGATACCCCACTTACAGGAACAGGTCACCCGTGTTTGTGGGTTAACGGTTATGTGGTGACAAAGGTGGGTTTCTCTGGAAGGGAACCTGGCCTCGCCATCTACCACTACATCTATGACACCATCCCGGAACCCCCTGATACCTCTGACACCTCAACCCATTACCTTGAGTGGGTCAGGACAGTCTACGGGGGGCCTGAGCTCCAGTTCTCCCTGAAGAGCCAGGCTCATGTGTCTTTCTCGTTATTCAACGCCTCTGGCCAGAGGGCCTATGACCAAGACCTCGGAACCCTTGGCCCTGGCCCTCACACCATACCCCTCCCTGGATTAAAACCAGGGGTCTATTTCCTTGAGCTTTGGATAAACAACGATGTCATGAGAAAGAAGATCGTCTTCACGCAAGAAGGAGGATTTTACCATGAAGAGGATATGCAAGACAACAGTGGCCCTCGTGGCCACGGCTGAGATGTGTCTGGCCTTCCAGGGCCAGCCGTATGGGATAAACCCAGCGAAGTGGAACTACTTCCCTGAAAGGAACTGGCCTCACTACAATATAGTTTCCCTCTGGCAAGACCTGTATCCCGGACCCGAAGAGGTCTATATCTGGTTCGGCAAAGAGGGGGATATGGGATTAGGTGAATACCTCAGCTGGCAGACCCTTTATCTCCCTTATGATCGGGAAATATGGTGGGAATACGACGGCCATGGTCCTCATATGGATT
>JBMFOM010000190.1:0-1099 GCA_049969615.1 Caldifarciminota bacterium
TGTCATCGTAAACGGCAAGGAATGGGGGCCGTATGAGGATGCGTCCTGGCCCGATTTTTCCTCAGACGGGTCTGCCTGGGGATTTGTGGCCGAGAAGGCCGATGGCAAGCAGTATGTCATCGTAAACGGCAAGGAATGGGGGCCGTATGAGGCTGCGTCCTCGCCCCATTTTTCCTCAGACGGGTTTGCCTGGGGATTTGAGGCCGAGAAGGCCGATGGCAAGCGGTATCTCATCGTAAACGGCAAGGAATGGGGGCCGTATGAGTATGTGGATGCGTTCTCTCCCAATTTTTCCTCAGACGGGTCTGCCTGGGGATTTGTGGCCGAGAAGGCCGATGGCAAGCGGTATCTCATCGTAAACGGCAAGGAATGGGGGCCGTATGAGTATGTGTCCTGGCCCGTTTTTTCCTCAGACGGGTCTGCCTGGGGATTTGCGGCCAGGAACGCCGATGGCAAAGAGTATGTCATCGTAAACGGCAAGGAATGGGGGCCGTATGAGGCTGCGTCCAGGCCCGTTTTTTCCTCAGACGGGTCTGCCTGGGGATTTGTGGCCGAGAAGGCCGATGGCAAGATGAGCTGTTTAGGGTTGTTACTCAGGCCCTGGGCCGATGGCAAGCGGTATCTCATCGTAAACGGCGAGGAATGGGGGCCGTATGAGAGTGCGTCCTGGCCCGTTTTTTCCTCAGACGGGTCTGCCTGGGGATTTTGGGCCGAGAAGGCCGGTGGCAAGTGGTATCTCATCGTAAACGGCAAGGAATGGGGGCCGTATGAGAGTGCGTCCAGGCCCCATTTTTCAGACAGGTTTGCCTGGGGATTTTGGGCCGAGAAGGCCGGTCTCCAGTGGTCTGTCATCATAAACGGCAAGGAATGGGGGCCGTATGAGGATGCGTTGTCCCTTCCCGTTTTTTCCTCAGACGGGTCTACCTGGGTATTTGTGGCCGAGAAGGCCGATGGCAAGCGGTATCTCATCCTAAACGGCAAGGAATGGGGGCCGTATGAGTATGTGGATGCGTTCTCTCCCAATTTTTCCTCAGACGGGTCTGCCTGGGGATTTGTGGCCGAGAAGGCCGATGGCAAGCGGTATCTCATCGTAAACGGC
>JBMFOM010000191.1:0-963 GCA_049969615.1 Caldifarciminota bacterium
CATAGACTCCCTCGTGGCTAACGCCCGTAGACTCAAGAACAACGGAAAAGGCCCGGTGATCTGGTCAAACCTCTTCGGGATGCTCATGCCCAAGTTCCTGCCTGATGGCCAGGGAGGTAAGGAATACATAGCCCCATATCCCTTTGGCTGGGACGAGGCCTTTCCTGAAAGCCTGTATCCCGGTCAATGTACGATTAAGATACGGGTCTATACCGACATACCCGCTGATACATCAGCTCAGATTCCGGATTACTTCATGGGCGAGTTCTCTGACGACTACCTGGATACAGTGATCCACTGGGCCCTTGCTGAGAGGGCCTTGGGAGAGGATATGACGACGGGTTGGGGTTCCCTCAGCCCTGACCTCCATCCGGTAGCATACGGGCGCCGTCTGAGCGATATGTCCAGGATGGCCCAACGCATGAAGGTGCTGAACGCGGATGACTACATAGACTACATGGTGATAGGCGCGGGAGGGTTCACCGTGGGCGAGTATTACAGGGTGTTCGTGTGGGATCCACCGCTGGAGATTGAGGGTTATCCAGACAGACCTGACTCTATTATCCTCTGCGGGAAAGGGATGCCGGTGGAAAATGGCGGCTACCCCTCCCCCATAGAGAGAACCGATGTGGACTGGGCCCCTGATAACCTCCACTGGGACAGGAAAAAAGTCCTTCCTCCCAATGATACAGATTCAATAGAAGTGGAGTTCTGCACCAGGGTGGTCCTTCTGCCAGATACCGCGAAGGATGAGATGGGAAACCCTATAGGCCCCAGCGACACCACAGCGGTGGTTCGGGTTCACATCTGGGCGAGAGAGATAAAGCGTCCCATGCTAACGCCGAACATGCGTACCCCTCCGAGCCTGACCAAGGACTTCGTGCTCGTTGTCCCTCACGAATACCGGGACTGGGTTGTTGCAACCACAAACCCCAGGTATCAATACGAAACCAACCTCAAGCC
>JBMFOM010000192.1:0-854 GCA_049969615.1 Caldifarciminota bacterium
GAGGCCTTTGAGCGCGGAAAGGTAGCGATAAATTCCTTGTTCAGCTGACCCATCCGGGCTTTCTCAAACCAGGGGGGGTATGCTGAGAATCAAAAATGAGCACATCCGGGGAAAGGATCACGTTTGTTTGAGAATTGGAATAGAAATCTTCCTGAGACGAATTCCATCCATCTCGGCAACGGTTATAGCTCCGGTAAGGTGATAGGAGTTCAGGAGATGGTGAAGCATGAAGAATGTGGAGTTTGTGCAGGAAACAAAAGGCATCAAGAGCTTTTTATTTTTCAATTTGAGTCCGTAGAAAACATCGCCTTCCTGCACCCCTATTTTGTTAATGGGCAGGAAGAAGCGTTCTCCATAACGGCGCGATATCAAAACTGGGGCAGGTTCAAGATCGGGCAAGTTATACCATGGCCTCCTTGCCGCGCAGGTTCTGGTTTTGCTATAACCTTCTTGTTCCCCGTAGCTGACATACTCTTTTGCGAATCTCCCTAATGGCTCTTTCAGAAAAACTATTCGCTGGCTCCCTATGTCTTCAATGGTAAGGTTGATTCCGGGCACAAACTTCAGGCTCGTCACCACTGGTCTCAGACATTCCTTTTCTATGAGATGCCAGCTCCCGTCTCCGGATTCAATCAGCGCGAGACCCTCCTTTTTTAGCTCCTTCGCAGTCATTCCAGCGAAACGCTTGATCCTCTCGTCCTCCACGAGATCGGTTATATCCTTCACGAAGAAGAACTTGTTGGCGCCGGTAGTGAAACCGCGCCTTATTTTGGCTATTTGTGATCCTTTCCCCGGATGTGCTCATTTTTGATTCTCAGCATACCCCCCTGGTTTGAGAAAGCCCGGATGGGTCA
>JBMFOM010000193.1:0-827 GCA_049969615.1 Caldifarciminota bacterium
CAATCCTCAGAACCCTGGGCATCCGAGAACCCCACAGAATAGTCCTCGTATGTGAATAGGTCTCGCTGAGAACCCCCCTGAACATGGTGCCAATTCCCCGGCCTTGATTCTCCGAAAAATGAGGCGTTGAAGTTGGGTCTAAGAGGGGCCGCTGAAAAATCCCGCCACGAGGGCATTTACTCAGGGTTCTTTTATGACTATGATGAGGCTCCCGGATGGGGACAAAGGACAAACCGGGCAAGGGTTTGGCAATTGTGGAGCAAAGATTAGACTTTTCAAGTTACGACAATAGCCACGAGCACTCTACGATCATTTGAGAAAAGGAGCACTGCGCCAAAAATAGGCTTGATTCACAACCCGTCCTTGCGCCGCGGCACGCGAATCCCTCAGAATGTAAGCCATGCTGAGAACAAGGGGTTGGAAGGCGTTCTGGCTCGCGTTCTTCTTTGGCGCGGTTGTTGGCACAGCGATAAACGAGGCAATTAGGTATTTCGTGCCACAAAGCCCCGTCAAGGATTTCCTGGTCAGATACATGGCTGTGGGGTTTTCGCCCACCGAGATAAACCTGATACTCCTGAGGTTCACTATAGGCATATACATTGAATTTAGCCTGATAACGGTCCTGACCATCCTGTTGTTCCTCTGGCTCATCTACAGGATACTCTGATGATTGCTAGTTCTCGGTTATCAAATCTATGGACGTCCAAGGTGTCCGCGCGGAAAATGCCACGCAATCTATCTGGGCAGGTGATAGTTATCAGATGAAACCGCTCCTCCGTTTCATCAAGGTAGAACACACCTTGTTCTCTTTGCCCTACCTGTTCGCT
>JBMFOM010000194.1:0-823 GCA_049969615.1 Caldifarciminota bacterium
GTTGTTAACAATGAGGACCTTCATACTGACTGAGAGGGAAAGGGAGATTCTTCGGGCTTATGTTACGCAGGGCATTAAGCTTGATGGTTTCTCAATGACCATCTTACGGGTGAAGCGATGGGACAAGAAAAAGATAGATGAGGACATTGCGTTAATGATGAAGGCTTTGGAGAAGTTCGACTCTGATCCGGACAACCCTGACTTCAAATAGCAATATTTACAAGTTCCACTTATAGGAGAGTGAGGTCGACTTGGTAAGAAAGGGGACGAGAACGAGCCGTTTCGGCGTGTCAAAAAGGGAGAATCATGATTCCACTCCTTTTTATAGCAGCAAGATGTATCAAAGCTTCGAGATTGACGAGTCGCTTCCCGAAATAGAGAACCCCGTGCCTCCAGATGTTTTGGACAGGGTTCTTTTACAGGACAGTCGAAACATGAGTAACATTCCTGACTCGAGCGTACACTTGATGGTTACATCCCCGCCATACAATGTTGGCAAGGAATATGACGAGGATTTGGACTTAAAAGAATATTTTGGGTTGTTAAGGGATGTTTTCGCTGAAACCTACCGAGTCTTAGTTAACGGTGGAAGAGCTTGCGTGAACATTGCGAACGTCGGAAGGAAACCTTACATTCCCTATCATAAGTTCGTTATAGACTCTATGCTTGAGGTTGGCTTCATTATGCGTGGCGAAATCATTTGGAACAAGGGTGCAGGAGCGGGCACGAGCACTGCATGGGGAAGCTGGCAATCCGCTGCAAACCCTACGCTCAGGGATACTCACGAATACATCTTGGTTTTCTCTAAAGGAAAACTTTCACG
>JBMFOM010000195.1:0-792 GCA_049969615.1 Caldifarciminota bacterium
GAGCCTACCTATGAGGGATTGAAACCAGGTTTGCATGAAATTATTATTGGCGAAAGAGCTGCATTGCGAGCCTACCTATGAGGGATTGAAACCTACAAACACCCACCAAAATTTATCAATATTTAGTGATTGCGAGCCTACCTATGAGGGATTGAAACCTCTTTTTCAAAACCCAGGTACATCCTGAATCTTCGATTGCGAGCCTACCTATGAGGGATTGAAACCCAGGGAAAACTCGATAAAGGACAAACTCCAATTCCTATTGCGAGCCTACCTATGAGGGATTGAAACAATGTCATAATTTTTTGGCATTTTTTACACCTCCTTCCATTGCGAGCCTACCTATGAGGGATTGAAACCTTTCTTAGGTTTTTGAATGTCATAATTTTTTGGCAATTGCGAGCCTACCTATGAGGGATTGAAACATATTCTCATCAACCATTTTATTAAACTCATCAACTATTGCGAGCCTACCTATGAGGGATTGAAACCCTATTGATGATATTCAACAAATAATTCTTCATAAAAATTGCGAGCCTACCTATGAGGGATTGAAACTTCTTGGGATACAACTGCAAGTTCAAGTAAACCTTTAATTGCGAGCCTACCTATGAGGGATTGAAACTTTGTTGCAAACAAGGGATTTAGTCCTAAATCTATGGCTAATTGCGAGCCTACCTATGAGGGATTGAAACAATCTTGATCTCTGTGTATTGAATAATAACATTTTTCATTGCGAGCCTACCTATGAGGGATTGAAACCTTGAGAAAAAGTTGTTCCATCCCATCTAT
>JBMFOM010000196.1:0-712 GCA_049969615.1 Caldifarciminota bacterium
CTGCCTGGGGATTTTGGGCCGAGAAGGCCGATGGCAAGCGGTATATCATCGTAAACGGCAAGGAATGGGGGCCGTATGAGGGTGCGTCCTCGCCCTATTTTTCCTCAGACGGGTCTGCCTGGGGATTTAGGGCCAAGAAGGCCGATGGCAAGGTGTATGTCATCGTAAACGGCAAGGAATGGGGGCCGTATGGGCCGTATAAGGTTACGTACCCGCCCCATTTTTCCTCAGACGGGTCTGCCTGGGGATTTGAGGCTGAGAAAGCCGATGGCAAGGAGTATGTCATCGTAAACGGCAAGGAATGGGGGCCGTATGAGGGTGCGTTCTCGCTCTATTTTTCCTCAGACGGGTCTGTCTGGGGATTTGAGGCCTGGAAGGCCGATGGCAAGGTGTATGTCATCGTAAACGGTGAGGAATGGGGGCCGTATGGGCCGTATGAGAGTGCGTTCTGGCTCAATTTTTCCTTAGACGGGTCTGCCTGGGGATTTGAGGCTGAGAAGGCCGATGGCAAGTGGTATGTCATCGTAAACGGCAAGGAATGGGGGCCGTATGAGGATGCGTCCTGGCCCCATTTTTCCTCAGACGGGTCTGCCTTGTTTTATGCCGCGACTATGACCAAGCCCTCCTATTACAGGATTGACAGGGTAAAGGTGCAGGTATCGGCTGAGTAGGCTCAAGGGGTGGACGCTAAAACGAGAAAGGCACCATTCCC
>JBMFOM010000197.1:0-705 GCA_049969615.1 Caldifarciminota bacterium
CTGGTACAGATTGCGAGCCTACCTATGAGGGATTGAAACTAACCAAGTGGCTGCTGTTGTCTATGACATGGGAGAATTGCGAGCCTACCTATGAGGGATTGAAACATAACTCTATCAAGTCTTGTTGTCTTAGCTCTACTTATTGCGAGCCTACCTATGAGGGATTGAAACCATACTTTGGCAAGAGAAACTGGTAGCCAGCCAGCCATTGCGAGCCTACCTATGAGGGATTGAAACGCAAGGTAGCAAATGAATGTGCTTTTACCTGTAGAGCATTGCGAGCCTACCTATGAGGGATTGAAACACAACACATGCAATATTTTGCGTACTTCGTCTTTTGATTGCGAGCCTACCTATGAGGGATTGAAACCCTGACTATCAGGTTCAGGGTGTTTTTTGCAATGGATTGCGAGCCTACCTATGAGGGATTGAAACCAAATCTAAGAAAGGCAATCAAATTGCACAGGTTTTAGATTGCGAGCCTACCTATGAGGGATTGAAACCAATCCAGCTATCATCTCTATCAATTACAATATCAGCATTGCGAGCCTACCTATGAGGGATTGAAACTACGTATGTAGGCCTTTTCGTACTCCTCCCCTAAGGGATTGCGAGCCTACCTATGAGGGATTGAAACGTAGCTCCCAGAGAACGTCTGTTATTAAACAGTACATTGCGAGCCTACCTATGAGGGATTGAAACAGA
>JBMFOM010000198.1:0-653 GCA_049969615.1 Caldifarciminota bacterium
AAGCTCTCCTTGGTGGCATTGGGGGCAACGACTTTACCCCAGAGTAGTTTTGCGGTCTCGTCATCCACAGAGGCCCTGAGATCCCTCTTGAGGTGAAAGTGATCCAGCTGAAACCAGAAGTTGGGGAGATAGAAGTCCCGGAACTCCTTTATCCAGCTTGCGCCATCGCCCAGGACAATGCCCCTTATCCCGTTCAGGTCCCCGTATCTTTCCCGGAGAAACTCTGAGAGGCCTTCCTGGAAGGACAGCCCCTTCCTCTCGGAGTCCTGGGAGGTGTAAAGGCATAACCCCTTTATTCCGGGCACCTTGATGACGCAGTATTTGACCTCCCCTCTTTGCCTGTCTGACTTCCTGGATGGGCCCCTTGTGGTGAGCCAGAACCCATCAAGGACAACATGAAGGTATCCTGTATTTGGGGGAACCGCTGTGGTCTTTGCTCTAACCGTAGCCATAGCCAGCTGGAACAATCCCCAGAATGTCTTTGCTGATAGGAGGCCGTCAGTCCTGGCCCCGGCGTTGAACGAAAGGGCCCTGGGCGCGGCCCCTATTAGGTGTTCGCATAAGGAAAGTGTGGGAAGGATACCCCTTCTCCTCTTCGTGTAAAGCTCAGGGCATAACAGGAAGTCAAAGGGATGAAGGTATTCTCCTTCAAT
>JBMFOM010000199.1:0-634 GCA_049969615.1 Caldifarciminota bacterium
GTTGCTACGTTATACTATCAAACTCAAACACAGACTTTATAAAAAATCTTTACAGAGATTTTGAAATAATAGAATTAAACGCAAACAGGTTTATAAACTGCAAACCTGATAGAAGAGTTAAATCTAATGTTGAAGTTTTAATTAAAAACTATTAGACAGAAATCACTTGAAATTAATTTCAGATGTTTAGTAGTTTAGTAAAACTCTCTTAATTACTTATAATTACTTATATATTTCAGAGCCTTTTCTTCACCCTCCTCAATGGCAATCTCCACCGCTTTTTTTGCTATCTCTAATAATTCCTTTGCCTTTTTTCTTGCTTCGTCGGACTTTTGAACTAATGAGGCGATGTTTTGCTGGATTGGGAGGGGAAGGAGGGGGATTTGAATTGATTTTATTTCGCTATCGCTGATTTTAGGTTGCCCTGTTTGCGTTTTCTTTTTGGTAATCTGATTTTGAACAACCAACGATTGAAACAATATTTCAGCGAATTCTGGTAAAATTTTTCCTTTCATTTCTGGTTTTACTCTTAGTCTTCCAGTGTTGTTTGAACAAAAACCACCAGCCAGTTCTTTAGGTATTCTATTTGTTTTGCCAATAGTATCTCCGATTATTGCTATTACAAGGTCATTTT
>JBMFOM010000200.1:0-604 GCA_049969615.1 Caldifarciminota bacterium
ATGAACGATCTATCTCCTTTATACCTGTTTTTGAAACCCCCTCGTTTCAATCCCTCATAGGTAGGCTATGAACCTCTACGCCCGAGACGGCTACCTATGAGGTGGAGATGTGTTTCAATCCCTCATAGGTAGGCTATGAACGGAGGTTTTTGACATGAGTATCTTTTCTGAAGCTAAGTTTCAATCCCTCATAGGTAGGCTATGAACCAAACGCAGCACTCGCATTGCAAAGACCACGCAACTCCCGGTTTCAATCCCTCATAGGTAGGCTATGAACGCGTAGTCGCCTCACGAGAACCCTCCACAACCAGATGTTTCAATCCCTCATAGGTAGGCTATGAACCCTGCAAACCCGAGGCGACAAAACGCAAGAAAGCGCAGTTTCAATCCCTCATAGGTAGGCTATGAACCTCATACCTATGGTCAGTCAAGACCTTCACAGATCCGTTTCAATCCCTCATAGGTAGGCTATGAACCACTACTCCCTTATTCACCACCCTAGCCAAAACCTTTGTTTCAATCCCTCATAGGTAGGCTATGAACGAGGCTCTGCCTATAACCTTACGCCCCAGAACGATCGTTTCAATCCCTCATAGGTAGGCTA
>JBMFOM010000201.1:0-557 GCA_049969615.1 Caldifarciminota bacterium
AGGGCCTCTGTGGATGACGAGACCGCAAAACTACTCTGGGGTAAAGTCGTTGCCCCCAATGCCACCAAGGAGAGCTTGGGGGAGGAGATCGCGAGGGTTCTGAGTGGCATGGATGATGGGCCCGGAAAGGAAAGGCTCCTTGATTGGGCAATGAGTGTCCGTAGGAACTGGGAACACATAAGGAGCTTCCTGTTTGTGGAACCCCCCTGAGGGTGCTGGTGTTGGTGGCGTTATGAAAATGCGACTGGGGGAAAGGAGGTCATGGAGCCGAAAAGGCCTCCAGAACATGACCGTGGCCCTGAAGATGTCTTACGGCTGGGGATAAGGCCATGCTTTGAACCGGGGGCGGCGGGGCGGGACCCGCGAGTGTCCATGTGAATGCCATCTCTCTAACCTTGTTTCTCTTTGTTCGTCATCTCCGAGAGGAAGGTCGCCCCGCCGGTTCCTTGTTCTTGATTTTTAATGTCTCCGAAACCTATAATCTTTACTCTTAACAAAGCCCATGAAAGGGCACCACATAGAAATACTTCAGGTGCCTACTCAGGGGGAATGGTACC
>JBMFOM010000202.1:0-522 GCA_049969615.1 Caldifarciminota bacterium
CTGATGGGACAATTTGGTTCTATGTTGCGAGCCTACCTATGAGGGATTGAAACGCGGGATGTATTTGTAAGCTACGGCGTTATACTTGATGTTGCGAGCCTACCTATGAGGGATTGAAACCTCTCCTCTTAAAGAAAATTAAACTAAACAAGATAAGGTTGCGAGCCTACCTATGAGGGATTGAAACGAAGTAGCGGCGTATGGCTGTTATAATCGCGTGCGTGCACGTTGAGAGCCTACCTATGAGGGATTGAAACTTCTGTTTTTCACCGTCACATCTGCCCCGTGCTCAAGGCTGCGAGCCTACCTATGAGGGATTGAAACCCGCCAGCTAAGTCTTTGGATCAGCAAGGAAAACGTGGTTGCGAGCCTACCTATGAGGGATTGAAACCGCCGGGCCTGCTCTTCATCTATTCGATGATTTGGGGTTGCAAGCCTGCCTATCCCTGGCATATTATTCGCTGTGCGTGATCCAGAAAATCTTTAACGATCAGGAGACTTTCACTCATAGAAAACAGATAG
>JBMFOM010000203.1:0-508 GCA_049969615.1 Caldifarciminota bacterium
TGGTGCCAATTTCTCCCGGCCTTGATTCCTCTTAAGTCCTTACCTATCAATGACTTACGAAAAATGAGGTGTCAAAGTTGGGCTTAACAAAGCCCATGAAAGGGCACCACATAGAAATACTTCAGGTGCCTACTCAGGGGGAATGGTACCACCTGGCCCTCAAACCTAGCCTGAAGATAAGACGTTGAATAGTCCCTGTTAGCCGTTTTTCTTCGTGGCCTCTATGACATTCTCAAACAATGTCGCTGTGGTCACGGGACCAACCCCACCGGGAACCGGGGTTATCATTCCAGCAACATCTTTCACGGCCTCAAAGTCCACATCCCCGACAGTTTTGCCGTCAACGAAATTGGTTCCAACATCAATCACCACCGCGCCGGGTTTGACCATATCCTTTGTTACGAGACCGGCCTTGCCAGCGGCCGCGACCAGAATGTCTGCCTGACTTGTCACAGAAGGCAGATCCACGGTTCTCGTGTGACAGGTGGTCACGGTCGCGTGTCTAGAG